>JBEDUR010000001.1:0-2071 GCA_040414865.1 Acidimicrobiales bacterium
GCGAGTACCCGATGAAGCCCTCGAAGATGGCGAGGATGAGCATCAGGATGCCGATGGTCCAGTTGAGCTCCCGGGGCTTGCGGAAGGCGCCGGTGAAGAAGATCCGGGCCATGTGGACGATGATCGATCCGGTGAAGATGTCGGCGGCCCAGTGGTGCATCTGGCGGATGAGCAATCCGCCGCGCACCCCGAAGGAGATGTTCACGGTCGACGCGTACGCCTCGGACACGCGCTGACCCCGCAGGGGCACGTAGGGACCGTGGTAGATGATCTGGTTCGTCGACGGGACGAAGAAGAGCGTCAGGAAGATGCCCGTCGCGATCAGCACGACGAAGGAGTAGAGCGCGATCTCGCCCAGCATGAACGACCAGTGGTCCGGGAAGATCTTGTCGAGGAAGACGCGGCCGCCCTTGGCCACCCCGAGCCGGTCGTCCAGCTCGTCGACCAGCTTGCCGACCGGCCCGAACGGGCCCATCGACTGACGCACGCTGCGCTTCGTCCTGATGACAGTGTCGCTCATGTGGTCCGCTCGAAGAAGCCGGGTCCGACAGGTTGATCATAGGGCGCAGTGGCGATGAGATACCCCTGCTCGTTGTAGCCCAGCGCCAGCTGGGGCAGTGGCCGCGGGGCAGGGCCGAACTGGGGCACGGCGCCGTCACGCACGTTGAACATCGACTGGTGGCACGGGCACACCAGCAGCTCGAGCTCCTGCTCGTAGAGACCGACGGGGCAACCGAGGTGGGTACACACCTTGGAGTAGGCCACGTAGCCGTCCGGGGTCCAGTTCTCGCGTCCCGGCATCGTCGTGAACGCGCCGCCAGGCAGCCGGATCAGCACGGTCTGGTCGTTGGCGAGTCCGTTGTCGGTGAAGTAGACCTGTCCGTCTTGGACCCGCATCTGGTTGCGCGGGTACACCGTCATGATCCCGCCGGGAACCAGGGTGTCCTTGCGGATCGGACGCCCGTTGGAGTCGACCAGGACCGTCCCGTCCCTCCAGTTGGTCACCTCGAACTCGTCTCCGGGGAGCGGGCCGAGCGATCGCACCAGCGGGAACGCCAAGACGATCGCCATGATCCCGGCACCGCCGGCGAACAGGTAGCCCAACATCCTGCGGCGCTTGACGACGACGGTCGTGCGCTCGACGAGCGCCGCGGCGAGCGAGTCCCTCTCCTCTTGCGTCCCGGCCAGCGGGTGGCGCTCCTCGACGAAGGGGCCCTGCGGCATGAGGTACTTGCCCCAGGCCGTGAGCCCGAAGCCGATCGCAAACAGGCCGCCCCCCAAGGCGCCACCGAAGACCCACGGGCTCCAGTTCTGCACGTAGGCAGCGCCGGCGATCCCGAAGAGCACCATGGCGACGACGAAGACGAAAGCAATGATGTTCGCCACGCGCTCGGGGTGACGAGCCGCGTCGCTCATGTGCGGATCGGTCAGCGCAGCCATCGGCATCGGCACCCGGGTGCGCGAAGGCTGGTGGTCCGCGTCGCTCACGACCGCTCTCCGATCCAGAAGCACACGAGGGCCAGGCCGCCCACGCCGATCAGCAGCGCCACGAAGCCCTCGGCCACCGGGCCGACGCCGCCCAGCGAGAATCCACCCGGGTTCGTCGGGTGCTGCAGGCGGCCCGTGACGTAAGAGGTGATGTCGCGCACCTGGGCGTCCGACAAGTTGCCCGAGAAGCGCGGCATGTTGGCCGGGCCCGTCCTGATCGCCTCGGCGACCTGCTGCGCCGTGATCGAACGGTTCTCCAAGGACGGTGCATTCGTGCCGTACGCCAGCGCGTCGCCCGAGCCCGTGATGGTGTGGCAGGCCGCGCAGTTGAGGGAGAACAGGTCCGCACCGACGGACTGGTTGGCCCCGGCCAGGTGCGGGAACGGGACGGCCGGCACGGACGGATACAGCGAGTTCACCCAGGCCGCGAGCTCGAGTGCCTGTGTCGAGGTGAGGCGGCTCGGCCGGCGTTCGGCCTCCACCGCCTTCACGTCGGCCGCGGGCATCCGGCCCGAGCTCACCCAGAAGTCGACGGTGGCGGCACCCACCCCCTGGAGGTTCGGCCCGATGGTGGCGTGACCCT
>JBEDUR010000002.1:0-11146 GCA_040414865.1 Acidimicrobiales bacterium
ACGGTAGGCCGTCAACAGTTCCTTTTACCTTCACCAGACCGCGGGTTCCAAAGAAGCTGGCCGACTCTGGCCAGACGACAAAGGTCCAGCCGCCCTTGCTCGGACTCTTCTGTAGTCTCGCTCGAAAATCCGCTTTCATCCTCATGTTCCAGTCGGGATACAAGCCCAAAGGATTACCTTGAGTCGCAGGACGGGCGGCGCCCCGCTGTTCTCGGCGCCATTACCTTTCGGACGGTTGTCTACCTTTCGGACGGATGTCGATCTCCAGTCTCACCGTCGATTGCGACGCTCCTCGTGACCCGACACCCAAAAAGGCACGATCTCGCTGGCGTTTTGCAAAGGCATGGGCACTACCATTTCCCGATCGAGGTTCGCCCGAGGGGCAAGGAGCCGGCGATGCGGCGTGCCGCCCTGAACCGCCTTCACGACCCGTCAAGCCCTACCCCTCCCGAACGGGGTAGCTGGCGATGGTTTCGCCCTTGGACTAGCGCCGCACCTTTAGCACCAACACCAGCAACGACGGTTTGGCGTGCCTCCAGCGCCACCTCGCCGTGACCGCTCCGCTGGGTAGGCAGGCTTTGGGAGATCTCCAATCAGGGAATCCAGCTCGTCGAGGGTTCGCGCCTCATAGGCGATGTTGAGTCGTTCTGAGAACTCGTCGATCGTAAGGCGGCCCTCCGCGCAGTGGTGGCTCAACTCTTCGATGACGCGTTGTCGCTCATCGTTGGAGGCTCGTACGGCACGGCTGAGATGGTCTTGTTCGGTACCGAGGTATCTGGAGCTCACGGACTCCCCCTCTCCTCCTGCTCAACCTTGTTGGGCTCTGTAGTCGCCGCTCGCCCCGCCCGCCTCCCGTAGCGACTCTGTGGACGGCACCACGCTGAGCATTCGACCAAGTCTCGGTATTGGGTCGCCAACTTGGCCGTTGGTCGATCAGTGTTGCCCGGCATCGGCAAGAGCGTCCGCAATCGTCTGCCACGAAAAAGAACGTGGAGCCAAATGCCAGCGGGCCATGAGGCCGTACAGGGTTGAGGAGATGAGCTGAGCCTCAACCGCCGGGTCGGTGTTTGTCGGCCACTCCCCCGCGGCCACTCCGGCCCGCACCAGTTCCGCTAGGGACTGCTCGTAGCCGGCTTGAGATGACTGGACCACACCGGCGAGTTCCGGCTGGTCGGCCGCCATGAGGCTGGCCTCCATCAATACCCGGCAGGCCTCAGAGTTCCCCTCGACATGTGCTCCCACGGCGAGAATCAGAGCGCGCAGCACGTTGCGTGGAGAGTTGGACGCCTGAAGGTCGGGGGCCTCGACGGCGGCTTGGATGCGATCCGCCAGGCCGCAGTCCCAGTCCTGGTAGAGGGCGAGGAAAAGGCTCTCTTTGCTAGAGAAGTAGAGATACGGCGTCCCCTTGGACACTCCGGCCTCGGCGGCAACGTCGGCCATCGTCGTGGCGTGGTATCCCCGCCCGGCGAAACACGCTAGGGCAGCGGCCAAGATCTGCTCACGCCGCGCCTCGCGAGCCGACTCCGTAACTCGGGCCATCTAACAGCAGGCCCGCCGGCTGCTTGAGGCAGCCACGGCCCTCTCAAAGGCGAATCCGACCGCCAAGACGGCCAGGAACGCGAGAACTTCCACATTGACCCGGTACCACGACATACCGCTGCCAGGCCAGAGCGCGGCGACAACACCGAGAAGCCCGATCACGCCAAATCCGGGACCGGTCAAAACGCAATGCGCTTCCCGGCAAACCCAGAAGTTCAGCAGACAATAGGCAGAGAAGAGCACGAGATACCCACCGGCGACAGCCACACCGATCCGGCTGCCGAGAGCGCCGGCCAGAGAAAAGACACCCAACCCAACCACCAGGGCAACCGGTCCACGGGTGAACCGATCCATGATCGTGAGGGTGGCTCCAAGCCTGCCGGTGCGCCCCGGAGGCCGCCGTAGTGGTCCCGGTCCGACCTGCAAGCCATGCCCGAGAGCCAGCTGTGGTCCGGACTCGACGGTTTGCATAGCAACTCCAATCAATGACTGACTGCCCAGTCAGTATAGGACGGGGTGTCCTTGGCGTCAACTGGTGGCGAAGTCGCAGGGGCGATCAGAGTCTGACGCCCGTCGGAGCTGGTGCTTCCGGTGCCACGACCAGGGGCCCCTGAGGAGCGAGGGCTCCCCGTCCGACTCGGCCGTCTCATGCCCCCGGTCAAGAGCCCCCGGCCGCGATGTCCCGGACGCTCAGCTTCAGGACAGATCTGATGAGCGGGCCAAGAAGAGGGCGACCAGCGCGTCGGCGAGGTTGACGCTGCTGTGCCCGTCCGCGGTGGCGATCGTCTGATCCGTCGGGATGGCCTCCGTACCCGGCTCCGGAAAACGGAGTTGCACAGCGCTTCTCCAAGAAAGAACGACCATGGAAGGCAGATGTCGGCGAGGTGCTCCCATGGTCATTGGCGGCGCGATTGCGAACAGAGGATGAGCGTGTCACCGCCGCGTTCCAGAATCGCTCTTGCGATTTCATGACTGCTGGTGCCGTGGTGACACACGTTCCGATCCGATCCATGTGCCATTGGTTAGCTCGCTCGGTTCGACACCCAGTCAGCGATAGTTTCGGCGAACAGTTGCGGATCTTGGCCGTGCATGGAATGACCCATCGTCTCGAAGGAGCGGTACTCCACCGCTACCCCGGTCTCACCCAGGAGCTCAAGGACCCTTTTCGCGGCGAGATCCGACAAGGCGCCCATGAGGAACCCGGTGTCCTCGTCGACGTGGCGGTAGTGGTGTGTCAGAAGCACCGGTACCTTTACCGCGCGGATCATGCGTTCGTGATCACATGAAGCGGCGACCGTGCCTTCCCAAAAGGCCCGGCCCCACTCGGGGTCGTATTCCTTGAGGTTCTGAGGCGGCGCTTCGGGTGGGGCACCCATCCATGCGGGAAGGTTTTCGGGGGCGGCCGCACGTAGGCCCTCCCAGTCACCGATGCTCCATTGCTCACCGAGGAAGGTGCTCCACAGATGGAACACCGCGCCAATGGTTTGCCGCACTCCCTGACCCGTAGGCGGCTGGGTCTCGGAGTGGAAGAGGGGAGGATCCTCGCAGTGCGCGGCGATGACCTGGCCCGGCTTCGCGTACGCGGAGAGCCATGCCGACAGGACGCCACCGGAGGAAAGCCCGCTGACAAAGGTAGGCCTTCTGATCACAACATCGATGAAGCGGACGAGATCGTTGCCCATGTTGTCCAACGTGTAGCGGCCCGGCGTGCGCGTCGACCGCCCCTGGCCGCGCAAGTCCACGGCGAACGCTTGGAAATGCTCGGCGAGCAGCGGGAGGGTCCGTTCGTAGCCCCACCACGATTCGGTCTGACCTGGGATCAGTAACAACGCCGGTTTCGATGCGTCGCCGAGGGTCACGTAGTTCATTTGGACCTCGCCCAGATCGACGAGCTGCTCCGTGAACGCATGTGGAATGTACGTCGCGTCGGGGTTGTGGGGGCCGAAGCGATTGCGGTAGTTCGCCATAGTGCCGATCTCACTCTCCTTGTAGATCGCGACGCGTGAGCGCCAATCCTCCGAGGACCATCGCGATGATCCCAAGCCCACTGAGCACAGCATTTGTCTGCCAGTTCGGCTCGACGGCCGGTGCCGAGGCCATCTGGTGGAAAATGGAGGTGTCGAGCACCCAGTGGTTCTGGGCGAAGAACCCGCCAACCAGCTCGATAAGCGCTGACCATCCCAAAACCACGTAGACCACCGCGACGGCCCTGCGAGGCCGGAAGCCCAACCCCAGCGCCCCGAGACCGAGCAGAAAGATCGCCGGCGGAACGACGTTTAGCCCTGCTTGGAGGGCGGACGAGAAGGCTATGTCTGACCCTTGAGTGGCCGTACCGATCCACGAGAAGGCGCCAGCAGCAACGCCACTGACAATCAACGCGAGCGTGGCGACCAATACTCTCCCCCTGAACCATTTGGAGCGGCTGATCGGGGTGGCGAGGAGGTGGTCGAGGCGACCTTCGGCTTCCTCAGATCGTGCGGCGCTCACCTGCGCAGCGGCTTCGAATGCGATCACGATGGCAAGGATCAAGAAGGTGATGCCCAGGAACGTCGCGGTCCCACTTCCTGGAGCACCGAGGCGTGAGAGAACCTGTTGGACGGAGGAGCCGGCGATGGTGGTGCCTGCCGCCTTGGCCACAA
This sequence comes from Acidimicrobiales bacterium, assembly GCA_040414865.1. Classification (GTDB taxonomy): domain Bacteria; phylum Actinomycetota; class Acidimicrobiia; order Acidimicrobiales; family RAAP-2; genus Palsa-461. The sequence continues at coordinate 4,179 of JBEDUR010000002.1, forward strand.
TGCCCGTAAGCAACCCAGAAACGGCGATGGCCGCCGCCCACCAGACGATCGATAACCCAGTGAGACGAACAGTCAGGGCGGTTGGGCCGGAGAGCAGGCCCAGGTGCGGCGCTCTGCTTGTGCGGCCGGGCCATGTGCTCGCTCCTACGTCACGCTGTCCGGCGAGGTACACGGCCAACAGCGCGAGGCACCCGCTGAACGTAGCGATCGGGGCCAGCGCCCAAGGCTGTGGGTGGGTCAGAGGGCGGAGCTGCTCGACCCATCCGAGCGGTGAGGTCCACACCAGCCAATGCAGACCGGCGCCGGCATCGGCCACCATCCGCAAGCCGTAGCTGACACCGAGGAACATGGCCGCGTACCCGGCGGCCTGGCGGCGGCTGGGAGCCAGCTGACTCGTCAGTGTTCCAACGGCAAGGAACACAATCGCGCTCGTCACCAAGGCGAGCGCGAGGTACAGCGCAGCTCCGACGTTTATACGCACCGATGAGAAACGCCCAACGACAGCAGTCACGAGCGCGGTAATAGCCCAGAGAACAGCGGCGGCCGCCCCGAGGCCGCAGAGCACTTGAGCCACGGCTCGGCCTCGCGTGGTCTGCCCGCTCAAGAAGAGGTCCCATCGCCCGGCGTCCTCGTCACCGCGCAACAGCCGGGTGCTGGTGAGCAGCCCCCACACTGCCCCGATGATCATGAGGGTCATCGAGACTTTGAAGACGGTGAAACCGGCCACGGTCTGAAGTTGCGGTGCCGGGCCAAACAGGGCACTCGCCGCGTGGTTCGATCCGAAAGTATCAGCCAGGCGCTGCCGCTCGGAGAGGGTCGTGTAGATACGGCCATAGCTGATGGCCGAGGACGCCACGGTGATGCCAAAGACGTAGCCCCACAACACGGAGGATCGAAACGACCGCCTAGCGCTGTAGCGAACGAGAATGGACCGCGGGGAGGTCGCCGTGCTCGACCCGGTCACTGCGAGGTCAGCTGCCAACGTCGATCTCTTCCGCGGCCTTTTCGCGCTCACCGTAGAGAGCGAGAAAGAGCTCTTCAAGCGACGGCTCCCGGCTCACGAGGCGGGTAACTCCGGCATCCGTAACGACTCTGAGGAGGGGCTCGATCGGCCCGCGGACCTGGCAGCGAATGGATCGCCCGTCATAGACGAGGCCAGCGACGCCAGGGATCCCAGACAAGTCAGGCACCTTGTCTGCGAATGACACCTCCACGGTTACTGCCGAGAGATGGCGCAGCTCTCCCAGAGATCCGGTCTCGATCAGTCGGCCCTCGCGCAGAATCGCGACTCGGTCGCAAAGTGCCTCTACTTCACTCAGGAGGTGAGAAGACAGAAAGACGGTCTGGCCGCGGTCGCGCGCCTCATGGATGGCACCGCGGAACGACTGCTCCATAAGCGGATCTAGCCCGCTTGTGGGCTCGTCGAGGATCAGCAGCTCTGCACGCGTCATGAGCGCGCCGATGAGCAAGACCTTCTGCCGGTTTCCCCTCGAATACGCTCGCACTTTCTTGGACACATCCAGCTCGAAGCGCTCGATGAGCTCGTCCCGGTAACCCTGATCGAACTGACCGTGCACTTGGCCGAGGAGGTGCAGGGTTTCCCTCCCGGTCAACGCCGGCCACAAGCTCGCTTCTCCGGGCACGAAGGCGACCCGCCGATGAGCCTCCACGGCCTGGCGTTGACAGTCGAGCCCGAAGATTGCGGCCCGCCCCTCGGTGGGGCGGCTCAAGCCAAGGAGGAGTCGGATCGTGGTCGTTTTCCCAGCACCGTTCGGTCCCAGGTACCCCAGAACCTCTCCGGGAGCGACCTCGAGGTCAAGGTCGCGAAGAGCCGCGACCTCCCGGTAACGCTTGGAGAGCCCCTCGGCCCGAATGGCTGCGGTGGCCGTCATCGGATGCTTCCCCGTTGGGAGCGCTTCGGCCGAGACTTCTGCCGGATCTGGTTGAGCGCCGCCACTCCCGCCCCGGTGATCTCACGGCTAGCGGTGACAGCGACGCCGCGCTCAGCCAAGAGCCCGGTCGCTGCCTCCCTAACGCGTGCCCGGCCGGTCAGATCCTCGATCACCGGCTCTCCCAGAGTGCTCGCCATCGTCCTCCTTGCCTCAACCAGGCCACTCACTGCTGCTCATGTTGGTAGCTATACGAATGCATACGGCGGGAGGTCGGGAAGCTTGCTCATGTGGCCTGGCTGCGCCGCCGGCCATGGGCCGCCGTCACGGTGTTCGCCCCAGTTCCTCTGCTCGACCATCCTCTCCAGTTGCATATATGTGGCTAGCCATATATACTGACCTTAGTGGACACTTTCGAAGCCCTCGCCGAACCGATCCGTCGGTCGATTCTCACCGAACTCGTCAGCGGAGAACGTCCCGTTGGCGTTTTGGTCGAGACGCTGGGTGCAAGCCAGCCGTTGGTCTCGCGCCACCTGCGGATCCTTCGCGATGCCCACCTCGTCAGCGTCAAGGTCGATGCCCAGCGGCGTCTGTACAGCCTCGCCGATGATGCGCTGGTCGACGTTGATGCGTGGCTGGCCCCATATCGCCGATTCTGGGCGGAGCGACTGGACGCCCTAGAGACCTACCTGGACTCGCCAGGTGCCACGAAAAAGGAGAGCAACCATGCGTGACGGCACGATCGAACGAGACGGACAGCAGGTCAGGTTCCGGTACGAGCGCCATTTACAGCATCCCCTCGATCGCGTGTGGACGGCAATTACCGACCCCGCAGAGATCGAACGATGGACAGGGAGCCGACCCGAACTCGAACTGCGCCCCGGGGGGGAATACGTGACCCATCACGGGAACGGCATGCGCGTCGTCGATCACGTCCTGCGGGCTGAACCGCCGACGTTGTTCGAACACACGTTCTGGGCCGAGATCAATCCCAGCGCACGGGTCAGCTGGCAGCTCCGCGCCGTCGAGCCAGGCTGTCTGCTGATACTCACCCACACCCTGAACGAAGAGGACATCCGCGGCGCCGCGGCGTCCGTCGCTGCTGGAGACCATCCGGTCGTGATCATGTCGCGCAATGCTGCCGGCTGGCACCGTCTCCTCGACCGGATCGAGTGCCACCTCGATCGGCGTCCTGACAGCTGGTCACCCGATGCCCAAGCCGAGCTGCAACGGCACTACGAGGCCATGCTGTCGTTGAACGATCTGGAGTCGAATTAGGGCTGCTCGGATGGATTCAGCAGGGGATCCCCGCTGACTTCTCCATTGCGAAGACCGGCAACTCGCACTCGACTCGGTGTCAGGGTGACTACTCGCCTCCACCGGGCGGCGGGCTAGGGTCAGCCATGTGACGACCACGCCCGAGGCGAACTTGGCTCAGCTGTACCGGGACACCCGTGAGCGGCTGTCTGATCTCGTCCTCGGGTTGAACAGCTCCCAGCTGGTCACCCCCGTACCGGCGTGCCCGGGCTGGTTGGTGAGCGACGTGATGTCCCACCTTTTGGCTGTAACCGAGGACGTGATGGCGGGGCGCCTCACCAAGCCGCCGACCAGCGCCGAGACGGCGGCGCAGGTCGCTCGGCACCGTGGTACGCCCGTGGCGACCGTGATTGAGACCTGGGCCAAGCTGGCCCCGCCGTTTGAAGAGCTGATCGGTAGTGCCGCGGTTTGGCCGGCCGTGGTTGATGTGGCCGCCCACGAGCAGGACATCCGGGGCGCGCTCGGCCGGCCGGGAGCCCGGGACACCGACGTCGTGAAGATCAGCGCCGAGCGGTTGGTGACCGGAATGCAGCCATCGGTCCCGATACGGGTCGTATGCGAAGACTTCGAGGCCCGAACAGGACCGAAGGATGTGGAGCAACCTGGGTTGGTGCTGCGCACGACCCGCTTCGAGGCTTTCCGCTGGCGACTAGGGCGACGTAGCCGCTCGCAGGTGCTGGACCTCGATTGGTCCGCCGACCCCGGACTTGTGATCGACGAGCTGTTCGTCTTCGGGCCGTCCCCATCGGACATCCTCGAATAGCGCTTCCGGAGCTGCTGGCCGACAACTGGGGTTTGGCCCATCCGACGGTCGCTTGAAGGGCCTTCGCGTGCTGCGTCACTTGACCTCGAGGGCCGTTGCGAGGGTGGCCGGCCGACGTTCGGGCCGCGAAGCTGACCCGACCAGACCTTCGGTTCCCGTTCGCCGCACGGCAAGAGCCGTGATCGCGCCGAGCAACGAGAAACCTGCCGCCACGACGAGAGCTGGGCGAAAGCCGTGAGTTATCGCCGCATGCCCGGCGAGGCTGCCTTTGGCGTCGAAGACCGCAGTAACGATGGCGACGCCGAAGACCGGCCCAAAGCGCTGCAAGGTGTTGGAGACCCCCGAGGCTTTGCCGAGCTCCTCTGGTGACACGGCGCTCAGTGCAGCGGCCGAGGCGGTCGGGAGAACCATCGAGAGTCCGACGCCTGCGACCAGGAACGGAACGAAATAGCCGAGGTACCCGGCATCTGTGCCAGCAATAACGGCGATCCAGGCGAAGCTGGCGGCCTGCATGACGAGTCCGGGCACCATGAGCGCCCGCCAACCGATTTTGTCAGACAGCGCCCCGGCGACCGGGACGACAACAAGCGTCGTGGCCGTCCAGGGCAGGAAACGAAGACCGGTACTGAGCGGCGAATAGCCAAGCCCGAACTGGAAGAACTGGCTGGTGAGAAAGGCAGCGGAGTAGACCGAAGCCGTGAGGAAGAACGAGGCTCCCACTGCCGCCGAGAAGGTGGTGCTACGGAACATCGATATTGGAACCATCGGCTCATCCGCTTTGACTTCCCAGGCGAGGAAGGCCATAAGCAAGCAGACACCGCCGACCAGGCTGACAACGATCTTTGGACTGCCCCACCCGTCCTGGGATGCCTCCACAAGCCCCCAAATGATCGCGACGGCTGCGCTGGTAACGAGCACAAGGGCAGGGATGTCGAGGCGGGCGCGCGGTCCACGGCTCTCAGGCAGGGCCAATCGTGACCCGATCAATGCAAAGATGCCCACCGGCACGTTCACCCAGAAGATCCAGTGCCAGCTCAGTCCCTGAGTGACCGCACCGCCGATGAGGGGGCCGGCCGCCGCCCCGAGTCCGGCAATTCCACCCCATAGCCCAATCGCCGCCCCACGACGCTCCTGCCGAAAGGCAGAGGTGAGGATTGTCAGGCTCAGTGGGGTGACGATGGCGGCTCCAAGGCCCTGCACGGTACGAGCGCTGATGAGCGCGGCCGTGTCCGGCGCGAGGGCGCAGGCCGCCGAGGCGACGGTGAAGAGGGCGAGTCCGACCAGGTACACCCGCCGGCGCCCCATCCGGTCGCCCAGGGCGGCGGCAGTAATGATCCCGGCGCCGAAGGCCATGTTGTAGGCGTTCACCGTCCATTGCAGCGTCGCGACGTTTCCCCCGAGCGATCGGTGGATCGCCGGCAGCGCAGTGACCACGACAAGCGCGTCAAGCGCCACCATGAAGAACGCAACTCCTGTAAGAAGGACGGTGAGCGGCAACGACGAAGCGCCGTCCGCCGCCTCGCGGACGAAGAGTGCCCCGTTGCGGGTCGAACGATCTGACATTTGGTCCTCAGCCTCGTCCGCTCGAGCGCCGGTCGGGGTCGAGAACGGTGACGGCGCCGACTTCGACTCCATCGCCCACCTCAAGTGCCGGCGAGCCCTTGGCCACCGCCACCGCGGCCTCGAGATCGTCGGCGGTCACGAAGCTGTAGCCCCCGAGACGCGTACCCGCTCCGCAGGTGCCGAGCTCGGTCGACTCGTAGACCGGGCTGCCACGGTCGGAGACCGAGTCGCCCATATTGTCGAACCAGGTCGCCCAGCGGTCCATGGCTTCGGGTTGCTCCGCGACGTAGTCCCTGGGCATCCGGTAGGTAAAGACGAATGTCGGCATCTGCTGGCTCCTCTCGTCGGCCCGCTGGAGTGCGGACAGGTTGCCATCGCGTGTTTCGACACCAGCCGGAACAAAAAGTGGGCGCGAGAGCGCCAACTTTTGGCCCAAGGTGGTGTCTGTATCTATGACCGAGTCCGGCAGGAAGAGGTCGATGTGAGGATGGGCAGGTGACCACCGAGCTGCTTGCACGTGCAAGGGAGGGAGACGGGGAGGCATTCCGCCTGCTCGTCGAGCCGCACCGCCATGAGCTGCAGGTGCACTGCTACCGGGTCCTGGGGTCGCTGGCCGACGCCGAGGACCTGCTCCAAGAGACACTTTTGGCCGCCTGGCAGGGCCTGGGCGGTTTCGAGGAGCGGGCATCGCTTCGGAGCTGGCTGTACCGGATCGCCACGAACCGCTGCCTCAACTGGCTGCGAGCGGGTAATCGCCGTCCTCAAGTGGAAGCGCCAAGCCTGCAGGTCGAGCCCCCAAAGCCGACTCGGCTCGGCGAGGTGACCTGGCTCGAGCCCTATCCCGACGTGCTGCTCGGGGCCGACCAGCCCGAACCAGGACCGGAAGCTCGCTACGAGACCCGTGAGGCGATCTCGCTCGCCTTCATCACTGCGCTGCAGCTGCTACCTCCTCGACAACGGGCGGTCCTCATCCTGCGCGACGTGCTCGGGTTTCGTGCCGCTGAGGTTGCTGAGGTCCTCGAGACGACCGAGGAGTCGGTGACCAGCGCCTTGAAGCGAGCCCGGGTGACGCTCTCTCGTGATCTTCCAGAGGCTGATCGACCCCTGCCTCCGAATTCGCCAGACGAGCAACGGCTCCTTGCCAAGCTCGTCGAGGCCTTCGAGCGCGCCGACGTCGCAGGGATCGTGGAACTCATGAGCGAGGACGCGTGGGTGCGGATGCCTCCGGTACCGCTGGAATACCAAGGCCCAGAACCCATTGGTCGATTCTTTGCCACCGTGGCGTTCCGGGAGGGTCGGCGCTACCGGCTCATCCCAACCCGAGCCAACGGACAGCCAGCCTTTGGCGTCTACGTTGTGGACCGCAACTCAGGGATCGTCCACGCATTCGGCATGTTCGTCATCACGTTGTCGGGGAACGAGGTGAGTGCGATCAC
>JBEDUR010000003.1:0-5677 GCA_040414865.1 Acidimicrobiales bacterium
CGCCTGCTTTCGGCAGAAGGTGCCTGATCGGGACGCCACGACGGCGACCGGTAGGGTGTCGACCCGTGCCCAGCGACAAACGAGCACGCCAAAAAGCCGGTCGCCAGGCGCGGTTGGAGGCGATCGCCCAGCGTGACCGCCGCCGACGCCAAGTGCGGACATCGGTGATCGTGCTGGTCATCGCGGCGATCGTGGTCGGGTCGATCTACCTGATCACCCGGCCCAAGCCCAAGCCCACGACCTTCCCCGACACTCCCCAGGGCCGGCTGGAGCGGATCTGGGTGAACAACGGGTGCCCCGAGTCGGCCACGACTCGGGTGAACACCCAGCACTATTCCAGCGTGCCGCCCAACACCCTCGCGGCGACGGCGACCTACGAGGCCACGGTCCGCACTGACTCCGGCTCCTTCGTGATCTCGATGAGCCCCAAGGTCTCCCCGATCGCGGTGAACAGCTTCGTGTTCCTGGCCAACAGGGGCTTCTTCAGTTGCGTGATCTTCCATCGGGTCATCAAGGGCTTCGTCAACCAGACGGGCGACCCGACCGGGACTGGCACCGGCGGTCCGGGCTACCAGTTCACCGAGGCCGCGCCGGCGACCGCCTCGCCGCAGTACCCGCTCGGCTCGGTCGCCCTGGCCAACTCGGACAACCCGGCCACGACCAACCCCAAGACCAACGGCAGCCAATGGTTCGTCGTCGTCGGTCCCCAGGGCGAGGCGCTTCCCCCCAACTACGTCCTTTTCGGCCACGTCACCTCGGGGATGGACGTCCTCCAGGCGATCAACCAGAACGGCGCCCCGTCGTCCAGCCAGACCGGGACGCCGGCAGTCATCCACCGCATCCTGACGGTCAAGATCAAGGAGGTGCCGTCATCATGAGCCCAGTCGACCCGCCCGCCCCCGACGGCTCGAGCGAGAAGCGCCAGCGCTTCGAGACCGAGCCACCGATGGTCATCGACCCGGCCAAGCGCTACAGCGCCACCATCGAGACCTCCAAGGGGAGGATCGTCGTCGCGCTTGACCCGGTCGCCGCCCCGCGCACCGTCAACAACTTTGTCTTCCTGGCCCGGTACCACTACTTCGACGGCATCGTGTTCCACCGGATCATCCCGGGCTTTGTCATCCAGGGCGGCGACCCGGAGGGCACGGGTCGGGGTGGCCCCGGCTATCGCTTCGCCGACGAGCTGCCCCAGCCGGGCCGCTACCAGATCGGCTCGCTGGCGATGGCCAACGCCGGTCCCAACACCAACGGCAGCCAGTTCTTCATCATCACTGGAGCCGACGGGGCCAGCCTGCCGCCCAACTACTCCCTGTTCGGCGCAGTGGTGACCGGCGGCGAGGTGGTGCAGGCGATCGACGCCGTTGGCTCCCGATCGGGAACGCCCTCGGAGCGGGTGGTGATGGAGTCGGTGACCATCAGCGAAGCGGACTGAGCGATGCCGGCCCCACCTCCTCGGTGACGAGGCGGCCGCCGCCGACTTCAGCTGAGGACGCCCAGCCCCCGCTCGGCCCGGGCCCCGTTGACGAAGATGCTGGCCGGCTCGGCCCCGGCCGATCGCCAGGTCCCGGAGGGATCTCGGATGACGGCGGTCCGTTCGGGGAGCCCGACGACCGGGAGGCCGGCGGGGGCGAGGGTGACCGACCGGTGGAGCTTCTCGCCGTGGGCGTCCTCGGCCAGGTCCCCGTAGTGGGTGAAGACGGTCAGCCCGCCGATCAGGCCGAGGCCCACGGTGAGCGCACCCCCACGGGGGTCGACCATCGGGTCGGTCAGAGCCATCGCTCCCGCGCCGGCGCCCGCCACCACCGCTCCCCGCTCCCAGGCGTCCCGCAGCGCGTCGAAGACCTTCGAACCCTTGAGCACCGATCGCAGGTGGAGCGACGAGCCGCCTGAGAGGTAGATGAAGCCGGCCCGCCTCACGAGCTCGGCCGCCCCGGAGTCCTGGGCGTCGGCGCGGGTCAGCACCATCAGTCCCTCGACCTGGGCTCCCATCGAGTCGAACCACTCCCCGGCCGCCACCACCAGGCGTTCGGGACGCTCGTAGGCGGCCGCCGTGGGCAGGACCAGCACCTCGGTCCCGCCCGATGCGGCCAGCAGCTCGCGGTCGAACGTGCAGCCCTCGCGCCACTCTGCCCCGCCGACCAGCGCCAGAGTGCCAACCGCGGGGGTCATCTCCTCACTCTTCCACGCCCGTTCGGTGCTCCAAGCGCCTCTGGGGGACGCCGAGGAAGGGAGGGTACGATCGGCCAATGCCGATCAGCACCGTGGGAATCATCGGGTCGGGGATCATGGGCACCGGGATCGCCGAAGTGGTCGCGGCCAACGGCCACCGGGTCGTGGTGCGGAGCCGCACGCAACGGGGGGCCGAGTCGGTGCTGGCCATGGTCAAGCGCTCGCTCGACCGCCAGATCGAGCGGGGCAACCGGACCGAGTCCGAGCGGGACGAGATCCTCTCGCGCCTCTCGGTGACCACCGAGCTCAAGGACCTGGCGAACGTCGACCTGCTCATCGAGTCGGTCATCGAGGACCTGGCGGTCAAGCTGGAGCTCTTCGAGGAGCTCGACTCGATCTGCGGAGCCGACACCATCCTCGCCACTAACACCTCGACGCTGCCCGTGGTCGACATCGCGATGGCCACCGGGCGCGCCGACAAGGTCTGCGGTATCCACTTCTTCAACCCGGCCCCGGCGATGAGTCTGGTGGAGATCGTCCGCCCGCTGACCGCATCGGCCGAGACCATCGCGGCGGCCGTGGAGTTCGCCCGCTCGTGCCAGAAGGAGCCGGTCGAGGTCGAGGACCGGGCCGGGTTCGTCGTGAACGCTCTGCTGTTCCCGTATCTCAACAACGCGGTGCACCTCCTGGAGCGGGGCGTGGCCACCAAAGAGGACATCGACGCGGCGATGGTCGGGGGTTGCGGCTTCCCGATGGGGCCGTTCGCCCTCCTGGACCTGGTCGGGCTGGACACCTCGGTCGCAATCCTGGACGCGCTCTACGCCGAGCACCGCGAACCTCAGTCTGCGCCGGCGCCGCTGTTGCGGCGGATGGTGGCGGCCGGCCACCTCGGTCGAAAATCGGGCCAGGGCTTCTACGAGTACAAACGCCGCTGAGATCCGCCTCGGGGTCGGCCCGGGGGTGACCCACCCCCAGGTCACCGCGGGACAGGGAAGGTGGTGACATGACCGACGACGACGCGACCCGGGAGCGAAGCCGGCCCTGGATCATGCGGACCTACTCGGGCCACTCGAACGCCCGGGCCTCCAACGAGCTCTACCGCACCAACCTGGCCCGGGGGCAGACCGGGCTGTCCATCGCCTTCGACCTGCCCACCCAGACCGGTTACGACCCCGACGCACCCGAGGCCGCCGGGGAGGTCGGGAAGGTCGGGGTGCCCGTGGTCCACCTCGGCCACATGCGCCAGCTCTTCGAGGGCATCCCGGTCGCCGAGATGAACACCTCGATGACCATCAACGCCACCGCCGCCTGGCTGCTGGCCCTCTACGTCGCCCACGCCCAGGAGCAGGGGGTCGACGAGCGGGTGCTCCAGGGCACGACCCAGAACGACATCTTGAAGGAGTACCTGAGCCGGGGAACCTACGTCTTCCCGCCCGCCCCCAGCCTGCGGCTCACGGTCGACACCATCGCCTACACCGTCTCGAGAGTCCCGCGCTGGAACCCGATCAACGTCTGCAGCTACCACCTCCAGGAGGCAGGGGCCACACCGGTCCAGGAGGTGGCCTACGCCCTGGCCGACGCGATCGCCGTCCTCGACGGGGTGCGGGAGTCACACAAGGTGGCCGACGGCGAGTTCGACCAGGTGGTCGGCCGGATCAGCTTCTTCGTCAACGCCGGGGTCCGCTTCATCGAGGAGACGGCCAAGATGCGGGCGTTCTCGGCCATGTGGGACCGGATCTGTCAGGAGCGCTACGGCGTCACCGACCCGAGGCTCCGGCGCTTCCGCTACGGAGTCCAGGTGAACTCGCTGGGCCTCACCGAGGCCCAGCCCGAGAACAACATCCCTCGCATCGTGCTCGAGGCGTTGGGGGTGACGCTGTCCAAGGACGCCCGGGCGCGCGCCATTCAGCTCCCGGCCTGGAACGAAGCCCTGGGGCTGCCGCGCCCGTGGGACCAGCAGTGGTCGATGCGCATCCAGCAGATCCTGGCCTTCGAATCCGACCTGCTCGAGTATGACGACATCTTCGAGGGCTCCCGCGTAATGGAGCGCAAGACGGCCGAGCTCGTCGAGGAGGCGACGGCCGAGCTCGGCGACGTGCTCGAACGGGGCGGAGCGTTCGCGGCCGTTGACGAGCTGAAGACCCGCCTGGTCCGCAGCCAGGCAGAGCGAGTCGCCAGGATCGAGAGCGGCGAGCAGCTGGTGGTCGGAGTCAACTCCTACACCGATTCGGCCCAGTCGCCTCTCCCGGTCGACTCGGTGCTCAAGCCCGAGCCGACGGTGGAAGCCGAGCTCCAGGCCGACGTCGTCGCCTGGCGCGCCGGCCGCGACCAAGACGCGGTCTCCCGAGCGCTCGACGATCTCCGCCGGGCGGCCGAGCATCCCGACGCCGACCTCATGGCTCCCACCCTGGCCCTGGCCAAGGCGGGCGGCACCACCGGTGAGTGGAGCGCCGCCCTGCGGGAGGTCTTCGGCGATTACCGGGCCCCCACCGGCGTCGGCGGCGCCCGGGGGAGCCACGGAGGATGGCTGGCAAATGCCGCCTCCCGGGCCCGGGCCCTGGCCGCCGCCACCGGCTCACCCCCCCGCCTCCTGGTGGGCAAGCCAGGGCTCGACGGGCACTCCAACGGGGCCGAGCAGATCGCGGTGGCGGCTCGCGACGCTGGCTTCGAGGTCGTCTACCAGGGGATCCGGCTCACCCCGGACCAGATCGTGGCGGCGGCTCGTGACGAGGACGTCGACGTCGTCGGGCTGTCCATCCTTTCGGGCTCCCACCTGGAGCTCGTGCCGGAGATCCTGGACCGGCTCAGGGCGGCCAACGTCGACGCTCCGGTGGTGGTCGGCGGCATCATCCCCAAAGAGGACGCCGAGATTCTGGCGGGCAAAGGTGTGGCCGCCGTGTACACGCCCAAGGATTTCGAGCTGGCCACGATCATGGGAGACCTGGTCGGGCTGGCCGAGCGGCGCCGGGCCCGCCGGGTCTGAGCTTCCGCCGAGCGGGCAAAAGACTCGCAGCACCCGTCGCCGAGTCTCCCTGCTCCGCGTGGGCACCGACCCGCGGCGACAACATCGGCGCGCCAAGGGCTGGGTTGGCGGAGACGGAAGGGTCAGAACCCGGCTGACGGACGGCCCCGACGCAATGGCACCCGCTGGTTCCACCACCGCCCGCTGAACCGCCAGTCGTCGCCGCCGCTGCGCCAGTCAGGGGCCCGGTGTTGGCGAGGCCAGGCCTTCTCGACGGCGATCGTGATGGCAGTGAAGACGGCCGGGTCGACCTCCGGACGCGGGCGAAGCCCGAGCGGCCCGGCGTCCGGCCCGCTCACAACGGGACGTTGCCGTGCTTGCGGCGCGGCATCTCTTCGCGCTTGGAGGTGAGGAGGGCGAGACTGCGGACGAGGACCCGGCGGGTCTCGGCCGGCGGGATCACGTCGTCCACGTACCCGCGCTCGGCCGCGATGTAGGGGTTGGCGTAGTGCTCGGTGTACTCGTTGACCAGCTCGGCCCGCCGGG
>JBEDUR010000004.1:0-6125 GCA_040414865.1 Acidimicrobiales bacterium
GTGAACGGGATTGTTCGCCGACGTTTGGACGCGAGGAAGGCGTCGTTTGCGTCGATGCAGGACGCCGTCGCCCTTACTCGCATGGAGTTCGGGGGTATCACTCCTATCGGGTTGCCGACCAGCTGGCCGGTGCTCATAGATGAAGGCGTGTTGGCCCGGGACATCGTCGTCATCGGAAGCGGTCTCCGGCGCTCGAAGCTCTCACTTCCCGCCCGCCACCTGGCAAGCCTCGCCGGCGCCGAGGTCGTTGCTGCTCTGGCTGGTTGATCCCTGTAGCGAACCAAGGGCGCCTTTGCGGGTACCTACCCGCTTGGCACCTTCTCCGATAGACGTAAATGGACTCGAGGAGACCCGTAGGCGAGGGCCCGACGACGTGTTCGCATTTATGAGACACGCAGGGTCGGGCGCCTTCGTCGGGCTGTCGGGACTAGGTGGAACCTGCGGCGAAGGCTCCAGGTATCTGCCGTAGGTTCCCTCCCGGAAAGTGGTCAGTTCAGCGTCTCTGCGATTGATCCTGACCTTCGACCGAGTCGAGGAGCCACGTGATCGGGACCTTTGGAGTAGGCAAGCGCGTCTAGACGATTTGGGGTTGGAACTTCCTAGCTCGTGCGGGCGAGGGCCCGTCCGAGCCGGGCAACACCCTCTTCGATCTTGTCGTCTGGTACGGAGGAGAAGGCCATCCGCAGATGACCGGAGTCCCCCGGTCCCCAGGCGATCCGAGGCCCTTCCATCATCGCCTGCTCCGCATCAAAGACATGACCGCCAACGAAGGTGACCCCCTCGTCCCGTGCCGCCTCGCCGAGGGCCCGCCGGTCGATCTCCTGCCCGGTCTTGACCCAGATGAAGAACCCGCCCTTCGGAGCGTCCCAGCGGCACAACCCGCCAGAGTGGGCGGCCAGGGCATGCAGGGCGAGGTCAGCTTTGTGCGCGTACACACCGCGGGCGCGAGCGATGTGATCGTCCAGGAAGCCCTCTCGGCCGAGCTTCTCGAGGACGCGCAGTAGGAGCGGGCTGGTGCCCATGTCGCAGCGGGTCGCGACCAGCGCGGCGGTGACTGGAGGCGGAGCTTGGCACCAGCCCACCCGCAACCCGGGCGCCACGATCTTGCTAAACGTACCGATCTTCACGACACCGGCGCCGCCCGACAGCGCGTACAGCGAGGGCGGCGGCTCGTCTCGGAACCACAGCTCGGCGTAGGCGTCGTCCTCGACGATGAGGACGTCGTAGTCCCGGCACAGCTTCACCAGGCGGAGACGGCGCTCGAGGCTCAGTGTGGAGCCGGTCGGATTGTGGAAGGTCGGGATCACGTAGAGGAGCCGCATCCGCTGCCCTCGGGAAGCCAGCTCGACCAGCCGCTCCTCGACGGCGTCCACGACGAGGCCGTCGGCATCCACCGGGAAGCTCTCGACTCGCGGTGTGATCGAGCGGATGGTCCGGACCGAGAGTGGAAAGCTCAGGCTCTCGACGCCGGCCACATCGTCGGTGTCGAGGAACGTCTCACACACGTTGGCGAGGGCACCCGCGCTGCCGTTGGCCAGGCTGTAGTGCTCGGGTGAGAGCGCGACCTCTGCGGCATCCCGGCAATGGCCGGCGAGCCACTCTCGTAGCCCGAGCCAGCCCTGAGCGCCCCCATATTGGAGGGCGGAGTCGGCAGCCCCAGCGAGGATGGAGGCGGTCGCCTCGGCCAGTGCGGCGGCGGGGAGGAGGGAAGGGTCGGGCAGACCCGCGGTGAACGCGATCGGTGGCGAAGCGTCCGGGCCTGCTGCAGCCGGCCCCGAGCCCGGCCCCGCATAGGCTGCCCCGGCACGCCGGGCCCGCTGGGAGAGTGGTGGCACGGCTTCACGGGGAGCTGAGGCCGCCCCGATGTGCTCGCTTGTCGCCACCGCCTTCAGCGTAGGCGGCGAGTCCGCGCCGGCGCTCCGAGCGAACCTCTCCTCGCGCGCGTCACAGGATTTACTCGCCCGCGTCGAGCCCGAGGACCTCGTCTAGGAAGTCCACCGCTTTGGGATAGGCGTCGAGCCGGTTGGCCAGCTTCTGGAGGCCGTGACCTTCGTCGGCATAGACCAACAGCTCGGAGCGGATTCCCTTGTCTTTGAGCGTCGCGTGCAGCTGCTCGGCCTCCGACAGTGGGACTCTCGGATCGTTGGCCCCGTGGATGATGAACAACGACGCACGTAGGCGGTCGACGTGGGTAAGCGGCGACGCTTCGTACAGGAAGTCCCGGTCGGTGTCCAAGAACCCGTACTCTCGTTCGCGCACCCTCCGGCGGTAGGGGGAGGTGTTCTCGAGGAATGTCACCAGACTGGATATCCCTACGATGTCGATGCCAGCTGTCCACCGTTCGGGCTGGAAGGTGAGGCCGGCCAGCACCATGTAGCCCCCGTAGGAGCCTCCGTAGAGGGCGGCTCGCGAGGTGTCGATCTCCTCTTGGGTCCCCAGCCACTCGTGCAGGGCAGCCAGGTCTGCCACCGAGTCGAGGCGCAACCGGCGATCGTCGAGATGTTGGTAGCGCTTGCCGTAGCCGGTCGAGCCGCGCACATTGGGGACGGCCACCGCGTAACCACGCTCCACCAAGTAGCTGATCACCGGGTTCCAGTTCGGCCGGGCCTGGCTTTCGGGACCACCATGCACGACGACCACCACTGGGGCGTCGCCGCCTCCCCGGGATGCGGGACGGTGGAGGTACACCGGCACCGACTCATTGTCGAAGGAGTTGAACCGATACAGGTTCGGCTCCGCCAGCGCGGCGGTATTGACCGAACAGGGACTGGCGGTGAGCCGGTGAAGCTGTTGAGTTTCGGTGTCAAGCGACCAGATGTCCCCGGGCACCCTGGACGAGGTGAAGTGGTAGGCGAGATGTCGTCCGTCCTTGGAGAAGGACCACGCCATGGCAACGCCTCGGCTGGGCAGCGGGACCTCGCCACGGAGCTCCAAGCTCTTCGGGTCGCGCAGCTCCGCTCTCGTCCAGCCCTCTTCGTTGGTCACGACCAGGAGATGTCGGCCGGCCCAGTCGATCGTGACGTGGCACTCCCAGCCTGGTTCGAGCACGTACTCGAACGAGCGCGTGGTCATGTCATAGAAGGCGACGGCCGGGAGATCCCGTCCGATGTCGGTGGTGAAGTAGAAGCCTGACGAGTCGGGCAACCAGGCGGGCCCACTGGCGAAGGACTCGTCGTCGTGCGGGTTCACGTGGAGGACCTCGCCGGTCTCGGTGTGGACTAGGAACACGTCGTTGTCCCCGCTGCGTTCCGTTTCCTTGGTTACGGTGACCCACATTCCGTCGGGCGACCAAGCGCCAGCCACCGTGTAGCCGCCCTCAGAGAACAGGCAACGCTCCTCGCGCGAATCGAGGTCCAGAATGAAGACGTCGAAGTCAACGCCGTTGCGGCGGTTGGTGCGGTACGCGAGAAAACGTCCGTCCCGGCTTGCGCCGCCAGCGTCGTGGATCCATTCGGGTTCGACCACCAGCGGCTCGAGTTCGCCATCCACCAGCCGGTACAGCTGGCTACGCTCGCTGCCCCCACTGTCTCGCTGGACGAGCACCTGGTCACTGACCGGGAGGTAGCGACCGCTGAGTGGTTCCTCGTCGTCGGTCAGCTGACGAAGCGAGCCGTTGACCGAGATCTCGTAGAGCTGCATGGTCCCCGGGAGGTTCGACGAGACGAGCAGCCGAGAGCCGTCCACGCTCCAGGTGGAGGGCACGGCCACCCGGGCCTCGAGGTGATCTCGAATTCTCGCCATCGTGCCTCCCATCGTTCTTCAGGTCGCGCTGCACCGACGCTACAGCCGGTTGCTCAGACCGAGCGGAGGCGTATCCCGACCACTCCACGGCGGATAGGGCGAACAAGCCGATTGTCTTTCCGTCCTCGATCCTCCGAGCGGCGGGCATCTCCGCTCTCCGTCCTACGGACGCACCTCGTAGTACAGGTTGGCCGGCTCGTCGAAGTCGTGGACGACGAAGGTCTCGAAGCCCGCCCCCCGAGTGAGCTCATGGAGCAGCTCGGGACTGAGACCCAAGGTCCCGAGTCCTGCTCCTCCAGGCTCGGAGAGCGCCGAGGACATGCACGAGGTGATCGAAAAGCCGTACATGAGGGCCGCCATCGGGTTGACCAAGTTGTCCCGGGGTTTGGGCGCGCAACGGATGTCCTTGATGAGCCAAGTCCCATCGGGCTTGATTGCGCTTCGGATGGCGGCCATCGCCTCGGCCGGCCTGGTCATGTCGTGGAGGCAGTCGAGGGTGAGCATGAGATCGAAGCCGGGCTCGGCCGGAACTGCTTCTGCCCCAGCGTGGTGGATGGTGATGTTGGGCAGCGCGCTCTCGGCGGCCAGCTGGCGCGCCCGTTCGACGGCGTGCTCGGAGATGTCGAAGCCGTGCACTTCGCTTTTCGGGAAGGCACCGGCGATGGCCACGACGGCAACTCCAGCGCCGCAACCGACGTCGGCCACCCGCCCGCCTCGTTCGAGTTTGTCGACCACGCCGTCGAGGGAGGCCAGGATCCGGGGGACAAGAGCCAGACGGGTCCAGGGCCCGAGCATCCGCTCGGTCCGGTGGACCCCTGCCACCCCCTGTCGGTCATAGGAAAAGCCGAGGCCGGTGTGGAACGCCTGAGCCAGGTCGTCGACGAAGTCCGCGTCGGCCGGAGGTCCGAAAGCCCCGGCGGCGTAGTAGAGGCTGGAGTCCTGGTCCACCAGCACCGCCGTCGCGGCCGGGGTCAGCTCGAAGCGTTCGTCCTCACCCCATTCGAGCAACCGAGCCGCACCCATGGCCCGGAGCCATTCGAGCACCCAGCGCTCGTGTAACCCCGTCCGGCCGGCCAATTCCACCGAATCGAGTGCCCCGGCGTCACGCAGCGCCGAGAAGAGGCCCAGGCGAGTGCCCAAATAGATGAGCAGCGAGACCGCCTCGCCCTGCTTGTAGCTCCAGACTTGGAAGGCGAAGAGCCGGACCTCGTCCTCGGTCGGAGCGCCGCCGCCGTCAGCTGGGTCGCTCACCGACGATGCTGACTCGCAGACCGCTGCGCACCTCCGGGAAGTAGTCCCAAAGGGCGTAGTGCTGCGCGCAACGGTTGTCCCAGATGGCCACGGAGTTGGGCCGCCACCGGAACCGGCACTGGTACTTCGGGTCCTCCTGGTGAGTGAAGAGCATGTCGAGGAGCGACCGGCTCTCGATCGCGCTGAGTTCGAGGATCCGGGTCGTGAAGGTCCGGTTCACGTACAACGCCTTTCGCCCGGTGACCGGGTGGGTTCGGACCACCGGATGGACAGACTCAGGGAACGACCCATCCCGGGAGTCCTCCTCCTTCGTCTCGTAGCGACCGGAGTAGACATGTCGGGACTCGTGCTTGGCCTGGAGCGGAGCCAGGAACTCCTTCATGGTCTCGGACAGCTCGTCGTAGGCCGCGTACATGGAGGCGAACAGGGTGTCGCCTCCTGTTTGCGGAACCGTCTTCAGGTAGAGGATCGTTCCGAGGGGCGGCCGCTCGTCGCAGCTGACGTCGGTGTGCCAGAAATTGCCAGCGACCACCTTCGAGCGCTCGTCGGCGTGGATGATCATGATCTCGCGATGCCCCGCGAGCGACGGGGCGGCCGGATGCACGTGAAGCTCGCCGAAGCGTCGGCCCAATGCCTCGTGGGACTCAGGGGAGAGGTGCTGATCGCCGAAGAAGAGGACAAGGTGCTGCGCGAAGGCCCGCTCGATCTCTTGCCAGGTCGCGTCGTCGAGGGCGTTCAGGTTCACCCCAGTGATATGCGCTCCAATGACCGGAGTGAGCGGATCGACGGTGATCCGCTGGTACCCGGCGGCCCGAGAGTGGGCGAGATCCACCACCGACACGAGGCTATCGGGCCACTAGCGGGCCCGCCCGGACGCGTCGGTCGTACCGAGGCCTACGCCGCGCTGCGGGCTGGCTCCGTCAAGGGCCGAGCCGTGGTCGTGCCCTAGGGATCCTCGGCCGCCCCGCTTGCCTCGAGGCGCGCCGCCGACGGCGCTCGGCCAGCACGGCCGCGCTCACCACGAACACCCCGCCCGATATGCCGACCACCGGTACCGGGAACCCGGTGAGCGGGATGCTTTCCGTGAGCGGGGTCTCGGGGACCGCTACCGTCGGCGCCGCTTCGGTGATGTC
>JBEDUR010000005.1:0-11003 GCA_040414865.1 Acidimicrobiales bacterium
AGGCGCCGAAGCATCCATCACGACGAACAGCCGCTGTGCCGAGCTGCGGGCCCGTTGCAAGGATTGCGTGGCCACCGGGAGGCCGGCGACCAACTCGAAGGCCGCCAGGGGGACGAGGGCGATGACCGCGAGGTTCACCCCGTCGAGGCGTCCCTCGTGGACCGCGGGGATGCCCGCCAGGAGGATGCCCCATGTGGCCAGGCCGGTCAGAAGGGTGGTGAGGGCCAGGCCGATGCCGGCGGTGTCGGCCGAAGCCGACGCGACTCGGGTGAGCTCGGCGTCGGTATGGGCAATCTTCTCGAGCTGCGCTTTGGTGCCGCCGAAGACAGCGAGATCTGGAGCGCCCTCGATGAGGTCGGTGACCGCCGCCGCGAGCTCCCCCCGGTCGACAGCCTGGCGCGACTCCGATCTCCTGGCGAGGGTGCCGGTGAGCCAGGGGACGACGGTGGCGGCCAGCACCAGTGAGACCAGCAGGATGAGTCCGGCTGCGGGAAGCAGCAGCCACACCAGGGCAACGGTCGCAGCTCCGACGACCACCGCTGAGGCGAACGGTGGGATGGCCCGTATGAGAACGTCCTGGAGGGAATCGACGTCCTGCACCAGCCGAGCGAGCAGGTCTCCGCTCCGGAAGATGGGAAGGCCCGTCGGCGCCAGCGCCTCGAGGCGCCGGTAGACGCGAACCCGTACCTCGGCCAGGATCCGGAAGGCTGCATCGTGGCCGACCAGTCGCTCTCCGTAGCGGAGGAGCCCCCTCGACAAGGCAAAGAACTGCACGCCGACGATCGCGACGCCCAGAGCCGATTCGCCCGGGCGCTGTGAGGCTCTTGAGATCAGCCAGGCTGAGGCGCCGAGGAGACCGACGGCCGCCCCCATAGCACCTGTGCCGAGCAGGGTAGCTAGAGCCAGGCGTCCGGCGGCCGGACGCGTGAGCGACAAGGTCCGGCCGAGCGGAGCTAGCGTTTCTCGGCGCTCGGCGTCGGTCGTGATTGGGATGGTCGTCACAGTGTTGCCAGCCCTGGTGTCAGTGAAACGACCCGATCGGCCATCTCGAGCAGTGCCGGTCGGTGGGCCACGAGGAGGACGGTTCGTCCGATAACCAACTGTCGGACGGCCCGCACGACACTCTCCTCGGTGAGCCCGTCGAGGTTCGCCGTAGGCTCGTCTAGGAGCAACAAGGGTGCATCCCTAAGAAAGGCACGGGCCAGTGCGACCCGCTGGCGCTCGCCAGCAGAGAGTCCAGCGCCACGTTCGCCGAGCCTGGTATCGAGACCGTCCGGAAGGCGGGCAACGACGTCATCGAGTCCTGCGTCAGTCACGGCGCGCGCGACGTCGTGAGGCGACGCGTCGGCTCTGCCAAGCCGAATGTTTTCGCGGATCGATGTCGCGAACAAATGAGGGCGTTGTGGCACCCACGCCAACCGTGAGCGCCAACCATCGAGGTCCAGATCGGCCAAGTCCACTCCGCCTATGTGCACCGAGCCGGAATCGGGCGAGAGCAGACCAAGCAGAACACCGACGAGCGTCGATTTGCCGCATCCGCTCGGTCCGACGACCGCGACCACCTCACCCGGATCTACCGAAAGCGACAAACGGCGCAAAGCCGGTCGATCGCGACCCGGATAGGTCAGCTCCACGTTGTCGACCGAGATCCCCGTGACAGAAGCATCCGGTATGGCCTCAAACCCGGCACGGCACACGACGGGTTGCTCGAGCACCTCGAAAACCTGCTCGGCTGCACTCAAGCCCTCGGCGCTGGCGTGGAAGTTGGCGCCGAGTTTTCGTAAGGGCAGATACGCCTCAGGCGCGAGGACCAGGACAAACAGAGCCGTGTGCAGGTTCAGGTGGCCTCCCATGAGCCGAAGGCCGACGGCGACCGCGACCAGAGCCACCGAGATCGTCGCCAGCAACTCCAGGATCAGCGATGAGAGGAAGGCGAGCCGCAGGGTCGCCATCGTCGTGCGTCGGTACCG
This sequence comes from Acidimicrobiales bacterium, assembly GCA_040414865.1. Classification (GTDB taxonomy): domain Bacteria; phylum Actinomycetota; class Acidimicrobiia; order Acidimicrobiales; family RAAP-2; genus Palsa-461. Next base: position 1,971 of record JBEDUR010000005.1, read on the forward strand.
GTCCGTGATCTCGCCAATGGCTTTGGCCTGTGCCTTAGCCCGACCGAAGACTTTGAGAGTCGGGAGGCCTGCGACCAGGTCGAGGAAGCACGTAGCCAAGCGCTGCAGCGTCCGGACCTCACTCTCGGTGCGATCCCGGGTCGTGGCACCGACGAGTCCCATGAACACCGGAATGAGCGGCAGCGTCACCGCGATGATTGCCGCCGAGATCCAGTCAAGCCCAACGACCACCGCGAGCATCGTGACGGGGACGATGACGGCAAGAAAGACTTGTGGGAGGTAGCGGGCGAAGTACCCATCGAGCGCGTCGATCCCGCGTGTGGCCAGAATCGTGATTCCGCCGGTGTGCTCGTCGTCGGGCTGAGCTCGGCCATCAGCGGCGACGCGCTCCAGGAACGCCCATCGCAGCTCGGACTTGGCCCGCGCAGAGGATCTGACAGACGCGCGCTCGGCACCCCACGAAACTGCGGCGCGCGCAACCACCGTTACCAGGAGAAGCACCAGCGGCACACGCAGCTGGCCGAGGTTCCGGTGGTCGGCGAAAGCGCCGGCGACGGCGTCGGCCAGAAGCCAGGCCTGGGCCACGAGGAGCAGAGCGGTGACGCCTCCGAGCAGCACCGTGACAATCAGGTAGAGGCGCGTCGCTTGAGCGTATTTGAGGAGCCTTCGATCGAATGCTCTAGCGCTCATGTGTCCGCCCATGGGGAGCCTGTTGGCAGAGTTGCAACTCGCGCATCCGCAGTACAGTCGCGCGCTGCCATAGCGGCGATTGTCTCAGTCGAGGACGGACGCGTCCTCACGCAGAGTGGATGATTCTCGGTGAGCAAGCACTTCCAAGAGCCGACCATCAAATCATCCACAATGTCTGATGACCGAGGGAGCCTCTCCTCCTACCCTCACCTACCAGAGCGACCGAATTACCGGCGGAGCACAAGACGCGGCGACCCGAGGAGGACCGGTGCCCGACCACTACGACGTCATCGTCATCGGCAGCGGGGCAGGAGGAGGAACCCTTGCCCACACGCTCGCCTCTGCGGGAAAGAACATCCTCATCCTCGAACGGGGCGACTTCCTGCCCAAGGAGAGGGACAACTGGGAGCCGGGTCCCGTTTTCGTCGACGGGAAGTACATCACGCCCGACACCTGGTATGACGCCGACGGCAAGCCGTTTCAGCCCCAGGTCCACTACTTCGTCGGTGGGGCGACCAAGATGTATGGTGCCGCCCTTTATCGGCTACGCCCCCAGGACTTCGGCAACATCAAACACGTCGACGGCGTCTCACCTGCCTGGCCGCTCTCCTACGACGACTTGGAGCCCTGGTACACGAAGGCGGAATGGCTGTACCAGGTACATGGCAATCACGGCGAGGACCCGACCGAGGGGCACTGGAGCAAGGAGTACCCGTGGCCCGCGGTCTCCCACGAGTCCCGGCTCGAGCAAATCTCCGACGACCTGCGCTCCGCCGGTTACCACCCCTTCCACGCCCCATGCGGGATCTTGCTCGACGAGGACAACCGACCCAAGAGCACCTGTATCCGCTGTGCCTGGTGCGACGGCTACCCCTGCATGGTGCACGCTAAGTCCGACGCCGAGGTCATCGCACTCCGCCCCATACTCGACCGCCCAAACGTGACACTGCTCGTCAACTCCGAGGTCACCAGGCTGCAGACGGACGAGCGGGGGCACACGGTCACCGGCGTGGTGGTCAGGCGTAATGACCAGGAAGAGGTCTACTCGGCTGACGTCGTAGTCGTGTCGGCGGGGGCGGCCAACAGCGCCAAGTTGCTGCTCAACTCGGCCACCGACGAGCACCCGAACGGTCTCGCCAACGCATCGGACCAGGTTGGCCGCAACTACATGTTCCACAACTGCGTGGCGGCGGTGGCCCTGACTAAAGAGCCGAACGACACCGTGTTCCAGAAGACCCTAGGGCTCAATGACTTCTACTTCGGTGTCGACGACTACGAGTACCCGGTCGGCAACCTGCAGATGGTAGGGAAGTCGAACCCCGAGGCCATGAAGGGTGAGGAACCGCACCTGACCAAGCTCGCCCCACACTGGAGCCTTGAGGAGACAGCCAAGCATGCCGTCGACTTCTGGCTCACCACCGAGGACCTGCCCCTGCCCGACAACCGGGTCACGGTCGATCGCCACGGGGCGGTCCGCCTCGCGTACACCAGCAGCAACGACCAGGAAGCGGAACGCCTGTATCACGAGTTCAAGAAGATTTTGAACCACATCGGCATGGCGAACCACCACCTCTTGCACAAGAACTTCTACATGGACATGAGTATCCCCGTCGCCGGGTGCGCTCACCAGGCGGGGACGTGCCGGTTCGGCACCGATCCCGCCACGTCGGTACTGAACGTGAACTGCCAAACCCATGAGCTCGACAACCTCTATGTAGTCGACACCAGCTTTTTCCCGAGCATCGGCGCGGTGAACCCAGCCCTCACGGCCATGGCCAACGCCATGCGGGTCGGAGAGCACCTTGTCGAACGCATGAAGTAGTCACTGCCCACGACGAAAGATTTAGACGAACTGTCGGGAGACATCATGAGCCTCGAAGGCAAGGTCGCCATCGTCACCGGTGGCAATAGCGGGATCGGCAGAGCGATTGTGCTCGCCTTGGCAGAGCAGAAGGCCAAGGTGGTCATAGACTACGTGTCCCACCCCGAAGCGACCGAGGAGGAGGAGCGCAAGATCGCGGCCATGGAAGACCAGGCCATTGGAGTCGAGGCCGACGTCAGTAAGATCGCCGAGCTCCGAAAACTCGTCGATAGCGCCGTCAACGCTTTTGGGCGCCTCGACATCATGGTGAACAACGCCGGGATCGAGACCCGCACCTCGATTCTGGAGACCACCGAGGAGGAGTACCACGAGGTCTTGGATATCAACCTGAAGAGCGCCTTCTTCGGCACCAAGCTGGCGGCCGAGCAGATGATCGCTCAAGGAGACGGGGGGCGGATCATCAACCTGAGCTCGGTCCACGAGGACTGGCCGATGACCGGCAACTCCGCCTACGCCCTCTCGAAGGGCGGGATGCGGATGCTCACCCGCCAGGCGGGCGTGGGCCTGGCTCCCCACGGGATCACCGTGGTCGGGGTCGCTCCGGGTGCGGTGATCACGCCGATCAACGAGTCAACGCTGGACGATCCCGAGAAGCTCAAGACGATCAACTCGGCTATCCCGCTCGGACGAATGGCAAAGCCCGAGGAGATCGCGAGTGTTGTTGCCTTCGTAGCTGGAGACGGCGCGAGCTACATCACCGCCACAACCATCGTCGCCGATGGTGGCCTCATGCAGAGCAGCCCAGGTCTCTGAGCTGGACGCCCGAGCGGGCGGAGGTGAACCTCATGGCTGACCAATCTCCACACCGTGTTGTCGTCGTCGGCGGAGGCTTCGGCGGTCTTCCGGCAACCCGTCTGCTGGCCAGATCAAAGAACATTGACATCACGCTGCTCGATCGCCGCAACCATCATCTCTTTCAACCTCTGCTCTACCAGGTTGCCACCGGGATAATGTCCCCCGGGCAGATCGCGCCAGTGCTGCGCCATCTGCTACGCAGACACGAGAACGTGACCGTGGAGCTGGTCAACGTGACGGGCTTTGACCTCGACCAGCGCGTCGTGCACACGGAGTCCATCCCGGGTCAGGAGCAAGTCTTCCCCTACGACAGCCTGATCGTAGCTGCGGGTTGCGGTCAGTCGTACTTCGGGCATGACGAGTTCGCCCTTATTGCGCCAGGCATGAAGACCCTTGACGACGCCCTGGAGCTACGCCGACGGATCTACGGCGCCTTCGAAGTGGCCGAGAACACAAGGGACCCGCGTCAACGACAATTCTGGTTGACCGTCGCTATCGTCGGGGCCGGTCCCACAGGAGTCGAGTTGGCCGGCCAAGTGAGGGAATTGGCCACACGCAGCCTGGGCCGGGAATTTCGGAACATCGACCCGGCCTCGGTTCGGGTCGTACTCTTGGACGGCGGGACGGAGCCACTCGCGAATTTCGGCGACCGCTTGTCCGGAAGGGCCGCCAAGGAGCTCGAACGCAAGGGCGTGGAGTTGCGGATGGGTTCGCGGGTGGTCGGTGTAGACGCGTTCGGTGTCTCCGTACAAGGAACCGACGGCAAGGAGCGGATCGACGCCGCCACCACCATCTGGTCTGCGGGTGTCCAGGCTTCTCCCCTCGCCACCAAGTTGGCCGAGGCCAGCGGAGCGCAGACCGACCGGGCGGGGCGAATCGCCGTGCTCTCCGATCTCAGCCTGCCGGGGCACCCCGAGGTCTTCGCTGTCGGCGACATGGCGACGGTCAATCACCTACCCGGTGTGGCCGAGGTGGCCATGCAGGGTGGGCTGCATGCGGCGAACAGGATCCGGCGTCGTCTAAACGGTGAGACCGAGGAGGTTCCGTTCAAATACCGCGATCTCGGTAGCGCCGCAGCGATAGGTCGTTTCCAGGCGATCGTCAGCGTCAAAGGTCTCCGTCTCAGTGGGTTCCCCGGCTTTGTCGTGTGGTTGTTCGTCCACATCACGTTCCTGAACGGGTTCGGCAACCGCTTTACAACGCTGTACAGGTGGGCCAAGGCCATGATCGGTCGGGCTCGTCCGGAGAGCGTCTTCAGCGTGGGGCACACGGGGGGCGACCTCAGCCTCCCCGACAAGGTCCGCGCTCAGGTTATGCCCAGTCCGTTCCCGGTGATGGACGCTGTGGTCCGCGAACAACATCACACGAGTGACACGAGAGAGGTCGGAGCGCCACAGGAACACCCCGAGGCGGTACCGGAGGGTCCTCGTACCACGGAGTCAGGAAAACGGTGAACAACAAACGCACCAAGAACAACAAACGCACCACGAGGAGTGCATCGTGAACGTGAGCGATTATCCCCTTATCAGTGACCACGGCCTCAGCGGTGATCTGCAGACGTCGGCGTTCGTCACCAAGGACGGCACGATCGACTTCTTCTGTGCACCACGCTTCGACTCGCCGAGCGTCTTCGCCTCGCCAGTCGGTCTCGACGCCGCCCTCAACGCGGGCAGCGGAAACGTGCTCCCGCTCGGCTTGCCTTATCGGCCCCGGCGACCGCCTGAGGTCGGTCCCGCGATGGCACGGACCTGAGGTTGTATGACGCAGATTGATTACACGGAACGCCTACGGCGCTTGGCCATCAACGACCCCACGTTCAGACCGGCCGAGTCCGGCCAGCGGAGTCTCGAGCCACACAAGATCGATGCGAAGACGCTGGCGCTCGTACGGATCGCTGCCGCCATCGCGGTAGGGGCTGCCGTACCGAGCTTCGGCGAGGCGGTCGATACCGCCACCTCGTCGGGTGCGACGGCTGATGAGGTGGTCGACGTGCTCGTGGGTCTCGTTCCTGTGCTCGGTCTTCCTCGCGTCGTATCGGCAGCCCCCAGGTTGGCCCTGGCACTGGGCTTTGACGTCGAATCAACCCTCTAGGGCGTCCAACCGCCTACCCGCCGAGCAGCCCCATAGTCGTCGCTTGTCTCACGGCCTCGGGCCGAGACGAAGCTCCGAGCTTTCGATAGATCGACGTCACCTGGGAGTTGACGGTGCTTCGCGACACGAAGAGCCGTTCTGCGATCCCGCTCAACGTGAGGTGCGTTTGCAGGTAGGGAAGGACCCGAAGTTCAGCCGGTGTGAGTGGCCCTGGGCCGGAGCCGACAGAAGCGCTTGCGAGAGTCGCCCTGAGGGCCTCTACCTCTTCGAGGAGCGTGCCGAGTGCAGGCCTACGGATCACGATGTCTTCGATCTCGCGCAAAAGCTGGCGAGACGTCGTGGTATCGGCCAAGGCCAAGTACAGCCTCCCGAGTTCTGTTCGTAGGCGAACCGCGAGATGTGGCCACGCGTAGGTGGCGAGGGGACGGTCGCGCATGGCTCTGACGAGATAACTGTGTGTTTCGCTCCGATCACCACGGTGAAGGCTGAGCCGGGCAGCGCCCGAGTAGGCGAGGAGGCTCGCGGCGTAGTCCTCCATACGGTGTTCGTCGATGGTAGCCAACGCCCGGTTCAAACGGTCGGCGCCTTGCTGCCAGTCACCGCGGTCCATCGCCAGCCGCCCCAAGTGGGATTCACTCACGATCAGAACATCGAATTGGCCCTGCTCGATCGCGGCGCTGAGTGCCTCAGTGAAACAGGCGATTGCCTCTTTGGTGTCGCCTTCGAGCAGGTGACCCTCGGCTAACACCCAGAGAGCATTGGGTTTCCACGGGCTCCACAGTGGCTCTTGGGAGACGGCGAGCGCAGCGTCTCGCAACATCTGCTCGACACCGCTTGCGCACATGCAGGCCCGCAAGAATGCCCGACCGGACTCGAGAGAAGCAAAGCTCGCAGCGGGCGGCAGGGTAAAGGACACGCCATCCAAAAAGGCTGCCCACCGTTCCGCGAGGGCAGGGTCACCGCACATCACGCCCTCCAAGGCGGCGTATACAGCGAGCGGAGGGTATCGTTCGATGCTGGCCGGACCGAGCGTGGAGAGCCACCGTCGGTTCGTCGCCAGCTCGCCCGCCTGGTAGTTCTCGAGCATCAACTCTGAGACAAGTTGGACCGAGCGGTCCCGTTCGGTGGTGTGCAACAAATGTTCTACGGAGAGCCTTGGCGCCCCATTCCCCTCATACCAGTCGGCTGCGCGTAGATGCAGCTTTTCGATGATCGTGGGATCTCGACGGCGTAACTCGCCCAGCAAGAACTCCCGGAACAAAGCATGGTATCGGTACCACTCACGCCGACGATCCAGAGGGATCACGAACAAGCTGGACGCCTCGAGCTGGCGCAGATGAGCAGTCCCGCCTGACGACTCGCCGACAGCATCACAAAGGGGACCACAGATCTGATCGAGCACAGCCGTATGCCGCAGAAATTGCTGCAGGTCCTCAGGTTGGTGGCTCAAAGCCTCTCGATAAAGGTAGTCGGCTACGTAGCGGTCATCACCCGTAATGATGCCCGGCGGGCAGTCGTTTTCCTTGCTGATGACGGCGGCCAGGTAGAGACCTGCCGGCCAACCCTCTGTTCGCTCGGTGACCATTTCCGCCGTCTCTGCCGACAGTTTGAGCTGCTGGGCTGAGAAGATCTGTTGGGCAGCTGCCGCGTCGAGTGCCAGGTCGGCTGCGACGATCTCTGTGGCATCGCCCGACACCCTCAGCCGAGGCAGATGCGGCTGCTCGAAACGACTGGCCGTCACAAGCTGCGACCCCAACGGCAAGCCGTCGATGATTACGCTCAGGACGTCGTGGCAAGAGGGTGACTGCAGTTCGTGCAGGTCGTCGAGCATGAGAACGAAAGGAGCGGTGCTCGACCCGATCGCCGCAGCCAGGCGCGGTGCAGCTCGACCCAGGACAGACGTTCCCACGCTTGACACCACCTCAGCTGCAAGCCGGCTTCCGTCGTTCTCAGCAATCCGACCCCAGGCTGCCGCCAGCAGCTGCACCACTCTTGCAGGATCATCGTCGAAACGGTCGAACGAGACAAAGGCGACCGGACGGTCTTCTGCAGAAACCCACTCAGCCAGCAGGGTCGACTTTCCATACCCGGCCGGTGCCGTGATTCCGACAACCCGGAAATCACGGGAAGAACGAGCCATGTCGATTATCGGAGCACGACTCACCGCATCGTGGCGAAACTCTGGCGGGGACAGCTTGCCCTCGAGCAGCAGCCTTTCGAAGTCGTAGGTTCGCTGCGCCGTCTGCACGTTGCTGCTCACGATCGCCATCCCTGGCCACTCAAGATCGTCAGCCGCCTCGTGACGAACTCTTATTGTAAGGACAGGTCGACCAAGAATGTCAACGGCGGACTCCATTCACTTAATAAGTCGACTTCTTTTTGGGGATAATTTCCCGAGTTCGTGCGAGCCCACAGGTAACGCAGCGAGGTCAGCACCCCCTTCCTCACCAACCTAAGGCGTTCCACGGTTAGAAAGGACCGCGCCGCCGACGATCAACAGCCCGTCCCGTGACGGCCGGTCGAGCCCTTACGTTGCTGAGCGTTGAAGCTCTGAGGTCTCGGACTGCCGCGTCGCAGCGATGAGTCCGACTAGCTCTGTATGCTCCACCCTCGCTTCCGGGGTGCGGAGCAGAGTGGCGCTTTCCTTTTGAGCAGGGGTGACTCGCGAATACCGTGCCATAGTTGTGGGAGGACTAACTGCAAACGAATAGTTTTCCGATGTATTTAGGCATGTCTGTACCCGTGCCGTGCAGCGCGTTTCACTGGGTTGTGCTCGCAGTCGGAATAACCCTGCTGACAGAGGTCCATACTCCCTGGTCCGAGCCCATGGGGGGTTGACCGTGACTTCCGAGATGGACAATCCACCCAACTGGCGGAAACGGTCGTCTACCGGTTTGCGGCCTCGCGATCGGCCTCCTTTTTGGCCTGGCATATAAAGCCAGAGGCCTTCGCGTGTAGACATAGTGCTCGCCTCGGCTCCGCGCCCAATGCCGCCGCGGCACGGGCAGACGCGGGACATGATCTGGGTGGAACCCACGCCATGGCTACGGGAGAGCCGACCCGGCGGCGCTGTGTGGGCCGGAGCCGCGAGGCGCTCTCATAAGAGGAAGGAGAACGCACATGGGTACATCAGATCAGCGTCACGATTGGCAGGACACCATCGTGTCCCGCGTTCGCAGATGGATCAGTCAGGCCGATCCGGACGCCGTCGAGGAGCGGAAGTGGGTGAAGCCGACCAATCCAGACGGTGTTCCCGTATGGTCGCATGACGGGATCATCTGTACCGGCGAAACCTACAAGAACCACGTTAAGTTTACCTTTGACCGGGGCGCCTCGCTTAAGGACCCTGCACGTCTTTTCAACTCCGGTCTGAAAGGAAACCGCCGCCGAGCGATCGATGTCCACGAGGGAGACAAGCTCGATGAGACGTCCTTCAAGGCCCTGATTCGAGAGGCCGTCGCACTGAACCAGACCTCGTTGCAGCGCGGTTGAATCAAATCTGTCGAGAGAGTCGGCACGGAGTCCGCGTTACGATCCAGCGCCGGCTTCGTTCCGACGGCGTGACCTGACGTGCT
>JBEDUR010000006.1:0-3329 GCA_040414865.1 Acidimicrobiales bacterium
GGTCACCACCTCGGTGTCACCTTGGTTGGTCGTGATGGTCAGGCGGGTCGGGATGGAGTGCCGTCCATCGGTGACCAGCTGCAGGTTCAGGTGGTTGAAAGTGACCGAGTGGTCGAGGGAGTACTCCAGCCAGTTGCCCTCCTGCTGGCCGAATCCGGGGGTCCACGAGGTCGCGGGGTTGTTGTCGAGGGCCGAGTAGGCGCCCGAGCGGAGGTCACCGGGGACACGCCCGGAGGAGTTCGCGGAGACCACCTCGGCGACCGGGACACCGAAGACGCTCTGTTCGGTCGTCGCCGGCGGAGTCCGGCCGACGAGCTGGTCTACGACCGAATCGGGGTTGCTGGTCGAGATGCGCGCCGATCCCCCGATCGAGAACGTCCGGGAAGTCGGAAGGGTGAAGGTCCGTGACATGTCGAGCTCGGGATCGCTGCGCGGGGGAACGTTGGGGCCGCGGATGCGGTTCATGAGGATCGCGAGCGTGTGGTCGAGTGATGACTGGCCGGCCTCGCCGAGCAGGGAGGTCGGCATCCGCAAGGTTTGGATGACTGGGGCGACACCCGGGATCGTCACCTCCGCGAACCCAACCCCGCTGTAGCCGTTGTAGTTCTCGCGCAACCCCGAGCTTGTCGCGTCAATCGTGATCGTCATCGATCGGAACCTGCGAGACGAGAACGGCACCACCTGGCCGGGCAGGTCCAGCGAGGCCTTGGTCAGGTTCACGGTGACGGGCCGTTGGCCGTCGAAGGTCAACGTTGCCCGCGTGACGTGGCGGTTGCGCGGGCCGGTCTGAGGCTGCAGGAGGGTGATCTGGCTCGCGGTGATCGGCTTGGCCAAGGTCACCTTGAGCTGTGCCTTGATGGCAGGGGAGAAGGCTCCTTCCGACCAACTCGTGTTCGTGTTGCCGTCGAACGCGTTGTAGCCCCGGTTCTCAGGTGTGTTCGTGATCGGGTTTCCATAGTCCGTGGCCTGCACCGAGGCGACGCTGGAGAGGACGGTGACGGTCTGGTGGGCCGATCCGGCCGACGGGGTCGGACCCGAGTTGACCTCCGACGGCTGCGGGCCCAGTGGCCCGACATTGGCCTGCTGCACGTAGCCGGTGTTGTCGTTGAGCGAGCCGAAGGTGTTCGTTTGGCGCTGGTTCGTGTCGGTGAGGACGAGTGTCGCTCCCTCCTTCATCGCATTGGCGAACCCAGCCTTGTCATGGGCGAAGGAGCCGTCATAGAGGATGGTCGGATTCCCGTCCAAGAGGCCGGCGGCCGAGGCGTTGACGAGTCCGGCTCCGCTCCCGGCCACGAGGAGCGGGGCTGACGGGGACTCGGTACGCACGAGCGGCCGCGCATCGGAGACCGGGAACACGGCCAAGGGCGGGGGAACCGAGGCGCCGGTTGGGACGCCGAGCTGGGTCTCGTCCTGGAGCGGATAAATGATCGTCTTGTAGTGCTGGGGCTTCCCGAAGGTGACCGGCATGGCCAGGTTCGCCTCGGGCGAGGTCAGTTGGAGCCACAGCGGTTGGGGTCGGGCGGTGTTGAACCGCTCGTACTGCTCGTCGGCTTCGAACAGGATGTCACCGGCACTCATGAGCCGGGCAATGGGTTGGAGGGTGGAGGGGACGAACACGCCGTCTTGCATGGGCTCGTCCAGCGCCTGCAGGAGGTCGACACTGGCCGGCTCGCCCTGCGGCACCACCTGGCGGGCCACGTAGGGACGATCGAGGAGTCCAGGCCACACGGGGTCGCCCGCCACCCCCCAGCGGTAGTAGGCGAAGTCCTCTCCGGGGATCCCGAGGACACGGTCGGTACCGTGCGCATTGAGGTAGTTGGCCGCCTCGGTCACGTAGCTTGGGAGCGCCTCCGGCCTGGCCAGGTTGTTGGCCACCAGATTGCCCTGCCACAACGGGGTCAGGTTGGCAGCCGCGACGGCCGCGGCCACTGCCATGACCATCAAGCCGGTCCTCTTGTGCGCCGCGACCAGTGCACTGACGCCCGATCCGAGCAGGAGGGCCAGCCCGAGCACGACAAGGGGCACGACCCGGTTGATCGACCGCATGGCGAGCCCGATGGTCGAACCCGACCCCGCGGCCTGGAGCGCTCTCCCCAGCGGTGAGGGGCTGTCGAAGGGATACGCGGCCACCCCCAGGACGACGCCTATGACCAGCAGCCCCACCGCGAACGCTCGATAGCGCCATCTGGTCAGCGCCCCGATCGCCACGCACACCGTCGGCAGGGCGAAGGAGACGGCGATCACCCACGGGTGTTGGAGGTAGGGGATGGCCGCGCTGGTCCAAGGCTGGACCTTGTCCTGCCCGTAGAAGTACCAATAGCCGAGACCGCGCATGACCTCGGAGGAGAGCGCCGTGCTCGTGACGGTCGGGATCGTCTCGGTGTACCGAAGGATGTTGAGCCCGTAAGCTCCCTCGGCCCACAGCCCCGCCACCCACCACAACGAGACCACGACGCTGAACGCGCCCAGTTTCACAACCGCCGCGAGCGCCCGTCGGAGGGAGACCTCCCGGGTGATCCAAATCGCGTAGACGATCCACAAGGCCGGCGCCAGGCCGGCCAGCAGGATCGACGTCGCGTTCACCCCGCCGACGAGCAGGATGACGAGACCGAAGAGGGCCGGATAGCGCCAGCCGCCCCTCCGCACCGAAAGAATGACCAGCCCGACCATCCACCCGAGGGCCGACCACGGCATGACGATGGGCGAGATCCGGGCGATGTAGTCGATGACAAAGGGGGTGAAGGTGTAGGCGACGCCGGCGGCCACCCGGCCCCACGGGCTGAGGCCCAGGTGCTTGGCGAGGAAGAACACGCCGGTACCGGCGAAGAAGAAGAGACTCCCCATCCAGAATCGCTGCCCGACCCACATCGGAATGTGGAGCTGCTGGATGACCCAGTAGTACGGGCCCATCGGAAAGAGAAAGCCGATGTTCTGGTGGGTGACCGTCCCCATCCCGACGTCGGGGTTCCACATCGACATCGCGCTCTGGATGAGCCTGCCCGGATCGAGATAGAGGTATTGCTTGGAGTCGTCGGCGACGAATCCGGGTTTGGTCAGAAACGACGCCGTGTAGGTGGCGGCCGCCAGAATGATGGTGGCGCCGCTCACCACCGGGTCGAGGCGGCTGATGCGTCGGAAACGACGCCCGGGATGCGGCGTGGCCTGCGGCTGCGGCGTGGTGACGGGGTCGCTCATCGGTTCAGACCGGGTCGGAAGCATACCGACGGGTCCCGGATGCGTCCCGCCAGGTCGTAGCATCGCGCCGGAAAGAGAGGTGGGTCGATTCCATGTTCGGTGTGGCCCTGACTGGGGGAATCGGGAGCGGCAAA
>JBEDUR010000007.1:0-12532 GCA_040414865.1 Acidimicrobiales bacterium
CGATCCCCCCCGAGCTGGCCGCGGAGATGACGGCGTACGACCCGACCAGCGGCGAGCTGCGGACCCACTACGCCGGATTCTTCGACCCGGGCTTCGGGTTCGGCGCCGGGCCAATCGACGGATCCCGGGCTGCGCTCGAGGTGCGGGCTCACGACGTGCCGTTCATGATCGAGCATGGCCAGCGGGTCTGCAAGCTCACCTTTGACAAGATGCTCGAGCCCCCCGACATCCTCTACGGGCCGGCCATGGGCTCGAGCTACCAATACCAGGAGGAGACCCTGGGGAAATACTTCCGGCGGACAACCCGGCGCGGCCGTACGTCCCCCACCGGGGCCGACGGCCAACAGGCGTTCCCGATCGACCCGCGTCGCTGAGTCGATCGTCGCGGCGCCGAGCACTGGCCCAGTGCCGGCCGCGCGATCCGGTGAGCCGTGCGATATCGTGATCCTCCGACCGTCAAGCGGGTCCCGTGAGGCCCATACGGGAGGAGGAGCATGGCCGAACGCGAGCGCAGCCACAGCCAGCCGCTCGGTGGCCGCTTCGTTCCCACCGCCCAGGTGCTCTCGGCCGCCGACGTCCAGCGCGCACTGGTCCGGATGGCCCATGAGGTGGCCGAGCGCAATCGGGGCCTGGAGGGGATCGTCCTCGTCGGACTCCAGACCGGCGGGGTATGGCTGGCCGATCGGATCGCCGAGGTGCTCTTGGAGACCGAGGGCGACGAGGTGCCGGTGGGCATGCTCGACGTCGCCTTCTATCGGGACGACATCGGCCTGCGGCCGGTGTTGCCCGAGGCCGCGACCGAGATCCCCCTCGACCTCACCGGTCTGGTCGTCGTCCTGGTCGATGATGTCCTGTTCACCGGACGCACAGTCAGGGCCGCGCTCAACGCGCTGGGCGACTTCGGCCGGGCCCGGGCAGTCCAGCTGGCGGTCATGATCGACCGGGGCCACCGCGAGTTGCCCATCCGGCCCGACTACGTGGGCAAGAACCTGCCGACCCGGCGCGAGGAGATGGTCGACGTCTCCGAGGACGGGGTGTCGATCGGAACGCTGGTGGCCAAGTGAGCGTGACCGAGGAGGCTGACTCGGCGGTCGCTGGGGCCGGGCGTCGGGCTCGCATCGGGCCCCACCTGCTCTCGGTAGCCGACCTGGGCGCCGAGGGGATCGCCGAGGTGCTTCGGGTGGCCGAAGCCTTCGCCGAAGTGGAGCGGCGGTCCATCCCCAAAGTGCCGACCTTGCGGGGCAAGGTCGTGGCCACGTTGTTCTTCGAGGAGTCCACGCGGACGAGGCTCAGCTTCGAGACCGCGGCCAAGCGTCTCTCAGCCGATGTCCTGTCGCTGGCCGTGGCCAGCTCGTCGGTGCAGAAGGGCGAGTCCCTCCGAGACACCGTCCAGACCGTCGAGGCCATGGGCATCGACGCCATCGTCCTGCGGCACGCTTCCTCGGGCGCGCCGGCCCAGCTGGCCCGGTGGGTCGAACGGGCCCAGGTGCTCAACGCCGGCGACGGCTGGCACGAGCACCCCACCCAGGCTCTCATCGACTGCTTCACCCTTCGCCAGGTGCTGGCGGAGCGGTCGGGCACCGACCCGGCGTCGCTCGGGACGTCCTGCTTCACCGGCCTGCAAGTGCTGATCGTCGGGGACGTGCGCCACAGTCGGGTCGCCCGGTCTCAGGTGCTGGCCTACTCGGCGCTCGGCGCCCAAGTGACCGTGTGCGGGCCGGCCAGCCTGCTTCCGCCTTCCCTCGTCGGCTGGCCGGTCACCGTGGCACCCGACTTCGACGAGGCCTTGGGGCGCGCCGATGTCGTTTCGCTGCTGCGCCTGCAGGCGGAGCGGGGGAGCGGCTCATTCGTGCCCACCCTCCGGGAGTACACCGCCGGATGGGGCCTGACCGCGAACCGGGTGGACCGGCTTTCGCCGCGTGCCATCGTCACCCATCCCGGCCCGATGGTCCGCGGAGTAGAGATCGCTTCGGACGTCGTCGAGCTGCCCTCGGTCGTGGTGACCCGCCAAGTGCGCAACGGCGTGGCGGTGCGCATGGCGGTGCTGTTCCTTCTGCTCGGGTCCGACCGCGCCCTCGCGGGGCTCGGACGGCGGCGTGGCTGAACGCGCGCCAATGGTTGTGATCCGGGGCGGGCGCGTCGTCTCCGGCGGTCGGACGTCTCGAGCCGACGTGGCCTTGGCCGAGGGGATGGTCGCCGCCGTCGGTGCCGACCTCGAGACGCCAGCCGGGGCCGTCGTCCTGGACGCCGGCGGGTGCCTGGTGAGCGCGGGGCTGGTCGACTTGCACGCGCATCTCCGCCAGCCAGGTCAGGAGGAGGCCGAGACGGTGGAGAGCGCGTGCCGGGCGGCAGCCCTGGGCGGGTTCACCGCGATCATGGCCATGCCCAACACCGACCCGCCGGTGGACTCGGCATCGGTCGTTGCCGAGATCCGCTCGCTCGCCGCCGGCCAGCCCTGCGAGGTGCTGGTGGCCGGCGCGATCACCCTCGGTCGAGCGGGCGAGCGCCTGGCGCCGCTCGGCGAACTGGCTGGCCTGGGGGTGCGCCTGTTCACCGACGACGGGTCGGGCGTCCAGGACGGGGCGCTCATGCTGCGAGCCCTCGAGTACGCCCGGGGACTCGGGATCACCCTGGCCGAGCACTGTGAGGACGCCGCCCTCTCGGCCGGCGGGGCGATGCACGAGGGCACGTGGTCGAGCCTCCTCGGACTGCCGGGGATTCCGGCCGCGGCCGAGGAGGCGATGCTCGCCCGAGACCTCGCCCTCGTGGCCCAGACCGGGACGCCGATGCACTTCCTCCACCTGTCCACCGGCGGGTCGGTGAGTCTCCTGGCCTCGGCCCGAGCGCGCGGTCTGCCGGTCACCGCCGAGGTCACGCCGCACCACCTGGCCCTCACCGACGCCGCGGTCAGCGGCTATGACCCGGTCTTCAAGGTGAACCCGCCGCTGCGTCCCGAAAGCGACGCCCAGGTCCTGCGGCGGGCGGTGGCCGACGGCACCCTGGATGCGATCGCCACCGACCACGCCCCGCACCCGCCCGAGGCCAAGGACCTCCCCTTCGACGAGGCCCGTCCCGGGATGCTGGGCCTCGAGACTGCGCTCAGCGTCGCGGTCCGGGCTCTGACCGGTTACCTGGAGCCCGAGGAGGTGCTGGCCAGGATGACCTCGGCCCCGGCGGCCATTGCCGGGGTATCAGGTGCCTGCCGCCCGGCGGAGCAGGCCCAGGGCGGGGAGCTGGTGCCCGGGGCCGCCGGCCACGTGTGTGTGTTCGACCCGGAGGCGGCGTGGGTCGTCGAGCCAGCAGCCCTGGCGAGTCGGAGCGCCAACACGCCGTTTGCCGGGGCGAGGCTCCGAGGCCGGGTCCGACACACCGTTCTCGCCGGCACCCCGGTCGTCCTCGACGCGGAGCTGGTCGGATGAACCGACGGCGAGAGGAGGCCTGTCTCGTGCTGGCCGACGGGACCACCTTCTCGGGTGAGGCTGCAGGAGCGCTCTCCGGGGTGGGAGTGGCCACCGGCGAGCTGGTGTTCAACACCGCGCTCAGCGGCTACCAGGAGGTGGTCACCGACCCCTCCTACGCGGGCCAGGTGGTCACCTTCACCTACCCTCACGTCGGCAATTACGGGACCAACCGCGCCGACGACGAATCCCGGCGTCCCTTCTGTTCCGGGATCGTCGTGCGTGACCTGGTCGAGGTGCCCTCGAACTGGCGCTCGGAGGAGGGCTTCGAGGACTTCCTGCTCCGCCATCAAGTGCCCGCCATCACTGGCGTCGACACCCGGCGGCTCACCCGTCATCTCCGTCAAGCTGGAGCGCTGCCGTGCGCGATGGGTACCGCTCCGGTCGCAACCCTCAACGCGGCGGCATCCGACGCCCCGTCGACCACTGGCCGGGACCTGGTCACCGAGGTGACCACCGACCGTCCGAGCGAACGGGCCGGGGGTCCACGGCGCGTCGTGGTGCTGGACTTCGGGGTGAAAGAGACGATGTTGGGCCACTTGGCCCGGTTGGCGTCGCTCAGGGTCGTGCCGGCCTCGACCCCGGCCGCCGAGGTACTCGCCAGTGAGCCCGACGGCGTCTTCCTCTCCAACGGCCCCGGTGACCCCGAACCTCTTCGGGCAGCGGTGGACACCGTTTCGGACCTCCTCGGGCGAGTGCCGATCTTCGGCATCTGCCTCGGCCACCAGCTCCTTGGGCTGGCCGTGGGGGGCACCACCTACAAGCTCCACTTCGGCCACCACGGGACCAACCACCCCGTACGAAGGCTCGAGACCGGAACGGTCGAGATCACCAGCCAGAACCACAACTACGCGCTGGAGACCTCGTCCATCCCGGGTGCCCGAGTGACGCACGTGAACCTGAACGACGGAGTGGTCGAGGGGTTCTCCCTCGATCGGGCGGCCGCGTTCTCGGTCCAGTACCACCCCGAGGCCGGGCCCGGACCCCACGACGCCCGTTACCTGTTCGACCAGTTCGACCGGCTGATGGCCTCGGGCGCGCCCACACGGGCCCACTGACGTGCCGCGCCGCTCGGACCTCGAGTCCATCCTCGTCGTCGGCTCGGGTCCGATCGTGATCGGTCAGGCCTGTGAGTTCGATTACTCGGGGACCCAGGCCTGTCGGGTGTTGGCCGACGAGGGGTACCGGGTCGTGCTGGTGAACTCGAACCCGGCGACGATCATGACCGACCCGGGCACCGCCGACCGCACCTACATCGAGCCCCTCGACCCCGACGTGGTCGCGGCCATCATCGAGCGGGAACGGCCTGACGCGGTTCTGCCCACGTTGGGCGGCCAGACCGCGCTCAACCTGACCATGGCCCTGGCCGAGCGCGGGACCCTCGACGAGTTGGGGGTCGAGGTGATCGGCGCCCGGCCCGAGGCGATCGCGACCGCCGAGGACCGGGAGCGGTTCAAGGAGGCGATGGGTGAGATCGGCCTCGAGGTCCCCAGGTCGAGCTTCGCGTACGCGGTGGGCGAGGCGATCGCCATCGGTGACGAGATCGGCTACCCCCTGATCGTGCGGCCGAGCTACATCCTGGGCGGGTCAGGCTCGGGCGTGGCTGACGGGCCCGACGAGCTGGCCCGCCTGGCGGCCACCGGCTTGGCGGCCAGCCCCGTCGGCGAGGTGTTGGTCGAGCGGTCGATCGCCGGGTGGAAGGAGTTCGAGCTCGAGGTCATGCGCGACCGGGCTGACAACTGCGTCGTCGTCTGTTCGATCGAGAACTTGGACCCGATGGGCGTCCACACGGGCGACTCGATCACCGTGGCGCCGGCCCAGACCCTCACCGATGTCGAGTACCAGGCGATGCGCAACGACGCCTTCGCGTGCATGCGGCGGGTCGGAGTCGAGACGGGTGGCTCGAACGTCCAGTTCGCGGTGGATCCGGCCGACGGACACCGGATGATCATCGAGATGAACCCCCGGGTCTCGCGGTCTTCGGCGCTGGCCTCGAAGGCGACTGGCTTCCCGATCGCCAAGATCGCGGCCCGCCTCGCCGTCGGCTACGAGCTGCCGGAGATCCCAAACGACATCACCCGGGCCACGCCGGCCAGCTTCGAGCCGACCATCGACTACGTGGTGACCAAGGTGCCGCGGTTCGCGTTCGAGAAGCTGGCCGGGGCGGAGCCGACGCTCGGGACCAAGATGCAGTCGGTCGGCGAGGTGATGGCGATCGGCCGGACGTTCTGCGAGTCGCTGCAGAAGGCGCTGCGCTCTCTCGAGCAAGGACGCCACGGGCTCAACGCCGATCCGGGCGAGTCGGCACTCGCCGGGCTCTCCCCGGCCGAACTGCTCGGGCGCCTGGCGGTGGCGACCCCAGAGCGGATCTTCGAGGTCGAGGCGGCCCTCCGGCTCGGAGTTCCGGTCGACGCGGTGGCTCGGGCGAGTGGCATCGATCCGTGGTTCCTCGTCCAGATGTCCCGCATCGCCGAGGCGCGTGCGGAGCTCGAGGGCCATCACCGGGACCATCCGCAGGATCCCCTGGGTTCGCTCTCCTCGGGCGACTGGCGCTGGATCAAGCGGCTCGGGTTCTCTGACGCCCAGGTCGCGTACCTCCTCGGCCTCGACGAGCAGACGGTGCGGACCGCCCGGATCCGTGCCGGGGTACTCCCGACCTTCAAGACCGTCGACACCTGTGGGGCCGAGTTCGCGGCCGACACCCCCTACCACTACTCGAGCTACGAGGACGAGGAGGAGGTCCGCCCAACGGCCCGGCCGCGGGTGGTCATTCTGGGCTCCGGTCCCAACCGGATCGGCCAGGGCATCGAGTTCGACTACTGCTGCGTGCACGCCAGCATGTCGCTGCGGGCGGCCGGCTACGAGACCGTCATGGTCAACTGCAACCCCGAGACGGTCTCGACCGACTACGACACCTCCGACCGCCTCTACTTCGAGCCCCTGGATGCCGAGGACGTCCTGAACGTGGTCGAGGCCGAGACCAGGGCAAGCGTCGGCGAGGGCACAGTGGCCGGCGTCGTCGTATCCCTCGGCGGCCAGACCCCGCTCAAGCTGGCCGCCGCGCTGGGCGACTCGCTCGTGCTCGGGACCCCGGCCAGCTCGATCGACCTGGCCGAGGACCGCGAGCGTTGGAGTGAGCTCTGCCGCCGCCTGGGCATCGACCAACCGGCCGGGGGTAGCGCGACCACGATCGACGAGGCGCTCGCGGTGGCCGCATCGGTCGGCTACCCGGTTCTCGTCCGGCCCAGCTACGTGCTCGGGGGCCGGGCGATGGAGATCGTCTACGACGACGACGGGGTTCGTCGGGTGATGCAATCGGTCGCGGCGGGCATGGCCCGCGAAGGCGGGGTCAGCGCCGAGCGGCCCGTCTTGGTCGACCGGTTCCTGGAAGACGCGATCGAGGTGGACGTCGACGCAGTGCGCGACCGGACCGGCGAGATGCTGATCGCCGGGATCATGGAGCACGTCGAGGAAGCCGGGGTCCACTCGGGCGATTCGGCCTGCGCGCTGCCGCCGCAGAGCCTGGGCCCCGACGTGTTGGCCACCATCGAGGCCCACACCAGGGCGATCGCCGAAGCGCTCGGGGTGGTGGGTCTGCTCAACGTGCAGTACGCGGTCAAGGACGGGGCGGTCTACGTGCTCGAGGCCAACCCCAGGGCCAGCCGAACGGTCCCCTTCGTGGCCAAGGCGACCGGCTTGCCGCTGGCCACCGTGGCCGCCCGGCTGCTGGTCGGCGAGACCTTGGTCTCACTCCGGGCAGCAGGCGCACTCGGCCCAGTGGAGGAGCGCCGGCACGTGTCGGTGAAGGAGGCCGTGTTGCCCTTTGACCGGTTCCCCGGCGTCGACACTCTGCTCGGCCCGGAGATGCGCTCGACCGGCGAGGTGATGGGTGTCGACGCCACCTTTGGGTTGGCCTTCGCCAAGAGCCAGATGGCTGCCGGCACCCGGCTCCCGCGCTCGGGCACCGTGTTCCTCTCGCTGGCCGACCGGGACAAGCCCGCCGGCTTGGAGGTTGCGCGGGGCTTGGCTTCGCTCGGATTCGACTTGGCCGCGACCAAAGGCACAGCGGAGCTGCTCGCTGGCAGCGGCCTCGAGGTGTCCACGGTGGTGGCCAAGGTCGGCGAGGACGGGTCGGGGCCGCACGCCCCGGAGCTGATCGCCGAGGGGCGGGTGCAGCTGGTCGTGAACACGCCGAGGGGTCGCGGGCCACGCGCCGACGGCCAGTACATCCGTCTCGCCGCCCTGGCCCACGGGGTCCCCTGCCTGACCACCTTGGCCGCCGCCCGGGCTGCGGTGGCCGGCATTGCCGACTGGGAGCGGCACCCGCTGCGCGTGCGCGCGCTCCAGGATCTCCAGTCGCCGGCGTCGGTCCTGCGGACTCTGCGCGGTGTCGTCGGCCGTCGCGTCGCCCGGTTGCGTCGGCGGCTACGCCGCCGCCGGTTCCCGCCCTCAGCCGGCACGCCCTTCCTGGCCAAGCGGCCGGCGCCCGAGGAGCGATCCCCAGTGCCCGACACGGTGCTCTCGCGATGACCGACCTCTCCACCCGGGTCGGCAGCGTCGAGTTGGCCAACCCCATCCTCACCGCCTCGGGCACCGCCGGCTATGGCGACGAGCTGGCCGCGTACGGGCCGCTTCACGCCCTCGGGGCCCACGTGGTCAAGTCCCTCGCGGCCCAACCGTGGCCAGGCAACCCTCCGCCACGGGTAACGAGCTCGGGAGAGAGCATGCTCAACAGCGTCGGCTTGCCGGGCCCCGGGCTCGAGGCGTGGCTCGAGCACGACCTGCCGGCGCTGCGGGCGTCGGGAGCGACGGTGGTGGCCAGCATCTGGGGGCGCACCACCGAGGCCTTCGCCGGCGCAGCCGCCATGCTGCGCGGGGTGGGACCGCCGGTGGTGGCGGTCGAGGTGAACCTGAGCTGCCCCAACGTGGAAGACCGGTCCAAGATGTTTGCCCACGATCCGGTGGCCACGGCCGAGGCGGTGGCAGCCAGCGAGTGCGGCCTGGCCCGATGGGCCAAGTTGAGCCCCAACGTCGCCGACATCTGCCAGATCGCCGCGGCCGCCTTGGGCGCCGGCGCCGAGGGTCTGACCTTGGTGAACACGTTGCTGGCTCTGGCCGTCGACCCGGCCACCCGCACCGCCGCCTTGGGGGCGGGCGGCGGTGGACTGTCCGGCGCCGCGCTGCACCCGGTGGCCGTGCGGGCGGTGGCTGAATGCCGGGCCGCGTTCCCCAGCACCGGCATCGTCGGCGTCGGGGGTGTCGCCCAGGGCCGGGACGCAGCCGAGCTCATCGTCGCTGGCGCCGATGCGGTCGAGGTGGGCACGGCCACCTTCCGAGACCCGCGCGCGCCCTGGCGCGTGCTCGAAGAACTGGAGCGCTGGTTCCTCGACAACGAGGTGCGCACGCTGCGCGAGCTCGTAGGGTCCTTCCATGATTGAACCGTTCAGAACGCGCCTGTTTCGGGCAACCCAAGCGTTGGGCTCGTTGTGCCCCGGGATTGACCCCAGCGCGGCCATGCTCGAGCGCTGGGGGCTTCCCGACTCGGCCGAGGGTGCGCGCTCGTTCGCGCTGCAGTACCTCGACGCCCTAACTGGACGTGTCGCGATCATGAAACCAAACGTCGCGTTCTTCGAGCAGTACGGCTCGGCCGGGCTCGCCGCGCTCGAGTCCTTCGTATCCTCGGCCCACGACGCCGGCATGCTCACATTGATCGATGCCAAGCGCGGCGACATCGCCTCGACCAACGAGGCGTACGCGCGCGCATGGATCGCGCGCGAGAGCCCACTTGCCGGAGACGCCGTCACCGTCTCGCCGTTCCTCGGCGTAGGTGCGCTCGCACCGATGATCGACGCGGCCGAGGCAAACGGGCGCGGCGTCTTCATCGTCGTGCGCTCATCGAACGCCGACGGCCGAGAGGTGCAGCTGTCCAGCCGACCTGACGGCCGGACGCTCGAGACCATGCTCCTCGACACCGCAGCGCGTCGAGGGAACGTGGTCGGTGCGGTCGTTGGGCTCCGGGCTGGCGCGACGCCGCTCTCGCTCCCGAGCGGCTCGTTTTACCTGGCCCCGGGGTTGGAGAGCCAGGGCGCTGACTGGGCCGATTTGACCGCACAATTCGCGGGTATGGCATCAACGCCGATTGTGGTGAACCTCTCCCGTTCGCTCGCGTCTGCCGGTCCCGATCCGCACGCCTTGGCCGCCAGTGCAGCACGCGCCCAAGAACAGATCGCGCAAGGGTTGCTCCTGCGAACGGGCTGAGGCGCTATCGTCGAGGCATGCCTCAACCGCCAGCACTCACCGCTGAACAGCGTCAAGCCGCGCTGCAAAAGGCCGCAAAGGTCCGCCGCGAGCGCGCCGACGTCAAAGAGAAGCTCAAGCTCGGATCGCTCACGCTCACCGAGCTGCTCGATAAGGCCGAAGGCGACGAGACGGTCGGCAAGATGAAGGTGCTTTCGGTCCTCGAGTCGCTCCCAGGTCTAGGCAAGGTGAAGGCCCGTCGCCTCATGGACACAGTCGGCATCAGCGAGAGCCGCCGCTTGCAAGGGTTGGGCGCGAAGCAGCGCGCCGACCTGCTGAAGGCCACCGCTCGTTAGCGGGGCACCCGCACCGTCCGCTTCGCTCACTTTCGTCGTCGTCGGCCCGGGCGGAGCGGGGAAGGGGACGGTCTCGCGGGAGTTGGTCGCCCGAGACCCACGGCTCTGGCTGAGCCGGTCGTGGACGACGCGGCCCCAGCGGCCGGGCGAGTCCGACGACGCGTACGTGTTTGTGAACGACGCCTCGTTTCGCAACCGGGCCGACGAAGGCGGGTTCTTGGAGTGGGCCGAGTTCCTCGGCCACCGCTATGGCACGCCGGTCCCGAGTCCACCAAAGGGGAGCGACGTCCTATTGGAAATCGACATTCAAGGTGCGCGCCAGGTCGTCGAGAAAGAGCCGGAGGCAATCGTCATCTTGCTCCTCCCCCCCTCCGACGAGATCCAGGGTCGACGGCTGGCGGAGCGTGGCGATCCGCCCGCGCAAGTCGCGGCCCGAATCGAGACTGGGCGCGAGGAAGTCCGCCAGGCCCGCCGCCTGGCCCATTACGAGGTGGTCAACGACGACGTGAACCGGGCCACCACCGAGGTGGCCGGTATAGTTGAAGCCGCCCGCTCCGCTCGCCTCGAGCACTCCTGAGCACCCGGAGGACCCATGGCCCAAGGCCGGCTCAACCTGATGGACCCGTCTATCGAAGACCTGTTGGACAAGGTGGACTCGAAGTTCACCCTGGTGGCCCTGGGCGCGCTCCGGGCCAGGCAGGTGAACGCTTACTACAACAGCCTCGGCGAGGGCCTGGGCCGGATCGTCCCGCCTCAGGTCGCTTCGGTGTCGGGCAAGCCGCTTTCGATCGCCTTCGAAGAGATCGCCGAGTCGAAGGCCACCTTCGTGCGTCTCGACCCCGAGGAGCTCGCCGCCCTGGAGAACGAGGAGACCCCCGGCGAGCTGACCGAGCTCGAGGGAGGGCTCCTCGGCGAGGCGACGACCGAGGCGAGCCCCGAGATGAGCGCCGAGGCGCCGAGCCCGAAGGAGCCGGCCGAGGACGAGGGCCCGGCCGCCGGCTGAGGCGGCGACGATGACCGACCGGAGCTCCGCCAAGAGGGTCGTCCTCGGGGTCACCGGGGGGATCGCTGCCTACAAGGCGGTCGAGGTGTGCCGGCGTCTGGTCGACGCCGGCGTCCACGTGTCCCCGGTGCTCACGGCGGCGGCGCGCCGCTTTGTCGGCCTGGCCACATTCTCGGCCCTCGCCTCCGAACCCGCCCAGAGCTCGCTGTTCGCCGGCGCCTCGCCCATCCCGCACACCCGCCTGGGCCAGGGAGCCGACCTGGTGGTCGTGGCCCCGGCCACCGCCGACTTCCTGGCCCGCTACGCCGCCGGGATGGCCGACGATCTACTCGGCGCCACCCTGGTCGCGACCCGGGCGCCGGTGCTCGTGTGCCCGGCGATGCACACCGAGATGTGGGAGCACCAGAGTGTCCAGGACAACCTGGCCACCCTGGTTCGGCGGGGAGTGTCGGTGATCCCTCCCGAGATCGGGCCCTTGGCCGCCGGCGATATCGGGGCCGGGCGCCTGGCCGAGCCGGCGACCATCGTCGAGGTGGCATTGTCGATGCTGGGGGCGCACGGTGACCTGGCCGGCCACCGGGTGGCGGTGAGCGCCGGGGGGACCCGCGAGCCGATCGACCCGGTCCGGATGCTGTCCAACCGCTCGTCGGGGAAGCAGGGCCACGCACTGGCCCAGGCGGCATTGCGCCGTGGGGCCGAGGTGACACTGGTCACCACCGTGGTTTCGGCCATCGCTCCGCATCCCCGTCTGAGTGTGGTCATGGTCGACACCGCCGCCGAGATGGAGGCGGCCATCGCCCTCGAGGCCGAGAAGGCCGACGTGATCATCATGGCTGCGGCGGTGGCCGACTTCCGGCCGGTCGCCGCCGCCACCCACAAGCTCACGAAAGATCAAGGAATCCCCGAGCTCGTGCTGGAGAGGACGCCCGACATCCTGGCCGCTCTGGCGGCAAGGCGCCGGCGCGGGCAGGTCATTGTGGGCTTTGCCGCCGAGACCGACGATCCGGTGGCCCGCGCCCGGGCCAAGCGGGAGGCCAAAGGGGTGGACGTCATGGTGGTGAACGACGTGAGCGCGGCAGGTGTCGGTTTCGACCACGACACCAACGCGGTGACGATCGTCTCGGAATCCGGGGACCAGGAAGTGCCACTGACGACCAAGGCGATGATCGCCGACGTGGTCCTCGACAAGGTGGTCGAAATGCTGGCGGCGCAAGGTCGCGAGGCGTGAGCGGAAGGACACAGAGCATGCGGACCACCTTCACCTCGGAGTCGGTGACCGAGGGCCACCCCGACAAGATGGCCGACCAGATCTCCGACGCCGTACTGGATGCGCTGCTCACCGATGACCCGAATAGCCGGGTGGCGTGCGAAACGCTGCTCACCACCGGCCTCGTCGTAGTCGCGGGAGAGGTCACGACGACGAGCACCGTGGACATTCCCGCCCTCGTGCGCAGGACAGTCTGCGACATCGGTTACGA
>JBEDUR010000008.1:0-15095 GCA_040414865.1 Acidimicrobiales bacterium
TGTTTCCATGGCCAGACACCATC
Organism: Acidimicrobiales bacterium; assembly: GCA_040414865.1. Lineage (GTDB taxonomy): Bacteria > Actinomycetota > Acidimicrobiia > Acidimicrobiales > RAAP-2 > Palsa-461. Next base: position 24 of record JBEDUR010000008.1, read on the forward strand.
GATCTCAACGGTTAGTGACCAGCTCAGCACGATTCTGATTGTCACGATGGTGGCGAGCACGGCAACACTTTCCAGAGTCGGGGTGACAGTAGTGGTTCCAATGATGTCGGCGACGATGAGCACTTCGAGTCCGAGCAAGATCACCCGACCCAGATGCTTGCGGAAGTACTGGTAGGAACTGGCACGGCGGGCTGGGATCAAATACTGCACCGCTGAATAAACGAATACGGCGAGTCCGCCAACTACCATCATGCCCACGCCGACGCCCTCGATGACCTGGACGACGTCCTCGACGTTGTGACTAAAACTCACCGCGGTTGGTCTCGATTCTCCCTAGAACTCAGACGTTCCTCGGGCCGCTCAGCACAGCAAGATAGCTCTCTGAACCGAACTAAGAGACGGCGTTTGGTCCCTGCACCGAGTTTGAGCATGCCCCCGGAACGAAGGCGACTATGAGACCGGCAGACCTCTCCCGTGCAGTCGAGGCGGCCGTGGTCACAGCCTCGGCAATCGGTCTGAGTGTGGATGATGCTGCTGTTGTCTCGGACTCGGACCGGATTGCCGTGCGCCTGCTGCCCAGCGACACTCTTGCCCGAGTGACGTATGAGGTCCACCAAGCAGACGCCGGGTTCGAAGTTGAGGTCGTTCGGCGCCTGGCTGAAACCCATAGCCCGGTGGGTTTACTCGATCCTCGGGTGGAGCCTCGTGTCTACCTGTGTGACGGCTTTGCCGTCACACTTTGGACCTACTACGAATCCTTTCCTTCCGGAATCGCTCCGTCCGTGTATGCACGGGCGCTCCTGCAGTTGCATACCGGCATGAGGCGGCTGGAGATGATGGCCCCGCACTTCACCGATCGAGTCGCGGAGGCGCTCGTCTTGCTCCGCGATCAGGACCGGACACCAGATCTCGATGAAGCGGATCGGGAGCTTCTCAACAAGACTCTACGAAGTCTGCCGGTCTCCATTACCAACCGCCGCGGTGACGAGCAGCTGTTGCACGGCGAGCCCTGGGAGGGCAATTTGCTCAACACTCACCAGGGACCGTTGTTTGTCGACCTCGGGACCTGTTGTCGCGGACCCGTGGAGTTCGACATCGCCCATGCGCCCGAAGAGATCTTGGAGCACTATCCGGATGCAAAACGAGACCTGGTTGGCGAATGTCGGGTGCTCATGTGGGCGATGGTAGCGACCTGGCGTTGGGATCGCGATGATCAGTTCCCGGACGGACGCCACTGGAGAGTCGAGAATCTACGACAGCTGCGAGCAGCGATGGAACGCTACGGACTCGAATTCGGTCGCTGATTGCACCGAGCTGCTCCGTCGGAAGGCCCGGCGGCGGTCTCCCCGGTACGGAAAATTGTTGGGAGGACGTTCCGGTTGACGCGTGCGACCGAGCCTCAATCACCTGCCGGGAGGTGGCCGCTTCGCGAACCCCCTGCCTGAACGCTGCCGTCCGCAGGGTTCGGACGAGCGATTTCCTTGTGGTCTTGGCCGTCCCCCGGCGGCCCAGTGGGCGGCCGTCCGAAGATACGCCGATACAGATCTTCGGCGTGACTGGCGGGCGACGGTGGTTCCGGCACGATACGGAAGGTCCTGGTCCCGTCCTCTAGCCGTTCGGCCCGCAGGAAAGCCACGTCGTTTCGGCCGGCTCGAGCGAAGTGGTCTGCCAGTTCGAAGGAGTGCGTGACGCATGCCACCGCGACCTGCGACTCCAAGAGCGCCTCGATCAATCCGGAGGCGATGGCTGCGCCTTCTGCATCATTGGTGGAGGAGAAGGACTCGTTGAGCAGCACCAGGGAGTCGGGTCCGAGCCAGTCGACGACCTGACTCATTCGGGTCAGCTCCTCCTCCAGCTTGCCCAGGTCGGCCTCGCTGATCTCTTCGCGCTGGTAGTGGGTGAACACACCCCGGCGCACAGGGGCTGAGAATGAGCTGGCCGGGGCGAACAGCCCGGCCTGCATCATCACCTGGGCGAGCCCCAGCGCGCGCAGGAATGTGGACTTGCCCCCTTGGTTCGCTCCGGTGACCAGTATCAGCGATCTGCCGTCGGCGTCCAGGTCGTTGGTCACCACCCCCGTCCCCGAACGCAGCACAAGGCCCGCGTCATAGAGGTCGTGGGCCTGCAGGGTCGTCGCCCCCTCGGGAGTCAGCGTGGGTCGGCAGGTCGGCTGGTCCAACTGCACCAACCGGTCGTGCAGATTGGCCGCGGCCAGGTAGAAGCCGAGCTCAAAACGCAGCGCAGCGAAGAACGAGAGGACATGTTCCATTGCTTCCGAGAGAGCCGCGGCAGCCTCGTTGATCGCGTGGCCACGCAGCTCTGACGCCAGGTCGTCCTCTCCCGGGCGGATGACGATCCTGAGGGCGTCCGAGCGCCTCCACCACAGCCGAAACCGTCGCCACCAGTTGAGGGTCGGTTCGGCCGAGAGATGTATCCGCCAGTCGCTGGCTTTGGCTCCGGGCCCCAGCCCGGCCGAGGACAGGACCCCGGAGCGGAAGCGCAGCAGCTCTAGATGACGGTCCATCCCCGCGAGGTACTCGTCGGACAGCTCGGAGCGCAGGGTATCGACCAGGTTCTTCATCCCTTGGGAGTCGAAGCGCGTGGTGCTGCCATCGGCGATGGTTCGGAGCTGTCGCAGGTAGGCGGTGAAGCGGGCAAGCACCCCGACTGCCCGGTGGAGCCGGCCGCTCGGGACATTGGTGAACACACCCCAGACCCTCTTCTCCTCGGCGATGGCACCTTCGGCCAACTGGTGGATCCGGGCGACGATTTCTCGGTGCTCGAGGCAGTCCGATACGACTGCCTGGCGGTAGGTGATGACCGAAGGGTCCGTCAGGGAGTGAAGCGTCACGGTGGTCGCCACGCCGCGCAGATAGTCGTCTCCGCCACCCATGGCTTCTAAGACGGCGGCCAGACCCAGGTCGGCTACCAACGACTGCGATCCGGGCGGTAGGGGGTCCTCGGGGTGAAAGTCGTCCTCGGCGAAGAGCAGGTGAGGCTTCATGGGGCCAAGCGTTCCCTCACCCGGTCGTGGCTTAGCCCGTGGCGCTCTGCCAGGATGACGGCGTAGGCGCGCCCGTCGGCTGGGCGCCGCTCCAGTTTGAAGGTGCGGACCGTGGGGTCGGCAGCGTCCACTCCGGCCACCATCGAGACGGTCTTGTGGTCGAAGCTCGCCAGCTCATCGAGGAAGGTGACGCAGACCGCAAGGGCATCCAGCTGGGAGAGGGTACCGAGAATGGCCCGGCTGAGCACGACGGCGTCGCGAACCGTGGTCGAGAAAAAGATCTCGTTGAGGATCACCACGCTGGCGCCGCTGGCCTGGCTCAGGATCTCGCGCATTCGCACAAGGTCGTCTTCCAACCGGCCGCGCATGTCGGCCAGGATCTCGCCCCGCCCAAAGTGGCAGAGCACCCTGTCGGCCAGGAACAGCCGGGCCCGGCTGCCGGGCACCGGGCATCCCAGAGCGGCCAACCAGTGCAGCTGGCCAAAGGCGCGGGCGAAGGTGGTCTTGCCCCCATGGTTGGGTCCAGTGACGACGATGATCCTCTCGGGCCCGGAGAGGCTGTAGTCGTTCCTGACGACAGTCCCGGGGCCGGGACCGTCGGGCTGGGACAGGAAGCGGAGGGCGAGGGCGAGGTCGTAGGTCGAGCTGACCACTTCAGCCTTGGAAGAGGAGGAGAGTTCCGGGTAGCACACGGGGAGGCCCGAGGCCCGGAGTGAGCGGACCACCTCCAGGAACGCCAGATAGAACTGAACCTCGCGGTCGAAGCGAACCACCACCTCGTCCAACCATGCCGGATGTGCCTCGCAGAAGCGGTCGAGAGCGGCGAAGGCCTCGGGGAAGAGAGCCACGACCCGGTCGAGGACTTGGCGCTCCATCCGGTCCATGACCGGCCGGCCGGCCAGGTCGAGGTGGTGGTCCGTTCCGTCTCGCTGGCGGAACCGGGCGAAAAAGGAGGAGATCTCGGCGCCGTAGTCGGCCTCGCTCTCAAAGCGCCGGACGACAATGACCCTGGCGTAGAACAAGAGGGTGTATCGGACTTCGGAGATCGCCTCTCGGGCGGCCACGACGTCCTGGCGCAGAGCTTCGAACTCGTCCGAGCCGACATAACGGCAAAGGCGCTCTCGCAGACGCACTAACGCCCGGGCAGAGATGGGCGCCTTCTCCAAGTCCTCGAGCAGTCCGGTCACCGCCTCCACGTAGGTGACCGCGGCAGTCAGCAGCCAGCTCCGGCGCTGGTAGCGGTGATGCATCTCCTCGGCGCTTGTAAGCATCCTGCGCACCGATCGCATTCGGTTGGCAAAGGTGTCCACGCCGTCGGATAGCGGAGTACCGTCCAGATCGGCGAAGACCTCCTGGCGGTAGACCACCGCGTCGACGCTGTCCAGCGGCAAGCGGAAGAAGGGATGTAGCCGGTACTCGTCCCGGCCGCCAACGACGGCACTGACAATCTGGTCAAAGTCGAGATCCGCGGAAGATGCGGGCATGGAAGCGGACTCGGCCTCGGTCGATTGTGTCGGCTTCGGGAACAGAATGCTGGCGAAGCTCGCCGCTCCGTCACTCATTGGTCAGGGCACCTCCGCGGTGTGCTGGTGATCCTGTCCATATTGGTAATGGCGTGTCGAGCTGACCATAGAGCGCGACGACGAGCCTCCGTCGGGGTGGCCGTTTTACCAAGAGGTCCCGTCGAGACCGCTGACGTCGTCGAGGTACGGGCCGCACGAACCGGACCGTAGCGGTTTCCATGTTGTTGAGGGGAGCGGAGGCATTCCGGGCAGGGACGAGGTCCTGTTCCATGGGGCCGCGCTGGGTCACCCCTGCCGCATCTGTTCGCCCTGGTAAATGTGGTGGAGCTTGAGGCTGGCGTCGTTAGAGGGTCGTCCGGGGTGTCCGGCCATCCACCCCTGACGGCGGCAGCTTCTGCCGCCGTCCGCGCGGTCCGGGTGGCCGCCTCCATCCAGGGGTCTGTAATGATCTGTTCCGTGGGTCGGAGCCATGCAACGGAATGGCTCCGGCACCGAAGCCGGCACTCATCGCCGTCTGACGTAGCCCCTCGTTGGTGACAGATGGGGACTAACTCTGGGCTGCCCACCCAGCTGGTCGAATGGACCACCGATCAGCTCGGCTGGAACGGTCGTTGCCGGTTTTCCCCTCTAGGTACCGGGGTAGGCGCCCGAACCTACCTGGTGAGCCCAACCGGCATTCCGGCGCGGGTCCGCTCGCGCCGCTCACCGGACGCGGTCCTGCGGATCCTCCCCAACCGTTCGCCAGAGTTCGCCTCCGGAGTGCTCAGCCGGGAAGCTCGAGTGCTTCGCGTGCTCGACGGAGCCGTCATCGCGCCCGTGGTCCTCGGTGTGGACGCCACGGGAGCCGAGGCTGGACAGCCCGCCCTCCTGACGAGCCGCCTGCCGGGCCGCGCCATGACGCTTTCGAAAGGATCTGACTGGAGCTGGGTGGCCATGACCCGCAAGATCGCCGGCGTCTTGGTCGATGTGCACGGGGCAATCCCTGCCGGAGACCCGGCGGTGCCTTCGGTGGGCTTCGACTGGCTGCAGCCGACCGCGCTCGGGGTCACTGCAGAATATGCCCCCAACCCGTGGGGTGGGTTCTGGCACGAGCTCCACGGACTCGCTGAGGAAACCAAGGTTGCCGCGACTGGGTTCATACAACGCGACTTTCGGGTGGTCCACTTGCTGTGGCGCCGGTTGGGTTCGCAGGTCTCGGGCATCTTTGGCTGGGAGCGCGCCGGGTACGGACCGAGGGGATGGGACCTCGCCCGAGCACGTCTCGACCTGACGCTGCAGTGCGGTGGGAGCGAGGCGGCCGACCTCGTCGCCGCCGCCTACGAGGAGGCAGAGGGTGAGCCGCTCGGCGACCGTCGCTTCTGGGACCTGGCGGTGGGTCTGTCGAGCATCGACGCGCTCGACTCGTGGGGGCGCGGCTATGCCGAACTGGGACGAGGCGATTTGAAACTCCAAACATTGCAGGTCCGACTGCTGGAGTTTCTTCGCCATCGCTGAAGGGGCGCGCTGGTTCCATCGACGATGATCATGGTCAGCTGTGAGGTAGAGCGCATCACTTCGTTGCGCCCCCTGCTCACATCGGGCGTCACATCGCGGTGGTGATGCCCGAGTCGAGCGCCTCAGGGGCAGACGTCGACCTTCAGCGTCCGCAGAACCTCCGTGGCGGCTGACTGGAGACGCGCTCGGGTCAAGAAACCTTCGCTAACGGCCGAGTTGATGGCGGTGACGATCGCTTGGAACTGCGCGAGGTCGGCGGATGGATCTGCCATTGGAGAGAACATCACCATGTCCGCCCCGGCCTCCAGAGCCTGTACTGCGGCAGCCGAAGTGGTGTAACCCGCGGCCGAGATGGCGCCGGCCGACAGGGAGTCGGTGAGGATCAGCCCGCCGAAGTGCAGGTTGCCAATCAGCTCCTGGTCGATGACCTCCGGCGACAGGCTGGCAGGGAGTTGGGACAGCCCGGGGACTATTGCGTTGGACACCATGATGGCTGGTGCACCCGCAGCAATGCCGGCCTCGAAGGGGGGAAGGGCGGACAGCTCGAGCGTCGACCACGGAAGGGTGTCGGCGGGGCCATCGTCGGTGTTGCCACTGGAGCCACCGAGGCCGGGAAAGTGCTTCAGCACAGGGATCACCCCCCCTTGCTCGAGGCCTTGCAGGTACGCCATGCCGTCGGACGTGACGACCGATGTAGTTCCGCTGAACGCACGCCACCCATCTGGGTTCGAGGGCCCCGGCGCCTCGTCCTGGCCGTCGACGTCGACCACTGGAGCCAGGTCGACGTTGACCCCGTACTGGGACATGTTTCGTGCAACTGCTGCGACCTCCTGAGTGATCTGGGCTGGAGTCAAAGAGGCACTCATATCGCTCGCCCATGGGAGTGAGCCGACCAGGTTCGCCATCCGCTGTACGCCCCCGCCCTCCTCGTCGGTCATCACAAGCAGACCCAATCCGCCTGGTACCAAGCTCCGGAGTGCTGTCGTTTGGGCGGCGAGGTCCGCAGGAGCCTGCGCGCCGAACAGACTCACGCCGCCCGCGCCCGCGGTGACCGCCGAGTCGGCTGCCCCGAGATCGGTCTCATCCACGGGCACGATCACGGTCTCGGCGGCCAGCCGGGCGTTGCTCCAGCTCGAGAGCGAAAGACACGGCGTTGCCGTGGTCGTCGGAGCCGTTGCCGGCCCCTTGGATGCCGTTGCGGGCCTATTCGTGCTGGGGGTCCGTGACGCCTTGGCTGGTGTGGGTCTCGAACTCGCGGAAAGAGGGGTCGCAGCTCGGTGGGTGCTCGAGCTGGCGCAGGCCCCCGTTGTCAGCGCCAGCAGCGCCAACACCGCGAGGAACCTCCACGAGCGAGATCCTCTCATGGCGTCAAGGCGGGGGAGTCATACCAAATCGGATCGACCAGTCTGAGTGGAGGGGCGGAATGAGGAATCCGATCGTCCCCTTCGAGATCATGGGTAGAGACAGCCCAGAGTTGGTCGAGTTCTATCGTTCACTGTTCCGGTGGCCATTGCAGACCAGTGAAGGCATCACCGGATACCAGCACTTCGCCTACCTCGGGGATTCCGAGCCGGACATTGGCGGGCATCGGTGTCGCCGACGGGCGACCCTACTTGACCATCTACGTTGAGGTCGAGGACCTGCACCAAATTTGGACCAAAGCCCTGGGGTTGGGCGCCGGACCGGTGCTTCGCCGACCGTTCTACCCTGACATTCAAAGGTTTGATCATCGCTCGGCGGCGTACCCCGACGGAAACGTCATTGGCTTGTCCCGAAGACCTCAGGTTTGCAGACGAGATCGGCCCAACTGATGATCTCGAGGCCACACCGAGGCGCCGCGACAGTCAATCTGGGTCAAGGCCCGCCGACTCGGTATCTGCCGGAGCCTCTGCGTTGCCCGGCAGATACTCGTGGTTGAAGCTGGGATCCCCCTGTTCCCGAGCAGCGCGTCGCTCGACGGCGGCCTGCTGGTCGCGGCGAACGACCTCCGTGGCTGCCATTGTCAGGCTTTCTGGCCTCGGTCCATTCCAGTCCAGGTACCAATGCCGGTTCAGGCTGACCAACCACATATCCCCTGCGGGGATCAGACCGAATCGGGAGATCGCGCGCTGGCGTCCGATCTGATCTGAGTAGAGCAGCTCCACGGTCAGCTGCTGGCGGGCGTCGATGGCATCAGCTACCGACGCCCGCACGGCATCGTCGGGATGGCGGAGGGCTCCTTGCCACATGCCGATGTCGCCAGCCGGAATGTAGAGGTCGCGCGTTTGGAGGCGGAACTCCTCGAGCGGGAGGTGGGCCACTTCCCGGGAGGCGCCGGCCACGACGGTCCACCCTTGACAGACGGCGATACCACTGCCGATGTTTCGAAGGCTGATGGCCAGATACACGATGCCGTCTTCGTCTTCGACAGCGGCACGGCCCCCTTCGGCAACGACCCAGTGCCCCTCAAGGAACGCGATCTTCTGTTTGGGATCTTCCAGCCGGGACGGAGCGAGGACGGGTCGCCTCTGCTCTTGCAGGACCGCTTCGGCGATGCGTGCGGAGCGGTTGGAGGATCGAACCGCGGCGAACGTGGCAGCGGCCAGTACCAGCGTGCCTCCGGCGGTCGCCAAGGAGGAGATCGTCGCCCAGTCAGCGCCGAGAAGAGCCATAGGGCACCCTTCTGACGCTCAACCCCAGGGGCACGAGGTAAACGGTACCTCTCGTTGCCGGGCACCCAGCACGGTACCCGGATCTCCGCAGCGAGAAGGAACCCTGCCCTCGATCTACGTCCATCCCATCAGGTTCGCTGCGAGTTGTCGCACGTGATGTCCAGCAACACGTCGGTAACGCGGGCACCCGAGAGCTCAATGGTGGCACCTGAAAGGAGGAGGCCAACAACCCCAATTCCGCTTGACACGGCTCGCTACTCCAGGAACACTCCTGCACGGGAGGAGGTTCCGGAGAACCCTCGCTGCCTGGGTATCTCAGCCGTGGTGCCAGATCTCGACGCGGTATTGCCACCCATGGGTTGTTCCGTGAGCGAGGCACTGTCATACGTGCTCGGCTCACCCCTTCCATTTGCCGCGCCGCCCCGCCGCGTCAGCTACGACTCTCGCCGGGTCGAACCAGGGGACCTGTTCGTTGCATTGCCCGGCTCTCATGTCCATGGTGGGTCGTTCGAAGCGGAGGCAGCGAGTCGCGGGGCGGTCGCCATAATCAGTGATCGTCCCGGTTCGATCCTGCCGAGCGTCGTCGTACCAGACCCCAGAGCAGTCCTCGGCCCACTTGCTGCTGTGCTTAATAGGCGACCCTCCGAACGGATGGACGTCGTGGGGATCACCGGCACGAACGGCAAGACCACGACGGCCTTTCTCACCCAGTACCTCCTGGAGCAATCCGGGTCTCGAGCGGGCAGGATCACCACGATCGACATGGCTTGGGACGGTGAGGTGCACCCGAGCGTCCGGACCACTCCCGAGGCACCCGACCTTCAATCCGGCCTGGCCCGCATGGTGAAGGCGGGTTGTGGCGCCGCCGTCGTCGAGGTGTCCAGCCACGGACTCGCGTTGGCTCGTGTAGAAGGCACTCGATTCGCGGTGGGCGTCTTCACCAACCTGGGGCACGACCACTACGACTTCCACTCGGATCGCGAGGCATACCTGGCGTGCAAAGCATCGCTGTTCCACCGCGAGAGGTGTCGGGTCTGCGTGGTGAACATCGATGACAACGCTGGGCGGCAAGTCGCTGGGATGGCGACATGCCCGGTTGTGACTCTGTCCTCGCGCGGGTCGCTCGACGCCGATTGGCAGGTGACTGCGATCGAGTATCGCTCTGATTCGACCGGCGTCCAGGTTTCGAGTCCTGCCGGACTTTTCGAGGCAGTCGTCCCGATGGCTGGCCATCACAATCTCGAGAATGCTCTGGCGGCGTTCGCGGCATGCCATCAGCTCGGCGTCGATGTCAGCGCCGTCGCGAGCCAGCTCACCGGGTTCCCCGGGGTACCGGGCAGACTCGAGCGGGTCGATGCGGGCCAACCGTTTGACGCCTTCGTAGACTTTGCCCACAACCCTGAGGGTCTGACAGCGGTGCTGGCCGCGGCCCGGATGCGGACGAGAACGCGGGGAGCCGGGCGAGTGATCGTCGTCTTCGGTGCACCCGGGGACCGCGACCGGACCAAACGGCCGCTCATGCGCAAGGCCGCCGCCTTCGGCGCCGACGTGGCCATCGTCACGACTGATGATCCGTACTTCGAGGATCCCGGGATGATTATCGCCGACGTAATGCACGGAGCGCGTGAAGACGACACGGACACGACTTTCCTCGTCGAGCCCGATCGGGCTCGAGCGATCAGATGGGCGGTCGACATCGCGGAGGAGGGCGACGTGATCCTCATTACCGGCCGTGGGCACGAAACGGTGCAGAACCTCGGTAGGGAGGCCATTCCCTTCGACGACCGCAAGCTGCTCAGGCAGGCCCTGTGCGTCGCTGCAGCGCGATCGGTCACCGTAAAGCCTGCTTGATCTTCGATAGATCGCCCTAGCGCCATGCAAAGCTCGCCCGCTGCACCCGCCTCAGGAATCGGCGCCCGTCGGTCGTTGATCAGGCCGGCTCGGAGACTTGCCGCCTCGACGGCGCACACTGCCCAGCGGATGCAGCAGGAGGCGTTCGAGTGGTTGATGGGAGTGTCCACCTCCCGAAACGTCTACCACGACGAGCCCGTTGCGCGGACGGGAAGGGTCTTCTACGAAGGCTGTCAGTGGCTGCCGCTCCGTCGGGCTTTGCGCCGCATCGATCCCCAGATCTCGGATGTGTTCGTCGATCTCGGCGCAGGGAAGGGGCAGGCGCTCCTCATCGCCGGCCGGTCCGGCTACGGAAGGTGCATCGGCGTGGAGGTGGATGCGGACTTGGCCAGCATCGCGGCAAGGAACATCGAACGCGCCCGTCACCGGTTGCGGGCGGACGTCGAAGTCGTGAACGCCGACGCGCTCGAGTGGGAGATCCCGGACGAAGCCACCACCGTGTTCATGTTCTGCCCCTTCCTCGGGGAGCTGTTCCACACGGTCGTGGACGGCGTCTTCGCGTCGTACGACCGTAACCCTCGCGACCTGCTCCTGGTCTACGACTTTCCCTTCGAGCACAACTGGCTCCTGTCCACTGGTCGGCTGCAAGTGGAGAGCGTGTTCCCCGCTCGTTGGCCCACGGTCCCAGGGTGGTGGCGGACCAGCTGGGTGATCGTCACCTACCGAGTGACCTCACCGGCGGCAAGACAGGCGATTCGCCACACCCGGCATCGCCATGGTGCGGCGACCCGACGGTGGGGTGGTCTCAACGACCACCGCTTCTGGGTTGGCGAGCCCGGCGGCGAAAAGGTGTACTCGACCGAGAAGCGCCAGGTCGACCCGCCAGCAAGACGTGAGTGACTTCCAGCAGGCGATCACGGATCCCAAGACGCCTCGTAGAGGGGACCTTTCCTGCGAATTGACGCTCGCTGGGCTCGGGCGCGATTGGGCAGGAAGCGTTTGACTGAGCGGGAAAGCGGTGATCGCAGCGGGGTTTCCTCTCCACTTGACTCACCGTTTCGAAACTTGGTCAGCTACAACGAGATCTCGCGACCGCGACGGGCCCTGCATTGATAGCCGGAGGCACCCTGCTGAACCGCAGATGAGAACCAGATGACAAACGGCAAACGGCCGCCATCGCTGAATAGTCGCCATGGGCCGGCGCACCTCGTAGCCTGGAGATGCTCCGGCCGCGAGCCTCGGCCCACTGGGCCGCAAGGATCGCCTGCTCGGAGACAGAGGTCCTGGTCAGCTGGTCGTTGCGAGACTGCCGGGGAGATGTGATGAGTCCGACGAACGCCGAGCATGCCAGGCCACGCAGGGGCCTGCTGAACCGGAAGGGGGCGCAGCAACCCGGACCGGAAGCGCTCCAGGCAATGGCGGAGGCATCCCGCCGTTCCCGTGAGCACGACGCCGACGGGGTCCCACCGCCGGTCACGCCCAGTTCGTCCCCCGAACCGGCTCGGGTGGTGGCCCGCGCCACCCTCCACACGGACGGGTCCGACGGGCCTCCCCGGCAAGTGCCGGAACAACGCCAATCGGTGCAGTCGGTGGAACCGGCTGGGCCGGGGCGCAGTCGCTATGCGATTGTGACGGACGTGGCCCGGCACCGCAGCGTCGTATTGGTCGGCGCGCTCGTCGTGGCGCTGGGCTTGTCGCTGATCATCGCCTACGCCGTCGGCGGGTCAGCATCGTCATCGCACAATGCCACCCATCCTCACCGCGGTACCGCGCTGGGTACCACGGCTCATCGCAGGACCACACCTCCGAGCACGGCCGCGCCTCCGAGCACATCGGCTCCCCCCTCGACGACTGTTCCGCCCGGGGCACCCGCGATCAGCTCGCTAGCTCCCGACGCTGGAGGAGCCGGCCAAGTTGTCACGGTCACCGGCAGCAACTTGTTCAGCCCCAACGGGCAGGTGCAGGCGGTCGTCGGTGGGGAGGGCGCCGGGACCAGGTGCTCGACGCAGACGACGTGCGAGATCACCTTGCCGGCGCTCGGAGCGCCGCGGACTGTCTCGGTGACGATCACCACCCAGGCCGGTTCGTCGAACCCCGTCGCCTTTTCGTACACCTGACTCGAGGACCGAGCGCAGAGCCCCGTCATCCAGGCAGAGAGGGCTGCTTGGACCGAGTCGAACCCTGGACATTTGGGGCCCCGATTCGGACATCGACGCCTTCGGAGTAGTGGACGATCGGGTCCGCGGTCGGGCTGGGCAGCCCGGCCTGCTCAACGAGATTCTGCTGCAGCCTGGCGATGCCGGCGTGTTGCAGCGGCCAAGGGTCATGCTCGGCCTCGGACACCATGGTGAAGCACCGGTTGACGCTCCAGAGCCGGAACCGGGCGGTGAGGTAATGATCAAGCTCGTCCAGATCGGCGGGTGTGAACGGGCCGTCTGGTACGACCTCAATGTCGTGGCCCACGTTCTGCAGACCGCCGGTTCGGGTTGATCGATAGGTTACCGCTTCCCCGCGGCGTCTCACCTGCATCCGGGCCCGGTAGTAGGGAAGGCCGTACGCGAAGCGGGCCACAGCGACGGCTGGTGGGCTGGCTGCGTCGAGGGAGAAGAACCACACGCCGCTTCGTCCGTCGGGGCCGATAACGTAGGTGCGGACGTTCGTCTCGGGGAACGTTGTCAGTCCAGGTAGAGCCGGTCCTGCTGCCGCCCGGACCCGCATGTAGAAGGGGACCAGACCGACCCAGGCTCGTCCGCCGCAGGGTTCGACCTCGAGCCCGGACGGCAAAAGGCGCTGGACCGCCTCGATCGGGTAATCCCAATGGAGGAACGTCAGGGTCTCCCATCGCTGGCGCATGAGTGGGTATCTCACCCGGTGAGGCGGGTTGGTGTCAGGGCCGTTTTTCACAAGTTTTCTTCTCGTTGCTATCCCCGACGAGGGTCGGACAGAGTCCGAGAGCGGATCTGGGATGCGTTGGCGTACACCGGCGCAGGCGTCGTGGTTGAAGCCCCAGCGCTGGCGGGCGTGATGGAGGCGTGGGTGACGAGCTTCGGCCACGGGGGTGGCAGCTTGGATACCCGCTCACCGGGGGCCCATCCGATGCTCACCGTCACGATCGACGCGGGTGGCAACGGCGTTAGCTCGGCCTCGAGCCCATAGGGGCCGTTGCCGAGGAAGTTGAACAAGAGGTGGTTAGTGGTGGTCCAACGGACTCCTCGCTGCGCCAGTTCATCGACAACCCCCCAGTAGACAGCGCCTTCGTAATAGGTCTCGTAGCCAACGACCCCACCGTTGTAGGAGGTCCCGTGGCTGACGACCTTGAGCAGGATCGGTTCGTCTCGTGCGTGCACAAGCCCGAGAATCTGGGAGGTCACAATCGCGGTCGCGGGTAACGAGGTCGTCGCAAGCCCTGGGATTTCGCTCACCTGCACAACGAGCGCGGCTGTTACCGCTATCGCCCCGGCCGACGTTAGCCATCCCAGCCGAGGCGCAAGGCGCCAAAGCCGATCCTTAGGGGTGAGATCGGTCGCCGATCCGAAGACGACAGTGACGGCGAGAATCCCCGCGAACGCTACGCCCTCGGTCCACGCGAGGAGAAACTCGAAGTCCGGCCCGATGATCGCTGCACCCGCGTACATCGAGGCTGCGATGCCCAGTGCCGTGATTGCGACCAGGTGACGAGGAAAGCCGCTCACCGATCGCCGGACAGCGACAAGGGCTGTCGCCGTGATGAGTCCCGTCACAAGAATGACGGTGAGCCACGTCCCAACCGATGCGTTGGGGAAGACTCCCGCGGGCTGATGCCCGATGATCCCGCGCCAGAGCAAGAACACGCGCAGTAGCGCGCTGAGGTGGAAGAGCGCGTGCTCGCGCCCGAAGGAAATGAGCGCTGCAAGGTTGCCGTCCGGCGATCGGATCTGTTGGGCAATTGGGAGGACCCACAAGAGGACCTGGATCGTGAACCCCACGCCCGTAGCGACCAGAGTGCGACGAGCGACCTGCAACCGCCCGATCGTGCTGGCTGAAGGCTGCGAGCCATCGCTGGTCCGGTGCACGGCGCGCACCACCGCCGTCGCTACCACCGCGATGACAAGGAGGCCCACGAGCGGGGCTGTCGCTACATCGGTCTGGACGAGGAACGATCCGACTGCCAGGAACGCGACCATCGACCAAGCGCCGTCGATCGCGGCCGCGCCCAGGACCACAAGGAGCACGGTCGGCATGATCACCACGTACGGTCCCCAAGGCGTGTTGATCAGCGACAGCGGATTTGTTGTCGGGTCCGCTCGCGGGACCGTCAGAAGCACGATGATCACCACTGCTATAGCGACGACTGCGAGCTTTCCGACCTTGTCATTGGTGCGGCGGCGAATGACGACGATGCTTAACACCACGCACGCCATCGCGATGAGGAGCGAAGTGGCATAGAGGGTTCGCGCAGAGGCTCCGAACACCCAGTACGCAGCGGCGTAGAGGTAGTACAGAGCGGGACCGGGATGGTGCCAGCCATAGCGGTCGGGCGGCCCCACGAGTAGGTGTCCGTACTGTGCCA
>JBEDUR010000009.1:0-4907 GCA_040414865.1 Acidimicrobiales bacterium
TCGACCATCAGCACCCCCGGCAGGGTAGGCCGCCCCGGGAAGTGACCGGCGAAGAAGGGCTCGTCGCCGCTCAGACGCCAGCGCCCGATCGCGGCGACCCCCGGCGTCACCGACACCACCTCGCTCAGGAACAGGAATGGCGGACGGTGAGGCAGGACGTCTTGTGGCTTCACTGGCGCGGCACGTTAGCCGTCGGTCGCTGCGCTGCCGGCTTTCCCGGCACCGGTGCCGAGGAGATCGGGGGCCAGCTCCGGGAGCGCCAGCTCGGCCATCCGGCGGGGCGGGTCCAGGGCGACCAAGGCGAACTGCCGCTCCTCGCCGCGCCGGAGAACCTCCCGGGCGGCGCGCGGTGGGGGCACCCCGAGGCCAGTCAACGGGACATAACAGTGGAGGACGGTGTCGTCGTCGATGGCCACGTCGACCGTGGCGCCGTGCGAGGTGAACGAGGCCACCACTCCCTCCACCATCGAGCCGAGAGGGTGGCCGGCCACAAAGGTGATGAAGGCAAGGGGCTCGTTGACCGCCGGTGGCGGCGACGCCCGTCGGCGCCGCCTCGCGCTTGTGGTCGTCTTCCCGTCCGTTCGCGGCGCAGCCGCGGCCGGAGCGGCCAGCACCTCCTTGGTGGCCTGATTGATCGCCGTCTTGAGGCCGACCGGCCGAGTAGCCCGCTTCTCCGTCCGCTTGGCCTTGGCCGGCTCCTTCTTTTTTGCTTTCTTGCCCGGCTGCTCGGCCATCTCGGGCACGTCGACCGGCTTTTTCCCCTTCTTGTCGACCTTCAGCGCAGCCTCGCTTGCCCCGGCCCGCTTTTCCGGAGCGGCCTTGGCCGCCTTGGGCGCTTCGGCCTTGAGCGCCGCCTGTCGCGGCTTCGCCTTGGCCTTGGCCGCCGGCTCCGCGGCGACGGAAGCCGGCTTTGGCGCCTTCTTCTTTGCCGCTTTGTCGCCGCTGGGCTTGGGCCGCCCGGCCTTGGCCGCCTGCTCGAGGGCCTTCGCCACCTCCGCCGCCTTGCGCGGAGGCGACAGCTCGTCGGTGTCGATCGCCTCCTCGGCGGTCCTGGCTGTTCTCCTCGGGCTCCGCGGACCGCGGACCGGCCGCCGAGGCGTGAAGATCCAGCCGACACCCGGAACCGGCTTGCCCCCGACCAAGCGTCCCTCGTCGAAGAGCCATGGGTGCTCCTCGTGAAACTCCTGGAACGAATCGTTGGAGAGCACGACCGCCCCGGTGCGCTCGGCGATCCGGAGGATGAAGGAGTCTCCGCGGCCGATCGCACCCGCCGGCGGGGCGACCACCTCGCCGTGGCGTTCGGCCGCCTCGAGCTGGGCAGCCTCGGCCGGGTCGATCCGGTGACTGAACGAGGCGTCGACCACCACGACGACCTCGGCCGAGGAGTCCTCGGCCAGGTAGGCGCGGACGGCCTCGTCCAGCTGGGCCAGGCTCGGGACGCTCCGGCCCTCGGTGGCCAGGTTGGATCCGTCGACGACGACGCGGCGTTTGGGGGGCATCAGTGGCCCAGTCAAGCACCGAGGGCCGGATCCCTCGGGTCCGTCAGCCGATCGCCCTGTTCAGGAGGTCGGCCTGCTCCAGCGCGTGCTGGGCGGCACTGCCAGTGGCCGGGCTAGCCGATTCCGGACGGCTTACGTGAATCAGCTGGTAGCGGTCCCGCAGCACCCGGTGCAGCAGTCCATGGACGAACGACCAGGCCCCCATGTTCTCGGGCTCCTCTTGGAGCCAGCAGACCTCCGACGCGTTGGCGTACCGGGAGAGGAGCCCCTCGATCTCCTCCTCGGGCCAGGGGTAGAGCTGCTCCACCCGGACCACCGCGATCGCCTCACCCGGCAGGGTCCCACCTACCCCGAGCCGCCCCCGGCGGCGTTCCATCGCCTCGAAGGCCACCTTCCCACTCGCGAGGACCACCCGCCGCACCGCCGAAGGGTCGGTCAGGACCGAATCGTCCAGAACCGGAGCGAAACGCCCGTCGGCCAGCGCCTCGATCGGCGAGCGCGACACCACCGCCCGCAGCATGGACTTCGGGGTGATCACGACCAGCGGCGGCCGCTCAGGACCGATCGCCTGGTCCCGCAACAGGTGGAAATACTGGGCGGCCACGGAGGGGACGGCCAGTCGGAGATTGTCCCGGGCGCCCAGGGCAAGGAAACGCTCGATGCGGGCCGAGGAGTGCTCCGGGCCCTGGCCCTCATAGCCGTGGGGGAGCAGCAGGGTGAGGCCCGCCCGCTGGCCCCACTTGTCCTCGGCCGCGACCAAGAAGTTGTCGATGACGATCTCGGCGCCGTTCACGAAATCGCCGAACTGGGCCTCCCAGGCCACCAGCGCGCCAGGCGACTCGAGCGAGTACCCGTACTCGAAGCCCACAGCGGCGTATTCCGACAGGAGGGAGTCGAGCACGGTGAACCGGCCGGAGCGGCCGTTGCTGGTGATGGTGTCCACGTGGGCGAGGGGCACATACTCCTCGCCGGTGGCGTAGTCGACGAGGACGGCGTGACGCTGGCTGAAGGTGCCCCGGCGGGTGTCCTGGCCGGAGAGTCGGACGTCGACCCCCTGAACGAGCAGGCTGCCCATGGCCAAGGCCTCGGCCAGGGCCCAGTCGACGCTCCCTCCCTCGACCAGCTGGTCGCGCTGGGCGAACTGGCGCTCCAGTTTGGGATGGAGCGTGAAGCCGTCGGGGACCGTCCGCACCAGGCGGGCGAGGCCCCCGAGCACCTCGGGTGGAACTCCCGTCGCCACCGGGACCGGCGCGGGTGGCGGCTCGGGCACCACCAGTTCGGCCGGCCGGTGGTCAGGCTCCGCTCGTACCTCGTCGAGTGCCCGCTGGAGGCGGGCGTTGAAGTCGTCGAGGGCAGCCTCGGCCTCCTCCAAGGTGATGTCGCCCCGACGGACAAGGGACTCGGTGTAAAGCTTGCGGACCGAGCGCTTGGCGTAGATCCGCTGGTACATGAGCGGCTGGGTGTAGCTCGGGTCGTCGCCTTCGTTGTGGCCGTGGAGCCGGTAGCAGACGAGGTCGATGACGACGTCCTTGTGGAACGCCTGGCGGAAACCGAAGGCGAGGCGGGCGGCCCGGACGCAGGCCTCTGGATCGTCCCCGTTCACGTGCAGGATCGGGGCCTGGACCATCTTGGCCACGTCGGTCGGGTACACCGAGGTGCGGGCGGCCTGGGGGGCGGTGGTGAACCCGAGCTGGTTGTTGATCACCACGTGAACCGTGCCGCCGGTGCGATAGCCGGCGAGCCCGGAGAGGTTGAGGGTCTCGGCCACCACGCCCTGGCCCGCGAAGGCCGCGTCGCCATGGACCAACAGTGCGAGCACCGGGAAGTCGTCGTCAGGATCGGAGGTGCCCGAGGTGCCGTCGGTTTGCCGAGAGACAATCCGGTCCTGTCTCGCTCGGGCCATCCCCTCGACCACCGGGTCGACCGCCTCGAGGTGCGATGGGTTCGACGCCATGGAGATCGACAGCGGCACTCCAGTGCGGGAGACGAACTTGCCGGACGCGCCCTTGTGGTACTTCACGTCGCCTGAGCCCTGGACCGATTCGGGGTCGAGGTTCCCCTCGAACTCCTCGAAGATCTCCCGCAGCGACTTCCCCACCAGGTTGGCGAGCACGTTCAACCGGCCGCGGTGGGCCATGCCCAGGACCACGTCGGTGCAGCCGGCGTCGGCCGCCTCGTTGAGCACGGTGTCGAGCAGGACCACGGCCGACTCGGCACCCTCCAGGCCGAAGCGCTTCTGGCCGACGTAGCGGGTGTGGAGGAAGCGCTCGAAGGCCTCGGCCGCGTTCAGGCGGTCCAAGATGTGACGCTGCTCCTCGAGGTCGAGCGCCGAGGACACCCCTTCGACGTGCTCTTGGATCCAACGCTTCTGGACTGGGTCGGCGATGTGCATGTACTCGATCCCGAGCGTCCGGCAGTATGCGTCGCGCAGGATGTGGAGGATCTCCTCGAGCGTGGCCGCGTCCCGGCCGGCCAGGCCGTCGGCCACGAACCGTCTCGAAAGGTCCCAGATGGTCAGCCCGTAGGTGAGCGGGTCTAGCTCGGGGTGGAACCGGGCCACCTCGGCCTCGAGCGGGTCCAGGTCGGCGATCAAGTGCCCGCGGACCCGGTACATGTTGATCAGGGTCTGGACGTGGACCTGCTTCACCATGCGCTCGCCGACGACGTCGGCCGGCTCGAGGCCGCCCCTCGTATCCATCCGCCAGCGGGCCGGTTCGTAGGGGATGCCCATCGACTCGAACACCGAGTCGTAGAAGCGGTCCTCGCCCTCCAAGAGCTCGAGGACCTTGGCAAGGAACAGCCCGGACTCGGCACCCTGGATCACCCGGTGGTCGTAGGTCGAGGTGAGCGTCACCACCTTGCCGATACCCAGCTCGGCCAGCACCGTGGGATCGGCGGCCTCGAAGCCGGCCGGGTACCCGATCGACCCCACCCCGAAAATCGCTCCCTGGCCCGGCATCAACCGGGGAACCGACTGCACCGTGCCAAGGGTGCCGGGGTTGGTGAGCGACACCGTCGTCCCGGCGAAGTCATCCGGGGTGACCCGGTTGGTATGAACCTTGCGGATCAGCTCCTCGTACGCCAGGACGAAGCTACGGAAATCGAGGGTGTCGGCGTCCTTGATGCACGGGACGAGCAGGGTCCGTGACCCGTCGGCACGCATGACGTCCACGGCCAGTCCGAGGCCCACATGGGGATGGTGCACGACGCCGGGGGTGCCTTTCCGGTCGACGTCGGGAACGAAGCTGGCGTTGAGCGCCGGCACCTCGAGGAGTGCCCGCACCACCGCGTACCCGATCAGGTGGGTGTAGCTGACCTTCGCCCCAGAGGTACGCGCCAGCTGGTTGTTCAGGATCTGGCGATTGATCTCCAGCAGCCGGGCAGGCACGGTCCGCACGCTGGTGGCGG
>JBEDUR010000010.1:0-6271 GCA_040414865.1 Acidimicrobiales bacterium
TGGACATCAACGCCATCGTGAACGAGATCGACATCGACGCGCTGGTGGAGCAGACCGAGCTCGGGTCGATCATCGCCCGTTCCACCACGGGCATCCTGACCGAGATCCTCGACGTGATCCGCAGCCAGGGTGTCGGGCTCGACGACTTCGTTCTGCGCTGGGGCAACCGGTTGGTCGGGCGGCGCAAGCGGATCGCCGACTGGCCGGAAGGCCCTCCGCTCCTCGTGGAGCCCGAGGTGACGGCATGACGGCACCCATGACGACGGTGCCGATGCCCCCGCCGGAGATGACGGTGGGCCGGCAGGGGCACTACGCCGGAGCAATCAGCCGGCTGGTGGCCTTCGCGGCCGACGTCGGTGCATCGTGGGGCATCTATCTGCTGGGCACCGCGCTCGTCAACTTCGCCGTGAGGCTGGTGTCCGGCCACTCGTACACCCTGACCAACCACCGGATCGCGGCCTTCATCGTTTTGGGCAGTTGGGCCTTCATCTACTTCTCCTACCAGTGGGCGGTCAGCGGCAAGACGCTGGGCATGGCCATCTTCGGGGTCCAGGTGGTGACCGCCGAGGGCCGGCCGATCAACCCACGCCAGGCGGTCCTGCGCACCTTGGGGCTCGCGCTGACCTTTCTGACGCTCGGGATCGGGTTCCTCGGCATCGTCTACCAGCGCGAGCGCCGGGCCCTCGACGACTTCGTCGCCGACACGGCGGTGGTCTACGACTGGGACGCCAAGGCCGCCCGGCTGCGCTGGCTCGCCCGCACCGAGGCGCACGGGATCTCCCGCCAGCGCTCCCTGATCCCAACGGAGCAGCCGGCGCCGGCGGCCCCGAGCATGCCTGCGCCCACCCCGGATCACCCCGCACCATAAGCCGCACATCGGGGGCGGGCGACGGCCCCTCTACGATGCTCGCCCATGTCTTTCGCCGAAATCACCAGGCCTCATCCGGGCGTCGCCGTGGTCATGTTGAACCGACCGGATCGAATGAACGCGATGGCGTTCGACGTCATGATCCCCTTCCGCGATGCACTGCGCGAAATCGGGCACGACAACGAGGCCCGGGTCGTCGTCATCACCGGGGCCGGGCGCGGATTCTGCTCGGGAGCGGACCACGAGAACCCGGGGACCATCCCCCATATTGAGGGGTTGACGCTGCCGACCATCGCGCTGCGGTCCATGGAGATGCTGGACGACGTGATCGGGACGATCCGCCGGCTGCATCAGCCGGTGATCGCCGCGGTGAACGGGGCTGCCATCGGCGGCGGCTTCTGCCTGGCCCTCTCCGCGGACGTCCGGATAGCGGCGGAGGACGCCTATTTCCGGGCAGCGGGCGTCAACAACGGGCTCACGGCGGCGGAGCTCGGGCTGAGCTATCTGCTCCCGCGGGCGATCGGCCAGTCGCGCGCCGCCGAGATCATGCTGACGGGCCGCGACGTCGACGCCGCCGAGGCGGACCGGATCGGCCTCGTGTCCAAGGTGGTGCCGGGGGCCCGGCTGCTGCCGTCCTGTTTCGAGCTGGCCGACCGGATCAACGGGTGGAGCCGGGCGGGAGTGGAACTGACGAAGCGCCAGCTGTGGAACAGCCTCGACGCCAGCAGCTTGCAGTCCCACATGGACGCGGAGGGCACATCCCAGTTGTTCGTCCGATGCCTCACCCGCAACTTCGAGGAGGCGGTGGCGGCACGTAAGGAAGGGCGCACGCCCGACTTCAAGGACTGACGAGATGATCGATCAGGCGGTGTTCACGAGGGTGGTCGCCGCCATCTCGAGGTAGGCACGCAGCTCGCCGGCGTCCGCCTCGGAGATACGCGACGCGGCCCGGAGATCATCGAGCGCCCGGTTCATGTGGCCGAGCCAGGCCTCGCGCTCGGCGGGACCGATCACGAACGGGGCGTGGCGCATGCGCAGACGAGGGTGCCCGCGCTGCTCGCTGTAGGTCCCGGGCCCGCCCCAGTACTGCATGAGGAAGAGGGCGAGATGCTCCGAGGACTCGCGCAGGTCGTCGGGGTACAGAGGGCGCAGGAGCGGGTCGCCCGCCACCCCAAGATAGAACCGGTCCACGAGGTCGACGAAGAAGGACTCTCCCCCGACCCGATCGAACAGCGCGTCCATGGGGTCGAGAGTAGAGGACTTAGAATGCACGCCGATTCGCGGCCGTAGTTCAATGGTAGAACCTCAGCCTTCCAAGCTGATGATGCCGGTTCGATCCCGGTCGGCCGCTCTTTGCGAGGCGCCTGGTGAGCGTGGTGTGTCGAGCGTCGAATACTCGCCGTTCGGTGTAGACACACCGTCACAGACCACAAATAGACCACAGAGGACCACGAGTCGCAGCTGTTGCGTTCGTCGTCAGTGCTCTGACGTTGCGGGACGAACATCGGCGTCGGCGCTTCCCTTTGTCACCTTGTCGACGAGTGCCAACGCCTTTTCGGTCATGGCAGATAGTTGCTCGGCGATCAGCACGTCTCGCTCCGCCGATGCGTGCTGATAGATGAGGGCGGCCCGTGCGCTGGCGTGACCCATGCGTGCCATCAGCTCCTTCGTGCTCGCCCCCGTCGCGGCAGCCAGCGTGTTGCCGGTGTGACGGAGGTCGTGAAAATGGAAGCCGTCCATCCCGACCACTCGCCGAGCTCGGTCCCACGCACTGTTGAAGGTCGCCCGATACAGCTCGGAGGCATGCGGCCCGGTGAACAGCAGGTCGGTGGCCCGAGGCCCGACCCAGCGCAAGAGGTGATCTTCGACGTCGGCGACGAGATGTGGTGGTAGCGCCACCGTGCGTACGCCGGCGGCGGTCTTGGGTGGCCCGTAGTGGCGGGTCCCGTCGCGCAGCTCCTGTCCTTGCTCGGTCACGATCACCCTCCGGTGCAGCACGTCGACCCGGTCCCGGCGCAGGGCGATCAGCTCGCCCAGCCGGAGGCCGCAGAACGTCGCGAGCAGGACCATCAGCCGATACCGCTCCTCGATCGCATCGGCGAAGTCGTACACCTGGGTGATGCTGGCCACCGGACGCTCCGGTGAGCGCTCAACACCGGCCCCACGGATGGTGCACGGATTGCGCACCAAGAGCCCGTCCTCCACGGCGTCGTTGAGGATGCTGCGCAGGAGACGGTAGGCCTTCGCCACCGTCACTGGGCCCGGCTTGCCCTTCCGAAGCAGCTCGGCGTGCCACGCCCTCACCTCGGCCGTCGACAGTGAACCGAAGCGGCACTCGCCGAAATAAGGATCGATGTGGAGCCGAAGCAGGCCTCCATAGAGTTCGCGGGTGCGTGGGCGCAGCTCGGGTCGGTTCTCCAGCCACCACGTGGTGTACTCGACGAGCCGGACCTTGGCCAGGGCCGGATCCCGCCACGACCCGTCGCCGATGGCGGTACCGGTCCGATCGAGGAAGTCCTGGGCCTCACGCTTCGTCCGGAATGTCTTGCCGTGCATTCGTCCGCTCGGGTCCCGATAGCGTGCCTCGAAGCGGCCGGACGGCTTCTTGCGGATGCTGGCCACGAATTTCCTCCTCACCCACCTCGAACGCGGAGCCACGGGGGCTCGGCGTTTATCGACTCGGTGCTGCGCCGACCAGAACTTGGCGCCCGCACCCTTTCCCGCCCGAGCCGAGCAGAAGGACGCAGCCACAGTGGCTCGCCGTTGCTCGCACGCTCGTCCGTCACGGCCACCTTTTGCAGTTCGAGCCAGGCCCTGATGTCGGCTCGGTCGAATCGGACGTAGTGCCCGATCTTCACGAACGGCACCCGCCGCTCGTGCACGAGGCGGCGCACGTGACGCGGGCTCGTCGCCAGCCATCGCGCGAGCTCGTCGATGTCGACCAACGGTTCACCAAAGCGCTCGCGTGGCTCCACCGCACTGACGCCTGGGGCAACGCTGCTCGTGCCCGGTCCCTCGCTGGCCGGTCCCTGGTCGTCGCGGCCGTCCTCATCTGGGTAACGCCACCTCAGCGATCTCATGCCGCCTCTTTGGGGTCTCGGCTGTAGAAGTCTTCGGCGGCGCACCGCCGCTCGTCCTCTCGTCGGCGGCGCTGCCACTCGGCCCATGTCGCCTCACCCCGATTCGCCCACCCGATGCCGACTGCACGCCACCGGGCATTCACCGAACGGTCGCCGATTTCGCTTCCCTTGTGTGCCCGATTCCTCTGCCACTCCTGCCGGGCCGCCCGCAGGGCGCCGAGCGTGGTGGAATACCGCAGGGACTTGGAGAGGAAGTGCCCGCCGTAGCCGAGTCCGTGCGCGTGGCGACGAAGGTGCAAGCACTCGTAGCCAGCCTCGCCACCGAACGCCCAGGCGACCTCTGCCATACGCCGAAGGTGAGCGGGCAGACGACGCCGAGCGAGGTCTTCGGCGGAGCGGATGCGGGTGTCGAGCATGCCGGCGTCCTCGCTGCTCTTGCAGGCGTACTTTGCGACGTAACCCGAAATCGTCTTCGTCCCTTCGCGGGAGCGGTCGAGGAGCTTGACGTCGATCTGTTCGCCCCAGCGGGCCGCCCCTCGAGGGTGGTGCACCGACACCGCCCGGGAGGCCATCAGCACCGCCTGCGCCAACTGCTCGGCGCTCACCGGTGGTGCCGTACCGTCCGGCCCATCCGGCCCGTCCGCTCGCATGACGGCGTGGAGGTGTACTACACCCCGTCGCTGGAACTCGGCCACCCGGCAGAAGGAGAGCCGCACCATCTTCCTCGTTTCGGCCTGGGTGTGCCCGAGCACCGTGGCCAATTGGCGAAGCACGTAGATCGTCGTTCGCCGCCATAGCTCAGGACTGCAGGCGTTGTGGAGGACGGCACCGGCGTAGTCGTAGCACTCAAAGCACAACGGAGAACCGACGATCTCGCTGTCGATGTCGTGGTGGTCGAAACAGGAAAGGCGGCGACCATGCGGACAACGGCGCTTGGGCGCTCCGGGATGGCACGGCCCGCCCCTCTTGGCCACGTGGACCGCACCGAAGCTCGGGGCGGTGAGGGTCGCAAACACCGCCGGGAACCCGGCCACCGTCTCGCTGACGTTCTTTCCGCCCATCAGACCCGCACGGACCAGATGGCGAGCGTCCCCTCGATACATCGCAGCACAAGCCGGACACCGGTTCTCCCGCCGGCTCCCGCACGCTTTCATGGTCACGCCGTCGGGCAACTTGGCGGTGGAGAAGGCGATCCGCGGCACGGTGCCGTCGTCGACGGTGACCGTGCCCCGGATGCGGATCGGGTGGCGGCACCAGCCGCATCCCTCGCCTTGATCCTGAAAGGCATCGAACTGCTTGGCAGTGATCCGCCGGCCAAGAGCGCGGAACATCTCCCAGTCTTGGGCGGTGAGTTCGGGGGCTTGTGTCGTTGGCATGCGGCGGTTGTACCGTCACGCTGTGCCACCGGAGTCAACGGATTTTCGAAGCACGCGACACCAGCGCGTACCAACGAGTGCCAGCGAATGACAACGCATCCCACGGGTCGACAAATCTGCAACCAGATTCTTATGAAGCAAGTGGTCGCAAAGGCCACCTCAAGCATCGAAGCGCCCAAACGTGCCCAAACGTGTTGTTGTGACGACTTTCTTTACCCCATCAAGCCGCCCCGCCGTCGGCGGCGGCTCCGCCGCCGCCTCGGCTGGCGGTCGGGCCTATCGGCCCGCTGCCGCACGGGCCCCCTACGGGGGCCCGATTGGCCTCTGACCCAGACCCGATCCGTCACTACACCGATACATTTGGGAAGCGCTCTCCAATGGGGCGAACTTGTGTGGCGCGGGCGGTGGGAATGGAGTCGGAGATGGAGTTGGCTTTGCGGGGCTGCATCAGCTCTGCAGCCTGCTCATTGCGATGTTCGCCAGTCTTCCCGACCCCAGCGCGAGGCTCTGGCGACCGCGTTCGGTCTCACGGCTGGCAGATGACGTGCACTGCAGAGATGAGAGAGGCGTCGCTGCGTGTCAGGATTTCGATTGGTAGCCGACAAATCATCGCCACTCTGCGGTCATGAACAACCGCGCACACAGGCATCTCACATCAGGCTGACGATCCGGTCGGAACGGCCGACACAAGTGCGCCCGCCACGAACGGCGGCCTCCCAATGCCAGTTGCCTCCGTCTTGCGCACTGACGTCGTGCGATGATCAGGACCATGGGGTCCGTGAGGGCACCGGACGCTGTTACTAGTTCGGTTGCTCGTCCCGGGACGGGAGGCATCGTGTCCCGTCCAAGGCTGTTCGGACAGCTCGCGGCGTCAACGCGGGTGACCATGATCTCTGCGCCACCAGGGAGCGGGAAGACAATCCTGCTGCGATCCTGGATCGGCGAGC
>JBEDUR010000011.1:0-7136 GCA_040414865.1 Acidimicrobiales bacterium
GCCGGCCACAACTTGGCCTGGACGATGCGCCGGGTGCCTTCGTAGCCCGCTTCCCAGGTTCCGAACCGGACGCCGGCCGTCGCCCGGAACCGCGGACGGGCCTGGATGCGCATCCAGGCCTCGGTGATGATCCCAAGGATCCCTTCGGACCCGATAGCCAGGCGGTTGGGGTCCGGACCCGCGCCCGAGCCCGGGAGCCGGCGTGTTTCCCACCAGCCCCGCGGGGTGAGCATCCGCACCGACTCGACGAAATCGTCGATGTGGGTGTGGTTGGTGGCGTAGTGCCCGCCTGAGCGGGTGGCGATCCAGCCTCCGAGGGTCGAGCCGGTGAAGCTCTGCGGGAAGTGGCGAAGGGTGAAGCCGTGCGGTCGGAGCTGGTCCTCCAAGTGAGGGCCGAAGGCGCCGGCCTGGATGCGGGCCGCCCGCGAGGTCCCGTCGATCTCGAGCACCCGGTCCAGCTCGTCCAGGGCCAGCGTGACGATCGGGCCGCGGTCCTCGGGCGGGGTCACCCCCCCGACCACCGACGAGCCGCCGCCGTAAGGGATCACACAGTGACCGTCGGCGACGCACCAGTCCAAGACGGCCTCGAGCTCGGCATCGGTGCGGGGATGGGCGACGGCGTCGGGCGGGTTGGGGTAGCGCCCGAACACCGCGTGGTTCACGCGGTCGTAGCCGTATGAGTGGTAGGCGCGCTCCCAGGTGTCCTGCCGGCAGAACGCCGACAACGAGCCCGGGACGGCGATCCTCGGCACCCGCAACTCGAGCTCGTCGAGCCGGGGGATTCTCGGGGCTACGAGCTCGGTGCCCAAACGGGCTGACAGGGCGGCTGCCGCCTCCTTCCGCTGCGCTTCGGTCGGCTCGTCGGATTCGAGACCCCAGATCCACAGGCTTCGGCGTGGCGTCATATCGGGCACCTCCGGACGCTCGTCACGACTCGGCTCAGGGCCCAGTGGGCCGGAGGAGGATCGTAGTGTCGAGTGCCCGGCCGGTCCCGGGGCACGTTTGGCGGCGCCGGTCGCGCCGGCAGGGGTTAGCCTCCTGGGCATGGCTCTTTTCGACATCCCCATCGCCACCCTGGAGGGGGAGTCCTCCTCCCTCGCGTCGTACCAGGGCAAGGCACTCCTTCTCGTCAACGTGGCCTCCAAGTGTGGCCTGACCCCGCAGTACTCCGGGCTCGAGAAGCTCCAGGAGACCTACGGGGAGAAAGGGTTCAGCGTTGTCGGCTTCCCCTGCAATCAGTTCGGTGGCCAGGAGCCAGGAACCTCCGAGGAGATCGCGACCTTCTGCTCCACGAACTACGGGGTGACCTTTCCCATGTTCGAGAAGATCGACGTGAACGGAGAGGATCGGCACCCGATCTACCAGGAGCTGACGCAGACACCTGATGCTCAGGGCAACGCCGGCGACATCATGTGGAACTTCGAGAAGTTCCTAGTTTCGCCGTCCGGTGATGTGGTCGCCCGCTTCCGGCCGCGTACCGAACCCGAGGACCCGGTGGTGGTGGAGGCCATCACGGACAATCTGCCCGGCTGAGCGTCTGGCGCTCGGTGGCCGCCCGATGAGCGCGGCCGGCTTCGTTGCGTCGGTCTTCGACATGGATGGGCTCCTCGTCGACACCGAGCCGCTGTGGCAGGTCGCCGAGGTCGAGATCCTTGGCGCGTTGGGCGTCCCCATTGACCCGCACGCCTGCCGGCAGACCAAGGGCATGTTCGTCAACGAGGTGACCCGGTACTGGCATGGGCGTTTCCCGTGGAGTGGTCCGACCCCCGACGAAGTGGCGGTGCGCGTGGTCGACCGGGTGGGCGAGCTGGTCCTCGACCGTGGCGTGCTGCAGTCGGGCGTGCAACAGGCCATCGACCTGTGTCGTCGGCACGGGCTGGCCCTCGCCCTGGCATCCTCCTCGGAGTACCGACTCATCGATCTCGTGCTCGACCACTTCGACCTCGCCCAGTACTTCTCGGTGGTGCACTCGGCCGAGGACGAGCCCTTCGGCAAACCCCACCCTGCGGTGTACCTGGGCGCGGCGTCCAAGCTCGGCGCCGATCCCACTCGCTGCCTCGCCTGGGAGGACGCGGGCGCTGGGGTTCTCGCCGCCAAGGCAGCGCGCATGGTTTGTGTCGCGGTGCCTGAACGGGCCGAGCGCGAGCGTCCGGCCTTCGCGATCGCCGATGCGGTCCTCGGGTCGCTGGCCGAAGCCGACGACGAGCTCTACGGTCGCCTCGTAGAGACCCGCGAGCTTGGCCCGGCCGGAGGCGCCCGGTTGGGATCCGACCGTAGCGAGGTGGTCGACCCGTGACCTCCGGCTCCCCGCCGAGCGGCCTGCTTCTCGACATGGGGGACACCCTTACCCGACCGATCGGTGGGCGCTGGAATCCCCGGTTCGACTTCGAAGAGGTCCTGGCTCGTCACGCACCCCGGACCGACCCGGCACTGCTGCCCGGCGCCTTCGCCGCCGGGGAGTCTTTTCTCGAGCAGAGCGAGGCCACCCCGTCCCGCGACGCATACCACCGTGTGGTCCTCGATCGACTGGGGATCACGGCCCCGTCCGACCGGTTCCTACACGACCTCGATTGCCCTCGGCCGTTCACCGAGGTCGTCGAGCTCTTTGACGAGGTCCACGCGGTGCTCTCCGAGCTCCGGCGACGCGGCGTGGCCATGGCGCTCGTCTCGGATGCCTGGGCGACGCCAACGCCCGGGTTGCCGGTGCTCTCACCGCAGGCCTACCCGAATCTGGCTGACCTCGGCCTCGACCGATACTTCGACGCGATCGTGTACTCGGAGGTCCTCGGCTGCTGTAAGCCCGATCCCCGCATGTACCACACCGCAAGCGATGGACTCGGACTGGAGCCGCAGGACTGTCTTTTCGTCGACAATGCTCACGAGCTGGTCGAGGCGGCCTTGGCGCTCGGGTACCAGGGTCGCGTGCTCAACCGGGTCGGCCCGCCGGCGACCACGACGGTGCCGGAGATCGCCTCCCTCACCGAGCTGCTCCAACTCTTCTGACGCTGCAGCCTTGCCTCGGTGCCCCGCACCACCGGTCAACGTTGTGGAGGCGAGGGAGCCACGAGGCCGTGTCGGCTGTCGAACTCCTCTCGCGTGATCCCGACGAGGACCACGTCGTGGTACTCGCCCTCGGTGTAGACGCCCCGTCGGCGCCGGCCCTCGACTGCGAATCCATGCCGCTCATGGAAGCGCAACGAGCCATCGTTGAAGGCGTAGATGCCGGTGTCGCACTTCTGGTAGCCGAGCTCGGCGAAGTAGAAGCGGAGAAGGAGGACGAGGGCTTCGGACCCGAATCCCTTGCCGCGGTGCTCGCTGCCGATGGCGATGCCATAGGAGAAGACCCCGTTGCGCCGGTCGGCCATGTCGACCGACACGCTGCCGACGACATCGCCGGCCAACGTCTCGATGACGAGCCGGGTGGTGTCCCCCGCAGGCCGCTTCGAGGCGTCCTCCTCGCTCCAGTGCCGTTGTGCCTCCCGGGAAACCGGAAGCTCGGTCTGTCCCCACTGGCGAGCACCTTGGCTGTCCAGGTTGAAGACGCGGAAGGTATCGAGGTCGTCGGGCTCGGGCGCCCTGAGGCGCACCAGCTTCCCGGCCAGTTCGTTTGACGGAGACGCATCCACCCGTCGATTCCTACACCAACCGGCGATTCGGCCGGGACAGGTGGCGAGCGTCGGACAACTCCTCACCACAATGTCAGCCGAGCAATCCCTCCAGGAAGTTGGCGACGCCGTCTTCGTCACAGTCTCCGGTCACGTGGTCGACTGCGGCCAGGACGTCGGGATGGGCATTGGCGGTGGCCACACCGGTGCCGGCCCAAGTGAGCAGGGGCAGGTCGTTGGGCATGTCTCCGAAGGCCAGGACCGAGCCGGCACCCACTCCGGCGGCATCGGCCAGTGGCGCCAGCGCGGAGGCCTTGTTCACGCCGGGGGCGACGACATGGAGCGGAGCCTCGGGTCCCGAACAGCTCACCTCCGCCATCGCGCCGACCGACCGCCGGGCTCGATCGAGGATCTCCCACGGATCGTCGGCGTCGGTGTGACGGACGATCAAGGTGCTGATCGGGCCGGCCACCAGCGTCTCGATTGCCGCAACCGTGGCCTGCGGGGGGAGCGGCCACCGATTCGGGTAACCCGGTTCTTGCCCGTACGAGAGGCCGATCTCCGCGGCGAAGGCTGCCCCGGCCAGCTCAGAACGGAGCCGACCGACCGCAGCCCGGGCAACCGTGGCGGCGATCGGACGCTCGTCCACCACCTTCTTGCGGTGCGGGTCGTAGGTGAGGGCACCGTCGCAGCAGACCGCCAGCGGGCGGCCGGGCAGCTCGGCGACGACCGGGTCGACCCAGCGGGGCGGACGAGCGGTCACCAGCACGACCGAAGTTCCCGCCCGCCCGGCGGCGTCCAACGCGGCGACGGTGCGGGCCGACAAGGACCCGTCACGGCGCAACAGGGTGCCGTCCAGGTCACAAGCGACGATCCGGATCTCTTCGCCCAACCGCACGGCCAGATCTTGCCAGCAGCGACCCGCATTGCATCACCGCTCACTTCGGCGAGCCATAGTCGCCGCACAGGCGAACGTTCGGGCGCTGACCTGCTCGTGTGCCTGTACCAAACGCCATCTGTGCTCGCGTCGTCCCGCTCATGGTTCACTTGTGGCCGTGGTGCCGAAGCCGAATGCACGTGCCGGCGAGAAGGGTGCTTGGGTCATACGCGTAATGTCGTCCCGACTCTGGAGAAGGTGTGCCTGACTTCACCCGCCACCTCGCCAACGCTGACGACGAGACGATCCGCGCCGCGCTCGATCGAGCGGACCTGCCAGCGCTGCTACCCGCGCTCGCCGCTGCCACGGGCGACCTGGACCTCGTCCCCGATCACCTCCGCAAGCCTGCGGGCGGGCTGCTCAACCCCGGCTCTGGGCTCGGCCCCGCCGAACAGGCCGAAGCGCTCGAGATGGCGTTCGCCGCGCTGGCACGCCTGCGCGACGAGAACGGAGGGCGGCCGCTGGTCACGGCATCTCCCGACGAGGCGACGATGGCACGGCTGCTGCTGTTCGCCACCGGCGGACAGCCGGCCGGTGACTACCTCGAGCTGCTGGAGGAGGAGCTGAACATCGGCAACGACCCGCGCACACCCGCGTGGCGCAAGGACGAGTTGGCATCCGACCGCCCATTCACCGTCGCGATCATCGGCGCGGGTATGTCCGGCCTGGTCGCTGCGCACCGCCTCGCGCAGGCCGGCCTCGACTTCGTCGTGCTGGACAAGAACGCCGACGTAGGTGGCACCTGGTTCGACAACCAGTACCCAGGCTGTCGTGTCGACGTCTCGAACCTCTTCTACAGCTACTCGTTCGCACAGCGCGACGACTGGCCCGAGTACTACTCGTCGCAGCCCGTGCTGCTCGAGTACTTCCGCTCCGTCACCGAGTCGTCCGGCATCCGCGACCGCATACGCTTCAACACCGAGGTCACCTCGATCGAGTTCGACGAGTCGTCCATGACCTGGACGCTGCAGCTCCTCAACTCCCACGGACGCGAGGAAGCGCTTACGGCGCATGCCGTGGTGAGTGCCGTCGGTCAGCTCAACCGGCCGAGCCTGCCGAAAATCGCTGGCCGTGAGACGTTCGCTGGCCCTGCCTTCCACTCGGCGCAGTGGGACCCTTCGGTCTCCCTCGAGGGCAAGCGCGTCGCCGTCATCGGAACGGGTGCCAGTGCGGTGCAGTTCATTCCCAAGGTCGCCGCGATCGCCGGGCACCTCACCGTCTTCCAGCGCACGCCCGCGTGGTTCATCCCCTCGCCGAGCTACACCGACAAGATCATCGAGGAGGTGCGTTGGCTCCGGGACAACGTCCCCGGCTACACGCACTGGAGCCGCTTCCTCGTGTTCTGGGGCAACGTCGAGGGCATGATGCCCTTCGCTCGGGTCGACGCCTCGTGGACGGCGCCGAGCGAAGGCCCGGAGTCGGTCAGCGCACAGAACGACTTCATACGCCAGACCCTTACCGGCTACCTGCAGGCGCAGTTCAACGACCGCCCCGACCTCCTCGAGAAGATCATGCCGACATATGCGCCGTTTTCGAAGCGGTTCATCCTCGATGATGGCGCATGGGCGAGCGCGCTCAAGCGCGACAACGTCGCACTCGTCATCGAGAAGATCTCCGAGATCGCGCCGTCGGGCGTGCGCACCGCGGATGGCGAGCTCCATGAGGTCGACGTGCTCATCTACGGCACTGGCTTCCAAGCTTCGGACTTCCTCGCGCCGATGAAGATCGTGGGCCGCGGCGGAGTCGAGCTCCACGAGTGGTGGGCCGGCGACGCGCGCGCCTACCTCGGTATCACGGTCCCGTCGTTCCCCAACCTCTACCTGATGTACGGGCCGAACACGAACATCGTTGTGAACGGCAGCATCACGTACTTCTCAGAGTGCGAGGTTCAGTACATCCTCGGCTGCATCAAGGCCATGCTC
The DNA here is from genome assembly GCA_040414865.1 of Acidimicrobiales bacterium. Taxonomy (GTDB): domain Bacteria; phylum Actinomycetota; class Acidimicrobiia; order Acidimicrobiales; family RAAP-2; genus Palsa-461. Next base: position 6,465 of record JBEDUR010000011.1, read on the forward strand.
ACCGACGGGATCCGAGGGATGGACGTAAGGCCCGAGGTGCACGACGCCTACAACGAGAAGGTCGACGCCGAGAACCTCAAGATGGCGTGGGGCGTCTCCTCGGTGAACACCTGGTACAAGAACGCGACCGGTCGCACCGCGCAGAACTGGCCTTTCAGCCTCCTCGACTACTGGCGCCAGACCCGCCAGCCCGACCTCGCCGACTACGAGCTGCTGTAGGGGTTCGATCGATTCAACGACCTCGCTCGCCGCGTCCGGTGCCGGCCAAGACGAGGCTCGCACCTTTTATCCGACGTTTCGGGGAGCACCGAAGCCGCCACGGCGCAGACCTGACCCCAATCGGAGCGGTCGGCGGCGAGCGACGCCGATGAGCACCGATAGGCCGTAGGCTCTGCCGAACGCCGGCGGTCGGCTAGGCCGCGGCATGCATACCCAGACGATCCTTCGAGAGCCGCGATGTTTCGCCCCATACCACCAGACGTCGACTTCGTGGCGCTGGAGAAGGACGGGCTCGACCGGTGGGCCGCCCACGACGTGTTCGCTCGCTCCCTCGTCCAGCGCAAAGGGGCCCCGCCGTGGATCTTCTATGAGGGCCCGCCCACCGCCAACAACAAGCCGGGGGTCCACCACGTCTGGGCCCGCGTCTACAAGGACATGTTCTGCCGGTTCCGC
>JBEDUR010000012.1:0-5042 GCA_040414865.1 Acidimicrobiales bacterium
GAGTACGGCTGGCCACCGCTCAACAGGTCGGAGACGGCTCCGAACAGAATCGGGGCGAGCGCCTGGGCGCCGGTCCGGATGAAGGTGCGTATCCCCTCGGCCCGGCCCCAGAGGAACGACGGCATGATGTCCAGCCGGGCAGCGTCGATGGGTGGGTTCTGGGCGGACAGCGTCCCACCGGCGAAGATCAGGTACGGCAACGCCGTGAAGGTGCTGTGAGTGATGAGCGGCGGGATGAACAGGAGAACGACTGCCACCGCTGCGACCGCCCCGACCTGGATCCTCGCCTTGAGATGTCCCCGACCGAGCAGCCGGTCTCCAAGGGGACCGGCGATCAGGACCCCGGCGGCCGCACCTGCCCCCACCACGAGCATCAGCAGATTGGCCAGCACCTGGTTGAGGTGGTACTGCTGCCGAGTGAATTCGACGCCGAAGGTTTGCACGCCGGCCAAGAAGTAGTAGGCACATGCGCCGGAGATGATGAGCGCCACGTTCGTCTTCACGTGCAAGACGTAACGGGAGGCGCTAATGAAGCCCATTCGGTGGTTCGAACCTTCGGCGAGCAACCTCGGGTCCGGTGGAATCCCTCGATCGAGAGCCAGACGCTGGGCGTCGGTAATTGTCTCGCCGTCCGCCTCGGGTGGGGTGTCCTTGGACGTGACCGACGGCGATCCCGACTCGGGTTTCAGCGCCCCTTGTCCGCCTCGGACCGGCTCGGGCAGGTGGAACACGAGATAAGCAAGGAAGAAGGCCGGGATGGCGAGGATCACGAAGGCGGCCCGCCACGAGAGTGCCGAGATGTCACCGGTGATGGCGAAGCCGGCCCCGGCGCCGACCAGCTCGCCGGTCAGGATGAAGCTGTAGATGCGTCCCCGTTCTCCGCTCGGGAAGTAGTCCCCAACGAGCGAGGCAGTAATGGGGCCTGCGGCCGCGGTGACGAACCCGAGCGCGAGACGCGTGAGAAGCAGGTGTCCGAACGAGGTGGCTGTTGCGCTCCAGATCATGGCCAGACCCCAAAGTCCGACCGCCACCGAAAGTGTCCAGGTGCGCCGCACCCGGTCGGCAAGCATGCCGAAGGGGACCGAGGCGACCGCCCCCACCAAGGCGCTCACGGCGACCAGAAGGCCGATGTCGGTGTTGTTGATGTGGAGGCTCTCGCGAAGCGCTACTGCTGAGGCACCGACCGTGGCGGCATCTGCGCTGGCGAGGGCGAGCACTGCGGCCAGCACCACCACGACTCTGGTCCGGGTCGCTCCCCCAAGGACGACCTCCAGCCGTGCTCCGGCCGCGTTCGCGCTCCGGCGGGCCACTCGGCCGGCCGCCCTGGCGGCGCCGCGCAATGGTCCGCCTTCGCGACCGTAGCCACCTGCGCTCAACGTGGGACGGCGCTCGATCGCCTGAGCCTACGAGATGGCCGGTCGATCAATGACGGCGCCCACGCCAAGCGGTTGTCCGGGATCCGGTTCAGCCGCCGACCACTGGATTCCGGTCGCTGTAGCTCGACCACCGGTCGGCGGAGGGGCGCTCCGACGCCCGGGCCGGCGAGGGACGTCGCCTCCCGGCGATGGAGACCACCTTCCGCTGGGCTCTCCAAAGCGGTGTGCCGGAGTTTTCCAAACGGGACACTGATCACTATGGTGCGCCTCGGGGCAGAGATCGGGACCCCTGTGAGATCGGCCGAGCGGCTCGTTCTGTGGTGGGGTGATTGCGAAGGAGGCGTAGCGTGAGCGACGGACGCTTGGCGGGCAAGGTAGCCATCATCACCGGAGCGAGCCGAGGGCTCGGTCAGTACTGCGCTGTCGGTTACGGGCGCGAGGGAGCGAAAGTCGTCGTTGCCGCCCGTACCGAACAGGTCCGCGACCCCAACCTGCCGGGCACCATCTACGAGACCGCCAAGCTCGTCGAGGAGGCCGGCAGCGAGGCCCTGCCGGTGGTGTGCAACGTCGGCGACACCGCCTCGATCGCGGCCATGGTCGACCAGGTGATGGCACGGTTCGGCCGGATCGACGTGCTGATGAACAACGCCGCTGTTCAACCGCCGGGCCGCATCTCCCAAATCGAGCCCCGCCACTGGGAGCTCGAGTTCCGCATCAACGTCCACGGTCCCTTCCACTGTGCACGGGCGGTGCTTCCCGCCATGATCGACCAGCACAGCGGCAGCATCATCAACATCTCGTCGGTCGCCGCCCGCGGAGGGTCCCACTACGGCGCGACGAAGAGGGCGGTGGAAGCCTTCACCATCGGCCTGGCGGCCGAACAGAAGGACAACGGGATCGCCGTGAACGCGCTCAAGCCAGTTGGGGCCATTGCCACCCCGGGTCTTCGCTACCGCGGAGCTGGCACCGCGCCGGTCGAGGTCCGGGCCGACCTGCCGACCCCGGATAACTATGTCGAGGCGGCCATCCTGCTGGCCATGCAGAATGCCGAGACCTGCACTGGCCAGGTAGTCGACGACGCCGAGGCGGTAGCGCTGCTGAAGTCGGGCGGGTCCTGAGTCGGGCGAACCCTCGGCTGCTCGACGGGAACGTCAGGCCGCTGGCAAGGCCGGCCGATCGAGGGCGAGGCCTCGAAATCACCCTGGAACGAGGGGCGTGAACCTTCGAGTACATCGAGGTCCGGTACCGCACCGCGTTTTGCAAGCTCACCTGGCAAAGGACGCCCGGCTGTTTCGAAGGGCTCACTTGCCAGAACAGGCTCGGAGATCGACGCGCTCGCGACACTCTGGCTGCTCGGCTTCCCCGAGCAAGTCATCGCCAGTCACGGGGAATCGTCGGAGCGGCCCCAAGTCAGCAGCCGATCCACGTGGTGACGTTGTAGACCTAGCCGGGGATCAGTCTGGACCAGCAGCGTCGGTGCGGATCTCGACTCGGCCCAGGTGACCGCTTCCCGAGTGATCACGTCGTCGACCCAGGCGATCGGCCGGTTCCCGACGTACGCAGCCACAGCCGGGACCTTTTCGGCCGGTGCAAAGGGGAGAGGTGGCATCGGGACATACGGGAACTCGCTGAGAATCAGGATTTCGCCGAGTTTGGCATGAGCCTGGTATCCCCAGGCTGACGCCCATGCCAGCTCAAAACCCTCCCCAGCTCCTCGAGCCACCCTCCATGGACTACCGCCAGACGCATGGGTTCATCGTCCTCGGGGAAGACGATGTACTCGCGATAGCCCGGTGGGGTGTCCTCAACGCCATAGACGTTGAGGACGCCATCGACATCAACCAAGAGAAGCGGCTGTGAGCTAATCACGGCGCCATTCTGTCTCTGGAGGTCGAGGCTGACCCGTCGCCGGCTTCGGCGAGGGGGCGCTCGCTGAGAGCGAAGTCCTCCCAACTCCCCGGGCAACTTCACGCAAGGAAGATGACGCTCGAAACGGGCGTAACCAAATGTGGCGGCGGCTGCCCTTGGCTGCTGCGGTAATGTCGACCAAGCCTAAGAACATCGGTAGAGAGGATTCAGAACAGAGGCCTGTATAGCGCCTGTAGACGCACCACTCGCTTCTTCCTTTGGAGGTGCAGCGATGATCACCTCTTTCCCACTACTGGACGTGTTCTTCACGATCCTGTGGGTTTTCCTAGCCCTCCTTTGGATCGGGGTGATCTTCGTCGTCATAGTCGATCTCTTCACCAGCGACGACGTGGGGGGAGTCGCGAAGGCCCTGTGGTTTGTCTTCATCATCTTCTTCCCCGTCATCGGGGTGGTGCTCTACCTGCTGGTCAGGGGGACGAAGATGGCTCACCGCCGAACCGAGCGCGCCGCTGGGCGGCAACCATTCCACGAGTGGTTCGAGCGGGATGTTGATCGGACCAGATCATCCGGCAACACCTCAGCCGCAGAAGAGCTCGAAAGGCTGACAAACCTCAAAGACCGAGGTGCCATCACCGAGGACGAGTTCAATCGGTTGAAGGCGCGGGTAGTGGGCTCAGCCTAGAAACGGCGTTTGCATGTCCGGACGACGCAACCGTAGAACGCACAGGGATCGATTGGACGCACGGGAACCGGGCTTGTGCACGTTCTTGGCGTCAAGCCGTGCTGAAAGGCTCACCGGGGCAGCGCTGGACACGGGCGCCACGCGACTTGAAAAAAAACGCGCATCCAAGGACAGACGATCGCCGAGATGTCGTCGATCACCCCGCTGGCTGACGATGGACCAGACCCCTCGATGAGGAGGGATGCTCATGGCAAACGTCCCTAGGCGACCCAACCGGATGCCCCGATGGCTGATCGGCGTGGTCGCGGTAGCGGCCCTAATTGGTGCAGGGGTCATTGGGGGTGTCATCTCAAACGCGACCCAGAGCTCGACGTCGGCCTCGAGCTCGACGTGCCCGGTCACTTCCGTGGCCGACGAGGTGCTCCCATCCGTGGTGACCATCGAAGCAAGTGGTGGCAGTGCTTCCGGGATCGGATCGGGAAGCGTGATTCGCTCCGATGGCTACATCCTGACGAACAACCACGTTGTCCTCCCGGCGGTCGGAGGCGGTTCGCTGCGAGTGTTGTTTTCAAATGGCTCCACTGCTCCAGCCAACATCGTCGGCCGCGACCCGTTGACCGATCTTGCGGTGATCAAGGTGACCGGCGTGTCCAACTTGCCAGTCATCGCGATGGGTTCATCGAATGATCTACAGGTGGGCCAACCTGTCGTTGCATTGGGGGCGCCACTGGGCTACGCGAGCACCGTGACCGCGGGAATCGTAAGCGCGCTCGACCGGACCGTTTCTGTGCCTGGCGAGAATTCGCAGCCCGCGCTCTTGGTTAATGCGGTCCAAACTGACGCGGCCATCAATTCTGGCAACAGCGGCGGAGCATTGGTGGACTGTTCGAGCCGCCTGGTGGGAGTACCCAGCGCGGGGGCCACTGCTCCGTCGGCGAACGGTGGCCCGTCCAGCACGGGAAACATCGGGTTGAATTTCGCTATCCCAGTCGATCTGGCCAAGACCGTATCGAATGAGATCATCGATAACGGCAAGGTGACGCGGTCGTACATCGGCCTGGACGCAGAACCCATCGGTTCGGGCGGAAGGGGTCAAAATGCCACCGGGCAAGGAC
>JBEDUR010000013.1:0-2840 GCA_040414865.1 Acidimicrobiales bacterium
CATCGAGCTTGCCCCGGTACTCGAACGACACCCCCCGGGCCATGAGGCCGGCGAGCACGATGAGGAAAGCAAGGTAGAACGCGGAGAACATCGTGCCGTACCACAGCGGGAAGGCAGCGAAGGTGCCAGCCACGGCGACGATGAGCCACACCTCATTGCCGTCCCAGGTCGGCCCGATGGTGTTGATGGCCACGCGGCGCTCCGCGTCGTCCCTCCCGACGAACGAATGCAACATTCCCACCCCGAAGTCGAAGCCCTCGAGGATGAGGAACCCAACCCAGAAGAAGGCCACGATCACGAACCAAAGGATGTTCACAACAGCCTCCTAGTAGACGATTGCGGGCACCTCGGCGCGTGCAGGTTCCTTTGCAGCCTCCTGGTCGGGCTCCTCTGTCAAGGCCCTGCGACCAAAGCGGATCATGAGGTACACGTTGATCGTGCCCAGGGCGATGTAGATCAAGAGGAAGGTGATCAGGCTGATCAACACGTCAGTCGAGCTCACCGAGACGGAAACTCCCTGGGAGGTCTTCATCAAGCCCTGGACGATCCAAGGCTGGCGCCCGTTTTCGGTCAGCAGCCATCCGGCAGTGTTCATGAAGAAGGGGGCGATAACCCAAAACAGGGCCACCCGCTGGAACCATTTGGCCCGATCGAGCCGGCGGCGGATGCCCAGATAGACCCCCCAGATGGCGAACAGCACGGTAAGCGTCCCGCCGTACGCCATGACCCGCATGCTCCAGTACTGGATGAAGACGATCGGCACGTAGTCACCCGGGCCATACTGCTTTTCATACTGCGCCTGCAGTTGGTTGAGGCCCACTACCTTGCCGTTCCACGTCCCGGTGGCGAGCAGCGAGAGCATGTGGGGAATGGGGATAATCTCCGACGGAGTCTGATCGTTGTTGCCACCGCCGATCTGGAGGACCGAGAACGAGCAGGGCTGACAGGTGTTCCACTGCGCCTCGGCCGCGGCGATCTTCATGGGCTGGTACTTGGTCTCGTTGACTCCGAGACGGCCGCCGAAGAACATCACCAGCAAGGCTGCGGGTAGGAGCACCGCGAGCGCAGCCGTCCCCGACTTGCGAAAGGCCTGTGACTGTTGCCCTTTGCGCAGGTGCCAGGCTGAGAAGGCCAGCATGACGAGGGTGCCGGTCACCAGTGAGGCCATGACCACGTGCAGGTAGCCCCAGTAGAACACCGGGTTGCTGAACAACGCCCAGAAATCGTTCAACTGGGCCTGGTGGGTCTTGTGATTCATCGTGTAGCCGACCGGGTGTTGCATCCAGGAGTTGGCCGCCATGATGAACAGAGCCGAGAGCAAGGATCCGAGGAACACAATCCAGATGCAGGCCAGGTGGATCCTTCGCGGCAACCGGTCCCAGCCAAAGATCCACAAGCCGAGGAAAGTGGACTCCAAGAAGAAGGCGGCCAGCCCCTCGATTGCCAGCGGCGCCCCGAACACGTCGCCCACGAACTTGGCCCACGACGACCAGTTCATCCCGAACTCGAACTCCTGGATCAGTCCGGTGACCACGCCGACAGCGACGTTGATCAGGAGCAGTGTGCCGAAGAACCTGGTGAGCCTGCGGTAGGTCGGGTCGCCTCCCCAGCGCAGCGACCGGTGCCACGCTGTCTGAAGCAGGGCAACGAGAAAGGCCAGCCCGATGGTGACAGGGACGAAGAGGAAGTGGTAGATGCTCGTCGTGGCGAATTGCCACCTCGACAGCTCGGTCATGGCCTCACGCTCCTCTCGCGGGGGACGTCGCCGGCGGCCATGGCCGGCTCATCGCCGTCTTCATCACTCGGCAGCGCTGTCGAGCTCCCACCTCCCATCTCCCTCCACCACAGCTCGGCGTAGCGCCCACCGGCCGCCAGGAGCTCGTCATGGGTCCCGCGCTCGGCAAGTCGACCGTTGTCCAGAACCATCACCTCGTCCATCCCGTCGAGCGCGGCGAGACGGTGGCTGATGAGCACGGTCGATCGGCCTGAGGTCAGGTCGAGAAGATCGCCCATCATGGCGTCGGCGGCTTGCTGATCGAGGTGCTCAGTCGGCTCATCGAGCACGAGGACAGCGAAGTTCGCCAAAACCGCCCGGGCCACCGCCACGCGCTGACGTTGGCCTCCAGAGATCCGAGCACCGTGCTCGCCGAGCTCGGTGGACAGGCCGTCGGGAAGCTCCTCGAGCCATCCCCCCAGTCCCACGCGATCCAGGGCGGACCGCAGCTCGCCGTCGTTGGCGTCGTGACGCCCCACTCGCAGGTTCTCGGCCAAGGTCGTGTCGAACATGTGCGCGTCCTGGGCGACGAGGCCAATCATCGATCGCACCTCGTCGCTCTCAAGGCTCTGAAGCTCCGCGTCATTGAGAGAGACAAATCCGTCCTCATAAGGCAGGAAGCGAAGGAGGACTGCGGCAAGCGCCGACTTGCCCGCGCCGCTCGGACCGATGATCCCGACCCGAAGCCCTGGCGGGACGGCGGCATCCAGTTCGTCGACGGCGCGGGTGCACTGGTTGGGGTAGCGGGCGCTCACAGACAGAGCGCGCAGCTCGTACGGCGGTGTCGGGAACACGGCGGGCACAGCCGGTTCCGTCAGAGGCGCCGAAGCATCCATCACGACGAACAGCCGCTGTGCCGAGCTGCGGGCCCGTTGCAAGGATTGCGTGGCCACCGGGAGGCCGGCGACCAACTCGAAGGCCGCCAGGGGGACGAGGGCAATGACCGCGAGGTTCACCCCTTCGAGGCGTCCCTCGTGGACCGCGGGGATGCCCGCCAGGAGGATGCCCCATGTGGCCAGACCGGTCAGAAGGGTGGTGAGGGCCAGGCCGATGCCGGCGGTGTCGG
>JBEDUR010000014.1:0-14800 GCA_040414865.1 Acidimicrobiales bacterium
GGATCAGGGGTACAGGCCACCAAGTGCGCCCCGGGGGATTCGAACCCCCAACCTGCGGATTAAGAGTCCGTTGCTCTGCCGTTGAGCTAGAGGCGCGCCTAAGTGTACGCCACCGTTACGTCAACAGCTCCCAACGTTCGTCAGCGCTGCAGCGACTTGAACTCCAAGAACTCCTCGAAGCCGAACTCGCCGCGCTCGCGCCCGACGCCGGACTGCTTGTAGCCACCGAACGGCGCGACGGGGTTGAAGGCTCCACCGTTGATATCGACCTGGCCGGTGCGGACCTGGCGCGCCACCCGCTCGGCATGGGCCTTGTCCGTGCTCCACACCCCGCCGGAGAGTCCGTAGACCGAGTCGTTGGCGATCTCGATCGCCTCCTCCTCGGTTTCGTAGGGCAGGATTGACAGGACGGGGCCGAAGATCTCCTCCTGGGCGATCACCATGTCCCGCCGCACTTCGGAGAACACGGTCGGCCGCACGAAGTAGCCCTTCTCAAGCCCATCGGGAGTTTCGGCGCCGCCAGTGATCAGCTTCGCGCCCTCACTGAGGCCCTTCTCGATGTAGCCGCGGACCCGGTCGCGCTGGACAGCCGAAGCCAGCGGACCGAGGGTCGTGGTCGGCTCGAGCGAGTTTCCGGGGCTGAACCCGGCCGCTGTGGCCTTGACCTTCTCCTCCACCTCGCTCAACCGGGACCGAGGAACGAGCAGTCGGGTCAATGCCGAGCAGGTCTGCCCAGAGTTGATGTAGCAGGCGAACAAGCTGGAGGGTATAGCCGCGTCGAGGTCCGCATCCTCGAGGAGGATGTTGGCGGACTTGCCGCCCAGCTCAAGCGCCACTTTCTTCACGTTCTCGGCGGCCAGGGTCATGACCCGCTTGCCCGCCCGGGTGGAACCGGTAAACGACACCATGTCCACCTTCGGGTGGCTGGCGATGGCCTCGCCGACCACGTTGCCGACGCCGCTCACGAGGTTGAACACACCCGGGGGGAACCCGACGTCGTGGAGGATGTCGGCCAGCGCGAAGGCGTTCAACGGCGCGATCTCACTCGGCTTCAAAACCACCGTACAGCCCGCGGCGAGCGCCGGCGCCACTTTCAGAGAGATCTGATAGAGCGGGTAGTTCCAAGGGGTGATCGCGCCGACGACACCCACCGGCTCACGCACCACCAGCGAGTTCCCGAGCTCGGTCTCCCATTGGAACTCGGTGACCTTCTTTGCCATGTCGGCGAAGACTCCCGTGGGCAGGCCCACTTGGACAATCTTGGACAGCGACAGGGGCATACCCACTTCCTTGGAGATGGTCTCGGCGATCGCCTCGGTTCGGGCCGCAAGGCCCTCAGAGACCCGGGCGAGCAGCTTCGAACGCTCCTCATGTGAGACGGCCGACCACTCGCCAAAGGCGGCGGCGGCGGCGGCGACGGCCTTGTTGACGTCCTCCGCCGTGCCGCCGGGGATGGTCCCGATGACCTCTTCGGTGTTCGAGTCAAAGACCTCGAGCGTGTCCGCGCCCGACGACGGGACCCAAGCACCGTCGATGTAGATCTTGTCCCGGACTTCCATGTCGGACCTCCCAGATCGGCCGGCCGGTGTGGCCGGCGACTGCGGCAACCTGCCAGCTCTGACCCTAGCCCCCTGAACTCGCTGTGTTCCCACCGTGTGGTCGGTTACGGTGCGCCCATGGAGACCAGGCGTCTTGGTCGAACTGGCCACCTATCCTCGCTCGCCATCCTCGGAGCGGCCGCCTTCTCCGACTCGACCCCCGAGGCTGTCGGCGCGGCTTTTGACAAAGCGCTGGCCGCCGGGGTGAACCACCTGGATATCGCCCCCAGTTACGGACGCGCCCAGGAGCTGGTCGGTCCCCTTGTCCCGACGGTCCGGAACCGCCTGTTCGTGGGGTGCAAGACGGCGCGCAAGAACCCCGACGGCGTACGGGCCCAATTGGAGGAGTCCCTCGGGCTCCTTGGTTGCGACTCGTTCGACCTCTATCAGCTCCACGGGGTGACCGACCTCGAGGAACTCAACCTTCGAGCCGAGGCTGCCGAGGCGATCCTCCGGGCGCGCGACGAGGGTCTGTGCCGCTTCGTTGGGATCACCGGCCACGGTCTGGATGCGCCGGGCACCCACCGGGTAGCGCTCGACCGCTACGACTTTGACACGGTCATGTTCCCAGTCAACCCGAGGCTTTGGGGGGACCCCGCCTATCGGACCGACGCCGAGGAACTGCTCGAGGAAGCCGGGCGCCGAGACGCCGGTGTCATGGCCATCAAGGCTGGAGCCGCCAGACCCTGGGGTGACGGGCCACGGCACGCGACGACTTGGTACGAGCCCTACACCGAGACGGTGGAGCTCCGGCGGGGTGTCGAGTTCGCCCTCTCAATCCCGGGAGTGTCGGCCTTCTGCACACCGGGCGATGTACAGGTGCTGTCAAACGCGCTCGAGATCGCCAACTCGGTCTCGGAGATGGACGCGCAAGCCCGTGCTCGGGCGATCGCAGAGGTCGCTTCGGAGCCATTGATCTTCCCCATGCCCCAACGGTGAATCAAACGTTCGCTTGATGGCGTCAAGGAAACTCGGGCCACGCGCACCCGAGGATACGAGGTCAACGCCACTACAGTGGCATATGCCGGTTTGCACCGGTCACCGCCCGCGGGTCGAACAAAGGGAGTCTACGACGAGGGTATTGCTGCATCGCCGTGGTGCGTTGAAATTGATCGCCCTCGGCTCGATCATCGTCGCTCTACTCGGCGCCGGCGGTTCGAACGCCGGCGCTGTTTCTCCGCGGGCGTCTTCCGATGCCCCCGGGGTCAGCGCCCATCAGGTCAGCGTCGGTGCGGTGGCCACACTTTCAGGGGGCTTGGCGGCCGACTTTGCGCCCATTGTCCCAGGTGTTCGCGCCTATCTCGACATGGTCAATGCCCAAGGTGGGGTCTACGGCCGCAAGGTCGTGCTCACCAAGGCCCTTGACGATGGAACGGTCAATAACGCCGCGGTGACGAGGACCTTGGTCGAGCAGGACCATGTGTTCGCCGTAGTGGGAATGGCGACGCCGTTCTTTTCGGGCCAGCCCTTCTTGGTGCAGACCAACACACCTACTTTTGGCTACGCCGTCCAGAACGACTGGGCCTATCACAAGAACCTCTTCTCGGCGTATGGCTCGTTGGTTGACTACACGACCACGGAGCCGTACTTCCCGTATATCGCCAAGCGGCTCGGCGCCCGCGTCGCGTCAGTCATTTCCTACAACGTCCCTCAGTCCTCCGACGAGTGCAACGCTGCGGTGAAGGGGCTCAAGTCGCACGGGGTCACCGTCGGCTACTCCGATTTGGCTGTTCCCTACGGAAGTTCGCTCAGCTCCGACGTCGTGCACATGAAGCAGGCGAAAGTGGACTTCATCGTCAGTTGCATGGACCTTCCGGGGAACCTCACGCTTTCACGGGAGCTCCAACAGAACGGCGTTAGCGGGGTGAAGCAGGTCTGGTTGGACGGCTACGACCTCTCGACGCTCAAGAAGTACCCCTCGCTGATGCAGAACACCTATTTCCTGCTTCAACACGTTCCCTTCCAGGCCGGGTCGCAATTCCCTGGAGTATTCCCGGGGCTCCGGCGCTATCTGACGATGATGAACCGCTACGAGCCGGCCTACACGGCCAACGAAGTAGCCATGGAGGGGTGGCTGGACGCGGCGCTGTTCGTCGCTGGCCTGCGGGCCGCGGGTCCCGTCCCGACCCAGGCCAAGCTCCTCGACGCGGTGAACCACATCACGGACTTCACGGGCAACGGGTTGATCACGCCGGTGAACTGGGAGATCTCTCACTCGGTGGTGACCTCGCCCACGTGTGAGACCTTTGTCGAGGCGGTGGGCACGACGTTCAAAGTCGTCTTCAACCAGGGCCATGACATCTGGGTGTGCTTCCCGCTCGGGTCCTCGGATCTCAAGACGGTTCCACCCCAACCCGGGGCGCCGGGGACCTAGCGGCGGCAGGCTGTGGACACTTTCCTCAGCTACGCCATCCCCGGCATCCCGTTCGGGTGCACCTATGCGATCGTCGCGATCGGTCTGGTGCTCACGTACCGCACGACCGGCGTCTTCAACTTCGGTTTTGGCGCCCAGGCCTTCGTGTCGGCCTACGTCTACACGGTGCTGACCGAAAACGGCATGCCCGTGGCCTTCGCTTTTCTGATCTCCGTCGTGGCCTTGGCCCCGCTGCTGGGTTGGGTGCTGGACAGGTTCCTGTTCCGCCGGATCGCGCCGACCAACACCACCGGCAAGCTGATCTCGGCAGTCGCCATCCTTGTCGCGTTGCCCGAGCTCATCACGCTGATATTTGGCAGCGGCACCCGGTTCGCTCCCCCGACGCTGTTCCTCGACCCCGGAACCGTGTACTTCCACGTATTCTCGACGCCGATCAACGGCCTGGAGCTCGAGACGGTGATTGTGACCGCCGCTCTGGTCGCCGTGCTGAGCCTCGTTCTGCGCTCGAGCTGGCTCGGGCTCACGATTCGCGCCGCGGTGGAGAGTCCCCGACTCCTGGAGCTCGAGGGGGTCCGGGCCGACCGGGTGCTGTCGTTGGCATGGATGGGTTCGAGCCTGATGGCCGGGCTCGCCGGGGTGCTCCTCGCCCCCCAGTACCCGACGCTGCAGTTCGACGATTACGCCATCCTTCTCGTCGCGGCCCTGGCCGCGGCGGCGCTCGGGGACTTGGCCAACATCCCGCTCGCCCTCGTTGGAGGGATCCTGCTCGGGGTGATCGAGGGTCTTGCCGCCGGCTACTTCTCTCCCTCCAGCGTGTGGCATACCGGCCTCCTGCCGGCGATCCCGTTCCTAGCGCTAGCGGTCCTGTTGGTCACAAGGAGGCGGTTGCGGTCGCTCGAGGACTCCGAGGACCCGATGGCTGCGGTCGATCCGCCGCCGCCACCGAGCATCACCCTGACCCGGAGCCACGAGCTCGATCGAGTGATCAAGGTCGGCGGGCGCATCCTGGCGATCGTGGCCGTCGTCTCGGTGCTCACCTGGGTGCCCGGGGACTGGGGGTTCACCCTCACCTCGGGCCTCGTCTACTCGATCATCTTCCTCTCGATCACACTGATCACCGGTATGGGAGGTGAGGTGTCGCTGTGCCAGGCGACCTTCGCCGGCGTGGGCGCGTTCATCGCCGCCCAGCTCGCTGTCCATCACGGCGTACCGATTCTTCTCGGAGCGCTCATCGGCGCCGTCGGGGCGCTGGTGGTGGGAGCCGTCGGCGCGCTTCCCGCACTCCGCTTACGGGGTTTGCCGCTCGCGCTCTTGACCCTCGCTCTTGCCTTGCTGGCCGACAACGCGGTGTTTCCGTATTCATGGGCCGGCGGGCCCGCGGGCGGGTTGACGGTTCCCCGGCCGGTCATCGGGTCGTTGAACTTGGACACCACCAGCTCGAAGGGGTTCTTCGTTCTCGCCCTCGTCGTGCTCGTCCTGTGCTCGGTCGCTGTCCGCCACCTCCAGCGGACCACGGTCGGCATCTACCTTGGCGCGTTGCGCGCCAGCCCGGTCGGGGCCGAGAGCGTTGGCATCAACCCCTGGGCGGCCAAAATCTTCGTGTTCGCGATATCGGCCGGAATGGCCGGGCTCGGTGGCGCCCTCTTCGGCTCGCTACAGCAGACGGTTACCCCGGCCAACTTCAACTACCAGCTGTCCCTGGTCTTCGTGGTGGTCGTGGTGACGACCGGAGTGCGGACCATCGAGGGAGCGATCCAGGCCGGCGTGGGGTTCGTGGTGCTCCAGCAGCTCCTGAGCTACCTGCCGGGGAGATGGGGGAGCGGCAGCATCGCCATCATCCTCTTCGCCTTCGGGGCCCTGACCTACGCGGCGCATCCCGAGGGGGTCGTCGAGTACGAGAAACGCGTCTGGACCGAGCGGGCCGAACGGCTGCTCCGGCGCCACCAGCGGCCACCCGACGACGTGATCATGGCCGGCGCCCCCGGCGGTGTCCTTGAAGCGGATCGGGCCGAGCATGTCTGAGCTGCCCCAGGGCCTGGTGGTGCGTTCCCTCTCGGTCGCCTTTGGCGGAGTGATTGCGCTCGACCGAGTCGACCTCGAGGTGCGCCTGGGCGAGATCGTCGGGTTGATCGGGCCGAACGGGGCGGGCAAGAGCACCCTCGTCAACTGCGTCGGAGGACAACTCGATCCGACCTCGGGGTCCGTCGCCCTGGCCGGGACCCCCATTGACCATTTGGCACCGTTCCAACGGGCACGGCTCGGAATCGGCCGGACGTTTCAACGGGTCGCGCTCTTCTCCGAGCTCAGTGTCCAGGAGCACCTGCTGGTGGCGCTTCGGGGCGGCGAGACTCGGCGCGCCAGGTTGTCCGTGCTCGTCGACGTGGTTCGCCCGAGCGCTGTCGAGGCACGCCGCATCGCCGAGACCTTGGCGCTGATCGGCCTCGCCGATCGTGCCGATGCGCTCGTGGCCACGCTTCCCCTCGGGGCGTGCCGGCTGCTCGAGATCGGGCGAGCCCTGGTCAGCGAGCCACGGGTGCTGCTGGCCGACGAGCCCTCCTCCGGGCTCGATCGCCGAGAGGCGGCGACACTGGCCCAGGTCCTGGGCGCCCTACCCGCCCGGGGCGTCGGAGTGCTCCTGATCGAGCACGATCTCGGTTTGGTGAGAAGCGTGTGCGACCGGGTCGTCGTGCTCGACGTCGGCCGGCTGATCGCCGAGGGCCCCTTCGAGACGGCCATCGCCACCCCTCAGGTCCGTCGGGCCTACCTCGGGCAGGGGGTCGCATGAACGCGCTCGAACTGGTCTCGGTCACCGCCGGCTACGGCCCCTACCGGGCTCTCAACGAGGTGAGCTTGACCGTGGGCACCGGTGAGGTGGTCGCCCTGGTCGGGCCGAACGGCGCTGGCAAATCCACCGTGGCCCGGGTGTGCGCCGGGCTGGTTAAGCCGACCTCGGGACGCCTGCTTGTCGGGGGCCGAGATCTGACCGGCTCAGATCCTTGGCGCATCGCTCGGGCGAAGCTGGCCTTCGTGCCCGAGGGTCGGGGGGTGTTCGCCCGACTGAGCGTGGCCGAGAACCTGGAGCTCTCCTTCGGGCGGTGGCTGGGCGCTGACGCCGTGGTCGGCGCGATGGAGGTGGCATTTGAGCGGTTCCCGGTCCTGGCCGAGCGGCGGCGCCAACGGGCTGGGACGCTCTCGGGCGGGCAGCAGCGGCTTCTGTCGCTGGCCAAGGTCCTCGGGGACGATCCAGCGGTGGTGGTGGCCGACGAGCTTTCGCTCGGGCTGGCTCCAGCTGCACTGGATGACCTCTACGCGCAGCTGGCCGCGCTCCACGCAGCGGGAGCTGCCCTGCTGGTGATCGAGCAGCGCACGGACCGGGTCCTCGAGCTGGCCGAGCGGTCGGTCGTCCTGGACCGCGGGACGGTGGTGTTCGACGGAGCGCCGTCGGGGGCGAGCGAGGTGCTCCAGGGGGTCCTCGGCGGTTCCCGGTCGTTCTCGTCGGAGGGCGCCGGCTGATCGGGTGGTTCGGACCGGCGCTTGGACGTGAGACGATCTGAGCATGCGAGTTCGCCGCAGCTTTGCCTTCATTGACTTGTCGGGCTTCAGCGCCCTGACCGAGGTCGACGGGGACGAGCGGGCAGTGGCGATCCTGTCCGCCTTTCGGTCATTGGTGCGCGACATCTGCTCGCGCCGGACCGTGCGGGTGGCCAAGTGGCTCGGTGACGGCGCCATGCTGGTCGCGGTTGAGACCACACCCTTGATTGCCGCCACCATGGAGATGCAGGTCGCCTCCCGGCGGGCCTCCGAGCCCATGGCGCTCCGATGCGGGCTCACTGCCGACGACGTCATCCTGCTTGAGGGAGACGACTACATCGGCCATGCGGTCAACGTGGCCGCCCGGCTGTGTGACGTCGCGCCCGGTGGGGAGGTCTGGGCCGGCCGGGGGATCGTCGAGCACCTCCCGAAGTGGGTCACCGTGCTCTCCGCCGAGGAGAAGATGCTTCGCAGCCTGGAGCATCCGCTCTACGTGTCCCGCCTTGGCTTGGCCAGGCTGGAGGGGACCGTGTTCCCCGACCCGGTGTGCGGGATCCCGCTCACACTCGCCGTAGCCGACAACCTGGCCCAGGACGCGCTGGGCAATCCAGTGCTGTTCTGTTCGGACAGCTGCCGGGACACCTGGGACCACCGTCCGAGGGAGCGCCCCGACGGTCAAGGCAGCCTTCGGATTCCCCTCATCGGTTCCTGAGCGCCCGGGAGCTCAGCGCTCCCGGTGCAAGACCGCAGCGATCTCCTCGGCCCGCGCCCGGAGAGCTGCGCTCGCGT
Organism: Acidimicrobiales bacterium; assembly: GCA_040414865.1. Taxonomy (GTDB): domain Bacteria; phylum Actinomycetota; class Acidimicrobiia; order Acidimicrobiales; family RAAP-2; genus Palsa-461. The sequence goes on from JBEDUR010000014.1 coordinate 8,293, forward strand.
CGCCTTCGCTGAGCACCCCGGCGACGTGTTCGAAGAAGAGTCCGATCAAGGTAGCCCGCAGCATCCGGGCGACGGCATCCGGACCGACGTCGCTGGCCAACTCAGGCTGGTCGTGGACGATCCAATGCTCCAGCGAGCTTTGCGTCCCTTCCAGCAGCTCGACACCGGCTGCGAGGGCCGTCTCGTCATTGCGCATCACCTCGCCGAGCATCAGGCGGACGAAGTCCTCCACTTCGAGCATCGACTGGAGAAGCTCGTTCAGCAGGTCGGCGAGCTTGATCCGGGGAGTCCTGTACCCGGGCGTGGGCGCGGTGATGGCGAACTCGTCGAGGAAACCTCGCTCGTCGAGGACCGCCACCAGCAGATCTCGCTTGGACGGGAAGTAGTGGTACAGGGATGCCACATTGAGGCCAGTGGCAGCGGCCAGGTCCCGCATGCTCGTGCCGGCCACCCCTCGCTGGGCCATGAGAGTCAAGGCGGTGTCCAAGATGTGTTGGCGCTGGCCGCGCGGTGCTGGTTCTCGTGCCTCGGTCATCGCCCCATCGTTCGGTTCCCGCGCCCCCGCCATCGCCCCATTGTTGGGCCTGGACTCCTGCCGCGTCGAGCCAAGGGCTGGCAACCCGCCCGGCCGTGCGCGGGTGAAAGTGCCGCACGATCGGGTGGCGTTCGGTGAGGGCCGACGGCGCCCCCGTGTGAGCGCTTTGCTCTGAGTGGTCTACCAGCACCACCCGGGCTTTCGTCCCCTGGCGGCGCCGATCCCTTCGTGATATTCCGGGGCCGGCGAGGAGGTCCTCCAGGAGGCGTCCCTGCGGACCTTCTCGTCGTGGTGGCCGCTCAAGTGCCCCGAGCTGCCCGAGTGCATGTGGCGGGACGCCCGCAGTGAACCTGGGCCGGAGCGGCATCCGGTGCCGGAGCGAGGAGGCTGGGCGGGCCCGTCCCATGACGCATTGTCGCCCGCACGGTCGTCCCGGACGTCAGGAATGGTCGAAGCCAAGGGACATCCCGACTGACCCAGGTGCCTCTGGCCGTCCAACGTTGCGGCTCATGGTGAGCCGGCGCTCACCGGTCTTCCCTCCTCGATGCGGTAGTCGGAGGGATCGAATCGCCTCGTGCGCCGGCGATAGGTAAAGGTGTAGTCCGGCCACATGGCAATGTTCTGACCTTGCGCGTTCTGGTACCAGCTGCGGCATCCCGACATCCAGACCGTCCGCCGGCTCCTCCGCTCGATCTCGTCGGCATGGGCCTGGGCGACGTCCTCGAGTACCTCGATCACCGGGTTCTCGAGCTCCCAGAGAAGGCCAAAAGCATCCAGCACGTAGGTGAGCTGGCACTCGACCATGAACAGCTGGGACGTGTGCCCGGTGCCGGTATTCGGTCCGCTCAGCATGAAGAAGTTCGGGAACTCGGGAAACGTAATTCCGAGGTAGCTCGGTAGCGCCCCGCGCAGGACCTCGGCCAGCCGGTGCGAGTCGCGTCCAACGATTCGCTCGGCCATCGGGTGGTCGCTCACGTGGAACCCGGTGGCGAAGATGATGGTGTCCACCGGATGCAGCCTCCCATCAGCAGTCACGATGCCCTCGGGGTCGATGCGGATGATGCGATCGGTCACCAGTTCGACGTTGTCCTTGGTGAGGGCGGGGTAGAAGTCGTTGGAGGGCAGCACCCGTTTGCAGCCAAGTTGGTAGTCGGGCGTCAGCTTGGTTCGTAGCTCGGCGTCTTTCACCTGGCGTGCCAGATGCCGGAGGCTCTGGCGCTCGAGAGCGGCGCGGATCCCGTCGTACTTGGTGAAGGCGGGGACGGCGACCAGCTCCCGTTGCCAGTAGAGCAGAGTGCGCAGCACTCGGAGTAGGGGTGGGACGCGACCGAGCAGCCGGCGTTCCCAGTCGGGCACAGGGCGAAGCCGGTGGGGAAGTACCCATCCAGGGGTCCGCTGGAAGACGGTGAGTCGCTCCACCTCCGGCTGGATTGAGGGCACGATCTGGACGGCCGAGGCGCCAGTGCCGATGACCGCGACCCGCTCGCCCTCCAGCCGGTGGCTTCGGTCCCAGCGGGCCGAGTGCATGACGGTGCCTCCGAAACGATCAGCGCCGGGAATCGGCGGGAGGCTCGGCTCGGCGAGGGCGCCAATGGCCGAGATGAGGTACCGACACCGAAGGACGCCGCGGTTCGTGGTGAGCGTCCAGGAGCCGGTCGAGTCGTCCCAGGTGGCCTGGAGCACTTGGTGTCCGAACTGGACGTGGGCAAGAACGCCGAAACGGCCAGCGAGATCGCGCAGGTAATCCCAGATCTCCTCTTGGGCGGCGTAGGTGTCCCGCCACCCTGGCTCGGGCGCAAACGAGTACGAGTACAGGCGGGACGGCACGTCGCATCGGCAGCCGGGGTAGACGTTCTCCCGCCAGGTCCCCCCGAGCTCCTCGGCCCGCTCGAGAACGACGAACTGGGTGTGACCGGCCGCCAGGAGCCGGATCGCGGCCCCGACGCCAGAGAAACCGCCCCCCACGATGGCGATCGGGATCTCCTCGGAGACCCGCGGCTCGGTCATATGGCCACGCTAGGAGGTTGCCCAGCGCGCGCTCGTTGCTGGTCTTCCGGCTTCCACCATCGGCGGCTCTCGGGGTGAGCGAGGGGACTTGAACCCCCGACCTCCAGGGCCACAACCTGGCGCTCTAACCACCTGAGCTACGCCCACCGAGGGTTTCAGTGTGGCATACAGGGCCGAGCTTCCCGACGGGCTCTAGTGAAGGACCTCGGTGCTCGAGGTCTCGGCCCGAGCGCCCGAATGCAGAAGGTCCACTTCTCCCGGGCGGCCACCCGATCGGGTCCGGCCTCCCCGGTGCGAGAGGCGGGCGCTAGCTATCGTGCCGCCATGGCGACGATGAAAGCTTCACGGTGGGAGGCAAAGGGGCGGGTCGTTTGCGCGGACGCACCGGTTCCAAGGGCCGAAGAAGGTGAGCTGCTGGTTCATACCGCGTATGCCTCCCTCTGCGGGTCTGATCTCCACAGCGTGTTCCGCAACGATCCGGTCGAGGGCCGGGTCGCTCCCGGGTACCCGGGGCACGAGAGTGTCGGCGAGGTCGTCGAGTCACGAGCCGAGGAGTTCAAACCAGGCGACCGGGTGCTGACTGTGCCGCACTTCGGGGCTGCCCGGTGCCTAGCCGAGTACCAGGCCCTACCAGCGGCAGCCTGTGTCAAACTTCCCGTGAACAGGTCGGTGGAACAGCTCCTGATGGCCCAACAGCTCGGGACCGTTCTCTACGCCCTGCGCCAGCAGCCCATGGACGTCGTCGGCAAAGATGTTGTCGTCGTGGGCCAGGGGTCGGCCGGCGCCTTCTTCACGTTCCTCCTCCGGCGCGCCGGTGCTCGTCGGATCGTTGTCTCGGATCAATCTCCGGCGCGCCTGGCGTACTCGAGCCGGCTGGGGGCCGACGTGACCATCGACGCAAGATTGGAGGACACGCGGGCCAAGGTCATCGAGGCGACCGAGGGCCGCGGCGGTGACATCGTGGTCGAGGCGGTCGGGAGCCGCCAGACCCTGCTCGAGAGCACGGACCTCGCGGCAGTGGGCGGAACCCTGGTCTGGTTTGGCTTGCCCGAGGGCACCGAGCCCTATGCCTTCAGCTACGGGGGGTTCTTCCGGCGGCGGCTCAACGCCTACTCCGTATTCGGCGCTCAAGGGGAGCCGGGTCTGGTGTCGTTTCGCCACGCGGTAAAGCTCATTGCCGATGGTGCCATCGACGTCGCTCCTCTTCTGAGCCATCTGCTGCCGATCGAACAAGTGGACGAGGCCTTTCGCATCGCCCACGATCGGTCTGACAACGCGCTCAAGGTGTCGATCTCCTTCTGAATTCTCGAGGCGCACGCCTCCGAACCAGCTCATGCCGGACCTCCTCTACCCACAGAGCCCCGGCCTGCTCGAGTCTCTGCAGGTTAGATTGCACCCATGGAGATGACCGGAGGAGAAGCGGTCGCTGCCGCCCTGGAAGCCCTGGGTGTACGCCACGTGTTTGGCATCGTCAGCGTGCACAACCTGCCCATTTACGACGCCATCGCGCGGAGGGGTCTGATCACCCCGGTCAGCGTTCGTCACGAGCAGGCAGCAACCCATGCCGCTGACGGCTACGCCCGTGCCACGGGTCAACTGGGAGTGGTGATCGCCAGCACAGGCCCCGGGACCACCAACACGATGACCGGCCTCTTCGAGGCGTCGTTCTCCTCGTCACCTGTGCTGCTCATCACTGGCCAGATCGATACCCGGCATTTGGGCAAGGGCAAAGGAGTGCTGCACGAGGCGGAGCACCAGCGTGAAATGCTCTCGACGATCTGCCGGCGGGTGGAGACGGTACGCCGGACTGAGGACATCGCCGGCACCATCGCGAACGTGGCTGCAGACATTCGTGCCGGAAGGCCGCAACCGGGCGCGGTGGAGCTGCCGATCGACCAGCAGTATCGCCGGGCGGATGTCGGGATCCCCCCGGCCCCGATTGAGAGACCCTACGTCCCCGACGACGACGCCCTCGGTCGCGTGGCCGAGGCGTTGTCCGGGGCGCGTCGGCCGGTGATATGGGCCGGCGGGGGAGTCGTGAGCTCGGGAGCCGGCGCCGCCCTGGTGGCATTGGCCGAGCACCTCGGGGCGCCAGTCGTCACCTCCATCGAGGGCCGCGGCGCAATCCCAGAGGACCACCCCCTGTGCCTGGGCCCCTTCATCGCCGACCCCGGAGTGGCCGACCTCGTCTCTAACGCCGACGTCGTCCTGGCGGTCGGCACCAGGTTCCAGGCCAGCGCGACCGCCAACTGGACGCTCCCCCTGAACGGGACCCTGGCCCATCTGGATGCCGATCCAGCGGTCATCGGCCGCAACTACCCGGCGGACCTAGCGCTGGTGGGCGATGCCCGGCTCGGCTTGGAGCTGTTGAGCAAGAAGATCGACGCGGTCTCTACGGATCCGGTCCACACCGAGCGGGCCCGCGCGGTCGCCGTCAGTGCACGCGAGGAGGCACGGGAGAGAATTCCCGAGGATCACCGGAGGATCATGGACGCGATACGTCGGCATTCGCCGCGCGAGGCGATCATCGTGCGCGATGCGACCGTCCCCGCCTACACGTGGGGTGACCGGGTGCTGCCGGTCTTGTCGCCCAGGACCTCAGTACGTCCGTCCAGCGCGGCCATCGGCCCGGGACTACCGCTTGCCATCGGGGCTTCGATCGGGAGCGGTCAGCCAGCAGTGGTGATCCAAGGGGACGGCGGATTCATGTTGCATCTGAGCGAGCTGGCCACCGTGGCGCAGTTCGACGTCCCCGTGGTTGTCTGCTTGTTCAACGACCGCGGCTACGGAGTCATCCGGGCCATCCAGACCGGGTCCTTCGACGGCCGCACCACCGGGGTCGACCTCACCACTCCGGATTTCACCGCTCTTGCAGCTTCGATGGGCGTGCCGGCAAAGAGCGTCTCCGATCCAGAGGCCTTCGAGAGAGACTTCGCGGACGCGATCGGCTCCGGTAAGCCAGCTCTCTTGGAGATCGATCTTCTGGCCCTCTCCCCGCTCCGGATGGGCGGCCGCCGTCGCCCTGCCTCCGGAACCTGAGAGAGCGTCTGTTGGTCATCGGGTCCGGAGAGCTCGCGAGCGTTCGCAGGCGGCGTAGGCTCGATTCTCGTAAGGGTCGGCGTGCGGTGCCCATGGCCGGAAGTTCCTTGGGTAGGTGCGTCAGGCTCGCAGCATGGCGTAGGGAACGGCCAATGCCTCATCAGATGCATCGCCCCCGTGGCCGAGTGGATCAGGCGAAGGACTTCTAATCCTTTCTACGCAGGTTCGAATCCTGCCGGGGGCGCAGTGTGATCTCACGCGGGATAGGAGATAGCACCCTCCCGAAACGTCGCATCCCTATAACCAGTCCACCGCCCCAGGCTCGCTCTCTGAGGCCCGCCAGTCGAGGGGGGGCCTGGTCCCCAACGGCAAGGACCCAGGGATTTTGCTGTTGACCCTCGGTCCGAGTGGTGAGGTAGCGCTGACCCTGGAAAGTGAAACAGCCCAGGTTCAGACTCATGTCCCTCAGAAGGGGCCGTAGAGATGAACAGTACGAACCGCCGAACTGCCCTAATGGTGGTCGCCCTTATCAGGGCCGCAGTCCGGAGGGTTCTTCCAAGACGCGATGTTCGGAATCGGTCATCTGTTCCTCCCCTTGCTCTGGCCCTCCCAGTCAAGGCGGCCAGATCGCCGCACGGTTCTCTACCTGATTTCGAATGCACGCCTCTCTACCTGGTTTCGAATGCGCGCGCCTGGGCAGCAACGATTTTGACCAGGTTCCCCAGAGCTAGGTTGATGTCAACGGCATGGAGTCCGTTTAGGGGATCTGTCGGGGTTACTCTCCATCGGCGGTCGCTTGGACCCCCAACGTCTTGGATTTGCAGCCAGGTGGATCCGCTCTGGCTCATGCAACGATCCGAGTACAGGTTGGGGTATCTGACCCACGGGTTGGGCGGTGACGGCATCGGTGCTGTGACTGAAGCGAAT
>JBEDUR010000015.1:0-11813 GCA_040414865.1 Acidimicrobiales bacterium
AATGCCCTTAACGGGGGCGAGATGGTCAAGCAGACAGTCAACGTGACCGTGTACCTCGGCGGTGCTCACCAGGTGGCGGTGGACAACTCCACCGTGCGTTGTTACTGATCAGATGCCGTCGCGCGACGGGTTGTGCCACGTCAATGAGACTCCCCGCTTCAAGGTCCGGGGGGAGCGTTTGTTACTTCCGCTGACGTGAGAGGCACCACATGCCGAACCGTCGCTCGGTCGCAAGACGCAGGATGGGTCTCTCAGCGGCTGGTCTTGAACGAACGGTGACTCGGGACGCAGTGGTGGCGCTCCAATCCCAGGTCATCCGGTCGAGCTCGTGCGTTTCGCCCGTCTCGTCCTCTCGATCAGCGGTTGCCGGGAGCCACGAGCGGAGCCGAACGACTGGGCAGAGGCTGAAGGCAAAGGCTGTAGGTGGTGGAGCGACGCCTACTATCGGGACGACCTCCGTTACTCAACGATGTCGCGCGACGGCATGGATGACGCTCAGGTGGTAACGACCTGCGCTGTCGACCTCCGGTGCTCGACCGGGTTGTGCGAAACACCAGGCCGCCACAGTCACGCTCCGCAGCAGGCGGAGGCGAGCCGCCACGTCGCGGTCGAGGCCGGGGGGAGCTACGTCGGATGGCAGGGATGACCAATCCCACTCGACCGGGCCGCGACAGGCTGCCTCAAAGTCCACGAGCACCGCACCTTTCGGCGTCGATAGGAGGTTCCCGCCCATCCAAGGATCGCCGTGAAGTGGGCGCCAGGCGGGGTCAGGGCGGAAGGAGGCTGCAAATTCATCGGCCACGCCGATGAGAAGCATACGGTCGTCGTCCGCGAGGCCCGGGGACATGATCGGGTCGGTGACAAGGGCACGAATACGAGTCAGTCGCTCGGTAAAGGCAGGCAGCTCGCCGCGGTAGCTCCGTAATGCATCGTGAACCGACTCCAACGCCGCTCTGGCCGTGGTCGGAGCAATCGCGGCGGCCGGATCATGCTCGACGTAGTTGAGCAAAAGGACGGAGTGGTCGGCGGCGCGATGCAGTTCAGGTGGAAGGCCAGTGGCAAGGTGAGCCACCGGGACATCGGTACCGCCGAGATAAGCCAACACGTCCCGTTCGAGCTCTAACCCGGTGGCAAGCGCCAGCGGGTTCGTGCCGACCTTGGCGACCACCGGCAGCGGACGGAGCCAGACCACCGTGTTATTGGAGTCCTTAAGCACCAACGGGTCCGACACCTGGAGCCCATAACCCCTAGCTACCTCGACCGCCGCGACAATCGCCCGGCGCCGTCGGTCGTCGCCAGTCACGTCACGAAGTATCGCACGCGAGTCACAGGCGCCTACTTGTGCCGAACCTGGACTTTCTTGGAGCGCACTGCGAGACTCGAACCCCAACCCTGACCTCGGCAATACGGCCGCGCCAAGTTCTCAACCTGCGAGTTCCGCGAGGGTAGGCAGCGTGTGGGCGAAATCGGTCCTCCGTTGGGCTTCGGCCACGATTGCCTGGCACGCGAGGGATCAATCATGCTCGGAAGCGAGACGCGAGCCCGAGCGCCTCCCCGGTTCTCGGTCGTGATCCGACTGAGGACGGCGCCCAAGACCCGCGTGCGGACCTGCCCAGATTCTGACTCTGGCCGGATCTAATTCGTAAGCACCTCAAGTCATATGATCGTTGGAGCTTGAGTGGACTCAACCTGACCAGCGGGAGGACACGACGCGATGGAGATCTTCAGGGAGTTCACCTTCGAGGCGGCCCATAGGCTTCCGCACGTACCACCCGGCCACAAGTGCGCGCGCTTACACGGCCACTCTTACCGGGTCTCCGTGCACGTCGAAGGACCAATCGCGACAGAGACGGGCTGGATCCGCGATTTCGCAGAACTTTCTTGCGCTGTGCAGCCGCTCCTGTCGCGTCTCGATCACTATTACCTGAACGAGATAGACGGCCTCGACAACCCGACGAGCGAGGTCCTCGCCAAGTGGATCTGGGAAGGCCTTCGTCCCACCCTTCCCGACCTGTCCCAGGTCGTCGTTCGCGAGACCTGCACTTCGGGTTGCGTGTACCGAGGCGAAGCTTGACGACGCCTGACCGTGACATCGCTGTTCTGGCGAGTGGCGGTGTCGACAGCGCCATTCTGATCGCTGATCAGGCAGGACGCCGGCGGGTCGTCCACCCGGTATACATCCGCTTTGGCCTGGCTTGGGAGGAGATCGAGGAGACTCATCTCCGGCGTTTCCTCGACGCCATTTCCGATGACGACTCCATTCGGCCACTTACGGTCTTCGACTTTCCCGTGCAAGACATATACGGCGCCCACTGGAGCGTCTCGGGCGCGAACACACCGGATGACACGACGCCGGACGAGGCGGTCTACTTGCCGGGACGGAACCTCTTGCTTCTGGCCAAGACGACGGTCTGGTGTGCCCTGCAGGGAATAGGCCGGATCGCTTTAGGGACACTCCGGGGGAACCCCTTCGCCGACAGCCAGCCCGAGTTCCTGTCGGGCTTCGCCGCCTTGGCCGGCACGGCGCTCGGCTTCCAGATTCAAGTCGTCACACCCTTCAGCGGACTCACCAAAGCTGAAGTGCTGGCGTTCGGCCGCGACCTGCCTCTAGAGCACACCTTTTCGTGCATCGCGCCGATTGGGGACGACCATTGCCAAAGTTGCAACAAGTGTGCTGAGCGCCGAAATGCCTTTGCTGAGGCGAACATGGAAGATCGGACCTGGTACGCGCCAAGATGACCGCAGGCCGCACGCTCATCGCGCCAGTGTCGTTCGGGCTCGGAGACTTGGTGGTGTCTCTGCCCGCCATTCAAGCCCTCATCGAGGACGATCGGCCGGTTTGGCTGGTCGCCCGTGCGGCATCGCAACGGCAGCTCGCCGAACGAATAACCGGTCTCGCTGGAGTGGTCGACGAGGCCGATATGACATGCGGTCCTGGGGACCGGCTCATTGACCTCCGCGATCATCCGCTTCAGCGCGACTTCTGGTGGGGCTCGGCCGCATTCGAGGCTGCGTTCGGTCTCATGTTGATCAACGACATCCTCGAACGCATCTGCAGCGATCTCGGTATCGACTCCGATTTCAGCCGCCCTGTGCCTCTCGAAGCGAATCCCCGCCCCGGACTCGACCGCACGGTCCTCTTGGTGCACGAGACAGATAGCTCGGACAAGCTCTGGGAGGTCGACCATTGGAAAACGGTCGCGCGCATTCTGCGCGGCGATGGCCACGAAGTAGCTCATGTCACGAAAGAGAACGGGCCGTCACCTTTAGACGCGATCGGCGCTGCTGCGTTGGTGGTCCCTACTGTTGGGGATGCGGTTGACGCGCTCACCTCCTGTCTAGGTGTGATCGGCGTCGACACCGGCCTCACTCACATCGCTGTTCAGCAAGGCACATCCACTGTCACCATTTGCCGGCGCTCGTCGGTCTATCTGAGACCGTGGCCGCACTGCACGGCTTTGCGAGGGGCTGAGTGTACCGAAGACTGTCGCTCCGCTGAGGCGGCTTACGCCTACAACGGAAGAGTCAGCCTTCGGGACTTTCGCCCCGTGCCCAGGCGTTGCCCATCGGGTTCGCCATGTTTGGCGGCGGCTCGCTCCGAGGACGCGGTCAGTCTGCTTCGGGAACTCCTGTGATCCGCCTCGTTCACACCGCGGTCAATGCTGCAGCCGATGTCGGGGTGCACAACAGCCAGCCCGAGGGAATCGGCCGCGTCGTCGGACTCTCCGGTCTTGCGTGCTGGAACAACCTCGGGCGCAACGTCGTCTTTGCCGACACGAGACTGAGGCCGCTCGCAGTCTTTGGGACCACTCTTTTTCCGGACGAAGACGATGCGTCGCAGTTCGACCTCGACGTACACGCCATCCTCGATGTACCAGAACTCGAGTTGTTGCTCGTCCTCAACCATTTCGGCGCAATCCGAGGCTTCCGGCGGGACAACCTTCTCAAACGAACCGATGGAATGCTCGTGGAACCATCGTCAACCTGGTGGTTCGTCGCTGACGTTGAGCGCGCCATCGTTGCGAATGGACGGCTGGTTGGTTCGGCGCCGCGTTCCGATGGCGCGGTTGGGCTTTTGGTATCGGACTTCGTTGACACGGTGCCGGATAAAGCAATGATTCCGACGAGGCTGTCCGCTACGTCCTTCGGGGAGGTCACCGCCCTGACTGCATTCGAGTCCGAAGACGGTCCGCTTATCTCAGTTGGAGGCGACCGGAAGGTGGCGGTGGTGCCACTCAAGGACGGTCGGGTAGGGCGGGCCAAGTGGGAGGTAGACGTGTGGTTTCGGGTCGCGACAGTCGCCTGGCATCGTGGGGAGTTGTGGGCCGCAGGACCTGATAGTGGAGATGTCGACGATTACGACTGGGAACGGTTGAAGGGCGGGGGTTTCGTAGCGTTCGACCCGGCCAGCGGCGTTACCCTCAGGTCTGGGCCGCTGCCCGACGACGTCGCTTGGGGTACTGGCGGAGTTCCCGTTGCGCCTTTCGGGTCGTTGCTCGCGGCGGCCAGCCGCACGGGCTGCTTGCATCTCGTCGATCCATCTACTGGCGCCAGTTCCCGTTCGGGGTCCCCCTTAGGAGATGTATCTCTCGGCATTGCTCACATCGCCGTGGTTGACGAGCGTGTGTGCTGCGGGTTCAACCGGGGCGGATACCGCCTTCATTCTTTCGCTGAGCCCGACTCCCGCGAGACGGGTTGATAGAGCTTGAACGATTCGTATAGAAGGAATCGTCGAGTTCCGGCACGGAGTTCCTCCATGAAGGAGTCGAGCGCGACACACAACGCGGCCACCTGCGACTCGAGGACGCCTATTCGGTCGGCGAAGGCCGAGTCGCGCGCCGCCGCCGCTACTGTTCGCACTCGTCTAATCACCAGCACCGACAGGCGGTCCAGCACCATTCCGGGACTCTCGGTTGCAATGGGAGCGCTCGGGGACTGCTGAAGCAGGACGTCCATAGTGGCGTCGAGCTCGTGGATCAATCGGTGCCGTTGGATGTTGAGGTGGTCGATCTCGCGCTTGGCATTGGCGACCCCCGTGTCGCTCGCGTGCGGGTCACGAGTCGTGTCCTCGAGATCCCACTGCCGCAGATTGGACTCGACGAGATCCACAATGAGTGTGGCCGTGGATCCGCCCGCTCTGCTGGATGCGTGGGTCGTCTGAGTGCCAAGAACGGCCTGCTCCATGTTGGCGACGATGTCGGCAGCGGGCAGCAACAGGAGGTTGGAAGTCACGTGTGGGGACGATCGAAATGTCTGGGTGCGGGTCGGTCACCGCTCATCTTGAAGGTAATGCAAGATCGTTCTTGATACGAGTGAGCCGTGGCCCAAGGCGTTCGCTACCCGCCAGTACGCTCCGCTGACGACGTCGCCGGCCGCAAACACACCCCTGCATGAGGTGCGCAGCTCCGCGTCGACCACAATGAATCCGCGTGAATCGAGGTCCAACTCCCCGCGAAATGCCTCAGTTCTCGGATTGCGGGAGATCTTGACGACCAATCCACCCGCTGGCACCGATCTTCGTTCGCCCGTGGCGGTATGCAGTAGGCCGACTTCTTCCAGCCTCTCACCACCCCGAACCGATTCGACTTCCCAGCCCGACAGATCTTCTATGCGACTCTCCTCGCGGAGGCGACCGATAATGTCGTGCCTCGCTGTCAGAGCGTCAGAGCGATGCGCGAGGATGACTGATGATCCCGTCGACGCCAAGAACAAGGCGTCAAGTGTGGCGCTATCTCCCCCACCTACGACTACGACCTGTCGTCCGACAAAGCGGTCCGGGTCTCGTTCGACGTGATAAGTAACGTCCCCGCCATACGCCCCATCGACCGCGACGGCTAGACGTTCCGGCGACGTGCCCGTAGCAATAAGAAGCGCCCTCGCGTGGAAGCGTTGGTCCCGAGCTTCCACCCACCCCTCCACGAGATTGGAGGATGCGACAGCGTGTCGGAGCATGACGCGATCTCCGAGCTGTTCGGCAGCTCCCTCCAGGGAAGCTTGTAAGGCAGGCCCATTGGTAAACGTGCCCGTCGCCACATTCTTCACCGAGTGAGAGATCTCGGCCAATTGACCGCCGAGCTCCCTGCCGGCCTCGAGCAAAACAACATCGAGATTTATGTCCTTGCATTCAAGCGCCGCGCTTACTCCGGCGGCTCCGCCTCCGACGATCACCAAGTCGTGTTGACGCTCAGACACGCTTCTCCGATCCTGCGCATTGTTCGCCGATGAGCCCGCCTCTCGCTGTCAAAGCAGCCATCTACGCATATCCGTTCAACGCTGCGGCGTCCACCCTGCTCCCAGCGGTTCGGAACCGAGCTGTGGCGAACTCGTCCTTGACCAAACGAAGGGCACCGTGATCTGCGATTTTCTTCTCGGTCGATACAAGGTGCTACTCCGGCGCCATCTCTGTGCTCTTCAGAGGTCGCCGCCTTGCTTCTCCACGTGGCGTCGCCGCTGGCCGCACTGGTCAAAGTCGATCTGAACTCACTGCGACGTGTCGATCGTCTTGGCCGACTGATCAACGGGTATCGGATGTTGGCGTGGCGCGCGTGGATCGAGTTATCAGGGCACGCCGTTGCGAAGCTCAGCACTCTTTTACCGGGCCCGCCTTACCCCTAGGAAACGACCTGATGGACTCGGGTGAAGGTGCCGTCCTCGGTTAAGGCGGAGATCCACCACTCTCTTATTGATCTATTGTCCCGCTAGAAGGTCTTGCACCCGACACCACTTCAAGTCGAACTGGATCGCGCCAAGCCCCGTATTTGCAAAGTTACGTGGGCAACCGTCACGACTCGAATGCCATGGAGTGCTCGCCACCCCGCGGCCAGATCCATCAAGGTAACCCAGACCTCTTCGTCGCGCACGCCCCTCACCTCGATTTTTAGTTCGTGACCATTCCCGGCGAGCGATGCATCGCGGGCTATGGTTCTCCCTAGCGATGCTGCTATCGAGTTGGCTTGCAGCACGTCGATAGGGCTTGAGGAAGAAGCCTGGGGAGGGGTTCAATGAGTGAATCGACTTCAGAAGCTGCCGGTGCAGCCGGTGTCCGATCGGCCCCGCCTAGGGGAACCGGAACGCTCCGACGACCTAAACTCACGGGTTGGACAATATTCGCTGCGATAACCCTTGGGATTGTTGGTGCTTTTGTCTTGTTTATGGGGGTTTCCGCGCTCCATACTACGTATTACTTCAATACATCCCGGGGGTTGGTAATTTGGGATCTCACCGGCTTCGGCTGGCTCCACATTGTTCTCGGGTGCGTGATGATCCTTACAGCCTTTGGCCTGTTCGCCCATGCGACACTGGCCCGTTGGGTCGCGGTGGCATTGGCGGCGATGAGTGCTATCAGCGAGGTTTTCTGGCTCGTAACGACACCCTTCTGGTCGTTAACGATCATTGCTCTGGACGTGCTCATCATCTACGGGTTGGTGGTTGGCTGGAGTCGGGTTGAAGCGATAGAGCAGCGATGAGCGTGTGGCTGGGCTCTCGACGTCGGATAGCACGGCCTCGGGCGGCAAGTTGCTAGAACGTGGGAGCGCATCGAAGCCGGCCTGATCTTCGTCGCATAGCGTTGGCACGCGAACGGTGCCAACGCTCGACGTGGGCCCAGGCCTACAGCGCCCCGCGTGCGTTACCGTGTTCGTCCGCGACGTTGGCGTCCAGGGCGCGGGCGGTCGATTCGGCCACGGCAACCAAGGCCGCGTGTTCGGGTCCTAAGCAGCATCGCCGCCAAAGGGCGCGGACCATGCGCCCGGGTGCTCGAAATGTTGGTCCGCGCCGGAGACATTCGTCCCATCTTGAACTGGGCCAACATCGGGCCGAACTCGGCCGCCTCGCGCCGTCCTGGACCGGATCGAGGGGAGGGATAAGGCCGACGAAGGTCACGGGATGCCATGGCTCCGGGGAAAGAGGTGGCCACCGCCCCGCAGTCGATGCTCCCTACTCCCCGGCCTCCTTGACTCCTGCCCCCCTCCCCTCGAGCCCTGGGCTCCGACCAGTGGCGAGCTTCGCGCTCACCTTGATGGCGCTCACCGCACCGGTCGCACCGACTTGGAATCCCAACCCGATCACGAGGAAGACGATGCCGAGGATGAAGAGTCGATCGGATCCGAGCATCAATATGCCAATGCGTCCAACAAGGTAAGGCGGGGTACACACGATCGCTCCGAGCGCACCGCCCACGACCGCAGTCATGAGGCTGTCGCGCCGTGTGGCATGGGCGGCACTCACGCCAACCAGAAGCGATGGCACTGTCACGTAGGTAAGCATCATCACTCCCACAACGATGCTCATCGAGAGCGCGAACCACCAGGTTCCCCAGCGAGAGACGACGGTTGCGGAGAAGGCGAGGAGGCCTCCTACCAAGAATCCCCACGAAAGGATCGTGCTCATGTGTCCTTTCGCGCCTACGAAGGCACGTGCGATGTCGGGATCACCCGGCTTCGAGATCGCGAGGGCGAAGACGGCATTCAAGTAGAAGCTCGCCGCGGTGATTGCCGCGATCGCCACTCCAGCGACGATCAAGAGGGGGCCTCGTACCACGAGGAATGTGGAGCCATGCAGGACGTGCGCCTTGAGGTCGATCATCGCGAACCAGATCCACATCGCCGGCAGGACCTGCACAAGGGTGAGCCGCCAGTTCGTGAACAGGAGCTTGACCCCGCCGAGGAGCATGACAAGCGCTGCAACAATGAAGGCCAGCGGAGCGAAGAGCCGTCGTGACCGGCTGAGCTCCAACACCGCCGCCTCGACGCTTGCGTCGTCCTGGGTTCGGATTGCGGTGACGAGTGCCGAAATCCGCTTGTGAAGAGGCTTTTTGCCAGCTCGTGTGCCGGGTTGCTCTGCCTCGGAGTTCGTGCGAGTCGTCATCGTTATCGAGGGGACGCCTGCCCGGGTTCAGAAGCTCCTCGATTTGTCACATCGCACTAGCTCCCGTACCCAACGCCCATGACCGCCTCCGACGCTATCTGACCAGAATGACTCCGACGCCGTGTCCGGAGGTAGTTGGTAGTGCGCCCCCTGAGGGCGAATGGCGCGAAAACCTTCCCCTCAAAATCCCGGCTAAGCCGATGGGTCGTGGCGGCTGGCACCTGGCCCCAGGCGAACGGTGCCCCTTGGGAGGTGGACACCTCTGGCCTAACCTCTTGGACCGCTTTCGCTCTAGCGTCAGCTGTGCCGCGCCGAGGTGCTTGGCAGCGTGACTCTGACCGCGTTCTGGCCGCGGCGCTCTCAGATCGTGATCGGCGAGCGGACATCGTGGGAGATCCCGCCGCGATGGACGCTAGTGAACGACGCTGAGAGCGACATCAACCGGGGGAACTCCGGCTGACCTGGGAGCGGACGACGGGACTCGAACCCGCGACCCTCACCTTGGCAAGGTGATGCTCTACCAACTGAGCCACGTCCGCAGCAACTCCACGATACCGCGACCCCCGTAGGGGTGGCCTCACCGACCGGAGTGCCCGAACCCTCCCGTGCCGCGCTCGGCCGCCGGGAGGTGCTCGCGCTCGACGACCTCGAATGCCGCCTGAGCAACCGGCACCACCACGAGCTGGGCGATCCGGTCCCCGCGTTCCACCTGGTAGTCGGCGACCGGGTCGGTGTTGACCAGGAGGACCGAGAGCTCACCGCGGTACCCCGGGTCGACGAGCCCCGGGGTGTTGAGGCAGGTGACCCCGTGGTTGAGGGCGAGACCGCTGCGAGGCAAGACGAAGCCGCCATAGCCGACGGGCAGGGCGACGACGATCCCGGTCGGAACGAGGGCCCGGCCACCCCCGGCGCCCAGACGGGCGTCTTCGCGGGCATAGAGATCGGACCCGGCGTCGCCAGGGTGGGCGTAGTGGGGCACGGGCAGCCCGGGGTCCAGTTGATGAATCGGGATCGAAACCACGCCGGAGGAGAAGTTACCGACTCGGGTCGTCCCCGGCCCGAGGGCGACCCGATGGCGCCGCCGAGGTGACGACTAGCGTCACGACGTGCTCGCCTGGATGGACCTGGAGATGACTGGGCTCGAACCGTCCCGGCACGTCATCGTCGAGATCGCCGTCCTCATCACCGACGATGAGCTGACCGTCGTGGCCGAAGGACCGAACCTGGTCATCTCGGCCAGCGCTGAGCAGCTCGAGGCGATGGATCCCTTCGTCCGTGAAATGCACAGCCGTTCGGGGCTCCTCCAGGCCATCGAGGCTTCGACCCTGACCCTCGAGGAGGCGGGTCGCGCGGTTCTTGGTTTTCTGAAAGAGCACATTCCCCAGGCCAAGTCCGTGCCCCTGGCCGGGAATTCGATCGGGACCGACCGCCGCTTCCTGGCTGCCTACCTGCCCGAGATCGAGGGATGGCTGCACTATCGGTCGGTCGATGTCTCGACGCTCAAAGAGCTGTGCCGCCGCTGGTACCCCGAAGCGCTCGCCGGGGCCCCCGGCAAGCAGACCACTCACCGGGCCATGGACGACATCAAGGAGAGCGTGGCCGAGCTCGCCTACTACCGAACGGCCATCTTCCGACCTCCCGGACCCGCGCCGACGGAGCCGGCGGGCCAGCAGCCCTGACCGACCCCGACGCCCTGAGCGTTCAGCGGTTGGGCTGGGGCGTGACCCGGAGGTAGGGCTTGAGCGTCTTGAAGCCCTTCGGGAACTTGACCTTCGCGTCCTCGTCCGAGATCGCTGGAGCGATGATCACATCGTCGCCCTCGTTCCAGTTGACCGGGGTTGACACTGAGTACCCGGCGGTCAGCTGGAGCGAGTCGAGCACCCGGACGACCTCATCGACGTTACGGCCGGTGGAGGCCGGATACGTCAGCGTCAGCTTTACCTTCTTGTCCGGACCGATGATGAAGACCGACCGGACGGTGTTGGTGTCGCTGGCGTTCGGGTGGATCATGTCGTAGAGGTCGGCCACCCTGTGGTCCTCGTCCCCGATCAACGGGAAATTGAGGGCCGCGCCCTGAGTCTCCTCGATGTCGCCGGCCCAACCCTTGTGGGACTGGACCCCGTCAACGGACAGCCCGATCAGCTTCGCGTTCCGCTTGTCAAACTCGCCCTTGGCCTTGGCGAAAGCCCCGAGCTCGGTGGTGCACACCGGAGTGAAGTCCTTTGGGTGGGAGAACAAGATCCCCCAGCTGTCGCCCAGCCATTCGTGGAAGTTGACGGTCCCCTCGGTCGTATCGGCCGTGAAATCGGGGGCGGTGTCCCCCAGTCGGATTGCCATCGATTGCGTCCTCCTGTTCCCTGGCCCGGGGTCGTCGAGCGTCCCTCGGACCGGATGTTGCGTCGCGCTCACCTTACCGGGAGGAGCCCTAATTGTCGACCGAGGTAGTCAAGAATAGTCGACTGACGAGTCATCCCTTCCGAGCCGCCCGACCCCGGCTCGGCCATGGCAAAATCCCTCTCCGTGCCCACAAATTACGACCAGCCTCCCGCCCCTTCTGGAGCCGCTGGAACGGTCCGCGTCGAGCGCCGGGAAGCGGTGACCGTGGTGGTCATCGACCGGCCTGAGGTCCGTAATGCGGTGGACAGCCGCACCGCCGAGGACCTCCGGGCCGCCTTCGAGGCCTTCGACGCCGACCCCGCTGCCGCGGTCGGCGTACTCACCGGAGCCGGCGGCACCTTCTGTTCCGGTGCCGACCTGAAGGCTCTCTCCACGGGCGACCGGCGACCTGTGCACGACGACGGGCCCGGCCCGATGGGCCCGACCCGCATGGTGCTGTCCAAGCCGGTGATCGCGGCGGTCGAAGGCCACGCCGTGGCTGGCGGCCTCGAGCTGGCCATTTGGTGCGATCTCCGAGTGGTCGCCGAGGACGCCGTATTCGGCGTGTTCTG
>JBEDUR010000016.1:0-8353 GCA_040414865.1 Acidimicrobiales bacterium
TTGGCCGCTCCGCGCTCGAGCGCCGGGATGGTCACCTCGCGCAAGTACCGGTGGGTGGTGAACCCGTGGACGATCATGCCGTCGCCGGCCTCACCGGCCACCTCGGTCATCCGCTCGCCCACGGCCGCCAGGATGATCCGGGGCCGACCATGCGGGTTGGGGCCCGGATTGAAGAACGGCGTCATCAGGGTGTGCGTGTAGAAGTCGCCCCGGAATTCGAGCCGGGTACCATGCTCCCAGCAGTCCCAGATGGCCCGGATCGCCAGCAGCATTTCCCGCATGCGGGGAGCCGGGTGTGACCACTCCATCGAGAAGCGCTTGGTGATGTGGGGTTGGATCTGGGAGCCCAGCCCCAGAATGAACCGGCCCTTCGAGAGGAGCTGCAGGTCGTTCGCCAGCATGGCCAGGCTCATCGGGTTGCGAGCGAACGCGACGGCGATGGCCGTTCCGAGCGTGAGGTGCTCGGTCGCCTCGGCCGCCAGCGCGAGCGGGAGGAACGGGTCGTGTCCGGTCTCTGCGCTCCACGCCCCGTCATAGCCCAGCGCCTCGACCTCCTTGGCCGCTTGGGCGACCCCGCCGGGGCTGAACCCGATCCCGCCGTCAATCTTCATCGGTTCTCCCTTCCACCATTTCGGACGTGCGGCTCCTCAATGATCCTCACCCCGAAGAAACTTCTCGAACTCGGCCGCCAGTTCGTCGCCCGAGGGGAGCGTCTCGATGCCGAGCGGGTTGCCCTCGGACGTGTCGACAGCCCGTTCGAGCTTGTGCACCATTTCGGTGTGCTCGCGGTTCGACGCGATCGCCTCATCGACCTGACGGCGTGAGGCGTCAGCGGCCCGGTGGAGCTCCGAGGTGTCGAAGCTGAGCCCGGCCACACTTGCTAACCCGTCGACCAGGGCGGCCGAGGCCTCGGGGAAGGCCATCGCCGCGACGTAGTGCGGCACTCGAGCCCAAAGCGTGACCATGTCGATGTCGGCCTCGGCGAAACCGAGCTCGAGTGCCGCACTCACACCCGCGGGAACCTCAAGCTCTCCTCGCGTCCGGCCAACCCGGTCAATCAGCTCAGACGAGGTCGGCGGCGCCGTGCCGACCAGGCGGACCGGTCTCGTGTGCGGCGCCGGGGCCGGGAAGGCGCCCAGGCCAACCACCAGCCGGACCCCGAAGCTTCGGGCCAGCTCGACCATGGCCGTGACGAACCCCCGCCAGTGGAAATCGGGTTCCGGGCCGACCAGAAACAAGACGTCATTGCCCGCTTTGTCCTGCCCCGAGCGCAGCTGGGTCTGGGGCCAGGTCATCTCGGTGGTGACCCCGTCGACCAGGTGGACCACCGGGCGACGGGCGCGCTGGTCTAAGAAGTGGTCGTCGTCGAAGGTTGCGACCAGCTCGCTGTCGTCGGCCGCCACCATGGTGGCCATCGCGGTGGCGGCGCCCAAGCCGGCGTCGACCCAGCCCTCCAGGCCGACGACCAGTACGGGCTGATCGAGCGGGCGCTCGCCGTGGAGCCGGTAGAGGGGGCGCTCCTCGGGGCTCATCTCCCCCGGCGCCGCCTCACCACGCGGCCAAGTTGTCGGCTGCGGTGGTGGCGAGCCGGCGAACGGTCTGCGGGTAGCCGTCGAAGCCGCCGGTGTCCCCGCCGCCCGCGCCGCCGAGGTACCGCGCGTAGACGCCCTGCATGATGCAGGCCAGCTTCCAGTACCCGAAGGCGGTGTAGAAGGGGAGCGCTGAAACGTCGCGGCCGGACACCTTGGTGTAATGCTCCACGATGTCCTTGCGCCGGGCCATGCCCGGGGCCATCGTGGCCGACCCGCCGACGTTGCCCGCGGCCTCGTCGCGGTCATTCCAATAGACCATGAGCAGACCGAGATCGGCCATGGGGTCGCCCAGGGTGCACAGCTCCCAGTCCAAGATCGCCCGCACCCCGGCGTCGTCATCGAAGACGGTGTTGTCGAGGCGGTAGTCGCCGTGCACGATGCCGACTCCCTTTTGCTCGGGAATCCGCTGAGCCAGCTCGGTGCCGACCCGCTCCACCAGGCCGTCGTAGTTGTCCCCGTTCACGATGCCGTTGCGGAATTGCTCGCTCCACCGCCGGATCTGGCGCTCGATGTACCCCTCCCGCCGGGCCAGGTCGCCCAGCCCGACTTGGTCGGGATCGATCCGGTGCAGCGAGGCCAGGGTCTCGGCGAGGTTGATGCCGATCGAGGACCGTTGGTCTTCGTCGAACGCACGTACGACCTGCTCGGCACTGCGCAATATGTGGCCGTCGACGAACTCCATGACGTAGAAGGGCGCCTGGTTCACGCTCTCATCCGTGCAAAGGCCGATGGCGGTGGCGACCGGTATGCCGGCCGGGCCGACCGCGCTGATGATGCGGTGCTCCCGGCCCATGTCGTGCGCCGTCGGCAGTACGTGGCTCACCGGGGGGCGGCGCAACGCCCACCGGTGGCCGGCGGCGTCCTCCACCTTGAAGGTCAGGTTCGATCGCCCACCGGCGATGAGCTGGAAGTCGAGTGGGAGGACCACCCCCTCAACGTTGGTCTCGAACCAGTGAGAAACATTTGCCTCATCGATGCCTCGGACGGCCACGGAGCAGACGATAGTTGGTCCCTCCGCATCAGTTCCGGCCGAAGGCGGCCGGGAGCGCCGTTGCGCCAGGTAGGGTCCCGGTGATGATCGACGTGACCGACGCCACCTTTGAGACCGCGGTGGTCGAGCGCTCCAGGGAAGTCCCGGTGGTCGTCGACCTGTGGGCGCCCTGGTGCGGGCCCTGCCGGACCCTCGGCCCGATCCTCGAGCAGGTGGTCGAGGCGACCGGCGGTGCCGTCGAACTGGCCAAGGTCAACGTTGACGAGAACCCCAGAGTGGCGGCCACCTTCCAGGTGCAGTCGATCCCGGCCGTCTACGCGCTGCGCGATGCCAAGGTGGTCGACGGTTTCGTCGGCGCGCTCCCCGAGGCTCAGGTGGCCGAGTTCGTGGCCCGGCTCGCGCCGGCCCCGAGCGAGGCCGACCTGCTCGTGGCCAAGGGGGACGAGGACTCCATTCGGCGTGCCCTCGACCTCGAGCACGATCATCCCGGGGCCGTCGTCGCGCTGGCCGAACTCCTGGTCGAGCGAGGTGAGACCGAGGAGGCGCTGTCGCTCCTGGGCCGCGTCCCCGAGACGGCCGAGACCCGGGCGATGGCAGCACGGGCCCGGCTCACTGAGCGCGACGTCAGGGTGGGCGACGACCCGACTGGGCGGCTCGACTCGCTGCTCGAGCGAGTCCGCCAGGACGACCAGGCCCGCCAAGAGTTCCTCGACGTCTTGGAGGCGCTCGGACCCGAGGACCCGCGGACGGTGCAGTACCGCAAGGCGCTTTCGGCCCGCTTGTTCTGATGCTCGAGCTCCGGCTCGGGGAGCGCTCCTACGACCTGACCCACCGCGCCCTCGTGATGGGCATCTTGAACCGGACGCCCGACTCCTTCTACGACAATGGGCTGACCTTCGACCTCGACGCCCTGTGCCGCCGGGCCGAGCAGCTCGTAGTCGAAGGGGCCGACATCCTTGACATTGGAGGGGTGAAGGCGGGCCCCGGGCCTGAGGTCACCGAAGACGAGGAGCTCGACCGGGTTGCCGGGACCATCGCCATCGTGGTCGAGCGCTTCGACCTCCCCATCTCGATCGACACCTGGCGGGCCTCGGTGGCCGAGGCCGCCTACGCCGCCGGCGCAGTGCTCGGCAACGACATCAGTGGCTTTGGCGACCCGGCCTACCTCGAGACCGCGGCCGCCGCGGGGGCGAGCGTGGTCGCCACCCACATCCGCTTGGCCCCGAGGGTCCCCGACCCCGAGCCGGTCTACGGCGACGTCGTGGCCGAGGTGGCTGCCTTCCTGGCGGAACGGGCGGGGTGGGCCGTGCGGGCGGGTATCGAGACGTCCAAGATCGTCGTCGACGCCGGACTGGACCTGGGCAAGACACCCGGGCAATCGCTCGAGCTGGTGCGGCAATCGGGCGCGCTGGCCGGCCTTGGGTACCCATTGCTCCTGTCGGCCTCCAACAAGACTTTTCTCGGCCAGGTCCTCGGACTCGAGATCACCCAACGCCGGGACGCCTCCCTGGCGGCTGCAGCCCTGGGCATCTCTCGGGGGTGCCGGCTGATCCGAGTTCACGATGTCGCTGGAACCGTCAGGGTTCGCGACGTGCTGGCGGCCATCGACGAGGCGCGCTGCTGATGCCCCCGGGCCGTCGGGAGATGGAAGAACCCCACAACGTGCTCATCCGGGGCGACGACCTGGCGCTGGTCACCCAAGAGGCCCGGGCCACCATTGACCGGCTGGTTAGGGGCCGCGACGCGACTTTCGTGGTCGAGGAGCACGGGGCCTCGGGCGAGGACCTCGACGTCAAGGGGGTGATCGACGCCTGCCTCACGCCGCCGTTCCTGGGCGACCGACGGGTGATCGTCGTGCGCGACGCCGGGAGGATCGGGGCGACGGAGGCCGGGTCGCTGGCGGCAGTGATCGCCGACCCCCTGGCCTCGACCTTCCTCGTGCTGGTGGGTGGCGGCGGCACCGTCCCCCAGGCGTTGGTGAAGGCGGTCGGCTCGGCTGGCGAAGTCATCGACGCCACGGTCGGAACCGGGCGGAACCGGACGAACTGGGTGGCC
Source organism: Acidimicrobiales bacterium (assembly GCA_040414865.1). Lineage (GTDB taxonomy): Bacteria > Actinomycetota > Acidimicrobiia > Acidimicrobiales > RAAP-2 > Palsa-461. The sequence continues at coordinate 4,639 of JBEDUR010000016.1, forward strand.
GCCCAGATGCGGACGGCGCCGGTCCGCCTCGACGCCGCCGGCCGAAGCCGCATCCAAGCCCACCTCGGCGACGACCTGGGCCGGCTGGCGGGCATCCTCGATGCGCTGGCGGCCGCCTTCGGCGAGGGGGCGAGCGTCTCGGCCGAGGAGCTCGAACCGTTTCTCGGCAGTGCCGGCTCGGTCCCGCCCTGGGAGCTGACGGACGCCATCGACTCGGGCTCGATCCCGGCCGCGCTCCTGGCCCTACGCCGCATGCTGGAGGCCGGCGGGCGAGCCCCGACCGAGGTGCTCGGTGTGCTGCACCGCCACTACGCCAACATGCTCCGGCTCGACGGTCCCGACGCGCTGGACGCCGAGGAGGCGGCCTCGTTGCTCGGCGTGAGGAGCGCCTTCGTGGCCAAGAAGGCGCTCGAGCAGGGCCGTCGCCTCGGGAGCGAGCGCATTGCCCAGGCGATGACGTTGCTGGCCGACGCCGACCTCGATCTCAAGGGGAGGACGGGGCTGCCACCCGAGCTCGTGTTGGAGGTCCTGGTGGCCCGGCTCAGCCGGCAGTTACGGGCCCGTCCGACGGCCCGGCGCTGAAGGCTCGGCTACTCGGGCTCGACGTTCAGGGCGGCGATCCGCCGCATGAGCCGGGACTTGCGGTTGGCCGCCTGGTTCTTATGGATCACCCCGTGGCTGGCCGCTTTGTCGATGCGCTTCACCGCGAGCCGAAGGGCCTCCGCGGAGTCGTCGGACCCGGCGGCCGCGGCCGCGACCGCAGTCTTGGTCCGGGTGCGGACCTCCGAGCGCACCGCCTTGTTGGCGAGGCGCCGCTTCTCGTTCTGTCGATTGCGCTTGATCTGGCTCTTGATGTTGGCCACGGACCGTCCATCGGCTTCGGTGATTGGGTGCGCTGGGCGGCGCCCAGGCGAAGGACGAGCGTACCAGGTCAGCCGCTGGGGTCGGGGCGCCAACCTCGGGGACTTCTTCGAGCGCCGCGACGTATGGAGCAAGGTCGAGCAGATCGCCGTGCTCCTCGAACAGACGACGATCTGGGACTGGTCCGCAATCTGGGGAAGATGACCGACTCGCGGGCCCGGCGGTTCGTCGCCCGTCATGGCGACCTCGTCCAGGTCGAGGCGCTAGCGATCGAGCCCCAGACCCTCCGGGACCTCTACCAGTCGGCTCTCGACCGCTACTGGGACCAGTCCCACTACGACGAAGTCGTCGAGGCGACGGCCGAGAGGTCCCGTCTTGTCGAGCTGGCCGACGGCTTGGTCGATTCCCGGTACGACCGACCCCGGGGCCGCGGTTCTGGCATCACCGGTAGCGGATAGCCTGTGCGCCCCTTCGCTGTTCGCCAATCCGGAGGACGGTGCGAGGACGGCTGACCCAAGGAGTGGAGTCCAAAGCAGTGGGAAGGATCCTGGTCCTGGCGCTGGCCGCCGTGGTCTTGGCCGTAGGTCTTGCAGCCTTTGTCCGTATCGGGGGAGGCGGAAGCTCGACCCCTAACGGCTGGCCGCCGAACTCGGTACATGGGCTGACCCAGAGCGCCGAACATCGGGGCTACACCCCGACCGAGGCGAGCTGCATGGCCAACTACGTCGTCAACAACGTGCGTTATCCGATCAACAACTGGTTGAGCGCTAAGAGCGTGATCCCGGGGCTGCATGCGACCTGCGGCGGCAGTTGATCCAATGACTCACAATCACGAGGATCGGCTCGAGAGGGCCTACGAACGGGGCTACGACCGGGCGCGCGGCGAGCCCACTTCGGGTTGGATGAAGGCGGGCGTTGCCGGTATCTGGGCCATCTTCGGGGCGCTGACCTTGCCCTTCTGGATTGGGATCGGCTTCGGCGTCCTGATCCTGAGGGAAACGTCTCGACGGCCGACGGATTAACGCACTCCGATGACCTGGCTTCGCACCCATCTGGCCCGAGTGGTCGTCATCGCCTTGGTGTTGACGGCTCCCACCCTGGCTGCCTGTAGTTCCCACGGGAGCGCGTACGTCGGGTATGACAACCCGAAGGCTGCTTGCACTCAGATCCGGAATGCCATTCCAGAGGCGGCGGCGGCCAAGGTCTGGCTTCAGGATGCAGGCAGCTACGCGCCTGGAGACTCGACGTTCGACCTTGCGGTAAAAGACCTGGCTTCAGGCCGCTGGCCGTCCCCGGCAGGCCTCCACGCCATCGCATCTACTTGCGGCATCTCGGAGTCGAGCTTGCAGGTGTTCAACCCCAACGCCTAGCAGTCAGTCCCCGAAGCCCTCGGCCAGCTCGTCGAGATCGGAGGCATACCTCGGGTTGCCCGCTGGCGTACAGCACGGGTTGACCGGGCTTCCCTGCGGAGAGATCACTGAGTGCGCCGCAAGCTGCAACGGCGGAGGGGGCTTGTCATGTCCAGGCGCTTGCTGCGCCGCATCTGAGGATGGTTGCAACGTGGGTTGCAAATAGGCCCCTGATGGTTCAGTTGGACGGGGTTGCACCTGTTCAGAGGGCCGACGGGCTCGGGACCGACTCTTGTCCGATGATCCCAAGGTCGTCCGGATCGCTGGTAGCCGCTGGTGGTCATTGACCTGCTCGACAGGTTCGGGCTCGCTGGTCTCGGGCTCGGACCTGGTGAGCTTGAGGCTCCCGCGCTAGCGGGCCACAGAGCCAAGGGGGCGGACGGCGACCGCCTTCGGGACGTCCCGGAAGGGCACATCGAGGTCGGTCGCGATGTCCTTGGGGAGCCCCAGGATCCGCTCGGCGATGATGTTGCGCTGGATCTGATCCGAGCCCCCGCCGATCGAATTCATGAACGCCATCATCAGGGCGTGGTTGGCGGCGTGAGCATCGAGAGCGCCCTGGCCGTAGAGGGTGCCGGTCATCCCCAGCAGCCGGTCGGCGACCCCGGCCGACTCGTGCAACAGCCGGGACATGGCCAGCTTGCCGAGCGAGGCCGCGGGCGAGAAGCCGCCCGCCCTGGCGATTCCGGCCGCCCGCACGGCATTCCAGCCGATCACGGTGCGAAGGATGTAGAGGTCGACCAGGGCCTGGCGGACGAGTGGGTCATGGAGCTTGCCCATCCGATCGGCCAGGTCGAACAGGTCGATCGATCCTCCGACGGGCAGGCGCCGCGTGTCGCGGGTCCGGGTGCCGGTCGAGCCCATCACCAGGCGCTCGAACCCGAGGGCGGTCCGCAGCACTCGCCAGCCGTCGTTCAGCTCTCCCACCAGGTGATAGGCCGGCACTCGGGCGTCACTGAAGAAGACCTCGTTGAACTGGGCCTCGCCGGTCATTTGCTTGAGCGGCCGGACCTCGACCCCGGGCTGGTGCATGGGGAGGATGAAGTAGCTGACGCCTTGGTGTTTGGGCTGGTCCCAGTCGGTCCGGGCGATGAGCAAGCCGAAGTCGGCGGACTGGGCGGCCGTCGTCCAGACCTTCTGGCCATTCACCACCCACTCGTCGCCGTCGCGCTCGGCCCGGGTTTGCACGGAGGCGAGGTCAGAGCCGGCGCCTGGTTCTGAATACAGGAGGCACGCGCGCTGGTCGCCCATCAGGATGGGTCGGAGCATCTCGTGCTTCAGCCGGTCGTTGCCGTAGGCGATGAGCGTGTTGGCCCCGATCTGCAGCTCGATCCCGCCGTACCCTCCGGTGACGTCGAGGGCACCGAAGCGTGCTCCGGCCCGCTCGAACTCGGCGGCGACGACGGCCGAGCCTTCCCGGTCCAGTCCCCGGCCGTACCATTCGC
>JBEDUR010000017.1:0-5264 GCA_040414865.1 Acidimicrobiales bacterium
CCCGGGTCCTCGATGCGGGGCAGAACGAGCAGATTTTCTACGGTGACCGCAGGCATGGGCGCACCTCCTCAACCGTCCCCCCACACCAGATGCGGGTTTCAACGCCGGGCCGCTCCGCACCATTCCCCTCGAGCCGGCCGGCCCCGCTCATCAGCATCTCGGATGACCCCGGAGCGATGGCGAGCTCCTGAGGATCTGGATCGGCTTCTCACCCGGCGGTCCCCATGAACAGGGTTGTTACGACCCGAGGAGCCGCCGGCTCGGGACAGACCCGGAAGGTAGCGTCGGACCGTCGAGGAGGTGTCAGCGGTGAGCAAGGACTGGGCGCGGCCGGTCGTGCACTGGGAGATCGTGGCTCGCGACCCCGGCGGCCAGGCCGCCTTCTATCGAGACCTGTTCAACTGGGAGGTCGGCGACGGCACGATGCCGCAGATCTCGCCCGGCATCGGCGGGCCCGAGCCGGGTCCGAGCGGCCACATTCGTCAGGGTGAGCCCGGGGTCGTGCTCTACGTCCAAGTCCGCGAGCTGCGGGCATCGCTCGACCGGGTCCGCGAGCTCGGAGGCAGCGTGACCATCGAACCTTTCGACATCCCCGGCGGCCCGACCTTGGCCGGGGTGACCGATCCCGAGGGCAACGCCCTGATGCTGGTTCAGCAGTAGATCGAGGGCGGGTCACGCGGGGTTCGTCCCCAGCGAGGAGGCACCGCCTGATTTGAACCACCCGTGGCTCGCCGCGCGCTTTCCATTGCGGAAGCGAGCCGATCCTTGGATCGACCACGGCTCCACGGCGTCGCGACCCGTGCTTCTTCAGTCGAGCTCGTGGTAACGCTCGGTGGTGACCGAGCTGCGGTCGACCAGCTCCAAGAATGTGGCCACGGCCGGATCGGTCTCCCACCGATCCGCGCACCGGTCGGCGTCGTCCTCAGAGCGCCACAGGTCGATGACGATCCAGCCTTCGTTGCTGCGGGCCGTCGTCCGGCGCAGCAGGCCGGGCTGTTGGTAGGCGAAGCCCTCCTGCAGCGCCTTGTCGGCGCGGCAGAAGTCGTTCTCGTCGACACCGGGTGCAAGGCGGAACCGCATCATCTCGATCACCGCCCGAGACTACGAGGATCGGGCTTCCTCGGTCCGCCAAGTTCCCTCGTTCCCGCCCGGCTCGGTTGCCGAACGGGTCAGCCGCGAAGCATCGCAGCCCGGCGGGGAGACCGGCAGCCAAGTGCCGCTCCCGGACCCCCTTGCCAGGCGCCGGCCCTCAGCGCAGCCCGGCGAAGAGGTCGTCTTCGGGCACCGACGCGCCCGTCCGGTCCTCGGCCCGGATGAAGCTCTCTTGCCCGAAGACCTCGGCGAAAGCATCCTCAGGGAACCGGACCCACCAGGACCGGTCGAGCTGGCTGGCGTGCGCAGCCAAGGCCGCCTGCTTTCGGAGCGCCACACCCGACACGTCGACGTTCGTCGTGATGCGCGCCTCGCGCTCCTCCATCCGCCGTATGGCTTCGGGGTCCTGCTGTCGCTGCGGCGGAGTCGGCACCTCGACGCCTGCCGCTGCCATCCGCTCCCGCATCTTCTCCCAGTCGCGCCGGCGGCGGGCGATGAAGTAGAGCTTCGTCGGGATGCCCGTCTGGCGGAAGGCTTCGACCGCCACCCGGTGCGCCTGCTGGTGATCGGGGTGGCCATAGCCGTCGGCGCTGTCGTAGGTGACCATCACGTCCGGTTGGTACCGCTCCACCAGTGCGACGACCCGCTTGACCGACTCCTCGAGCGGCACGTTGCAGAAGACGTTGTTGTCCTCCCGGTAGGGCCAGTCGGGCATGCCCGAGTCGTGGTAGCCGAGCTTCTCGAGGTGGGTGACCCCGAGGTGCCGGCACGCCTCGTCCAGCTCGACCAAGCGGGTCTTCGCCACTTGGCCGGGATCGTGACCGTCCTCACCCGGCTTGACGTGATCGGGACCGTCGCCGTACTCGCCGTTGGTACAGGTCACAAGGACGGTCGTGATCCCCTCGTTGGCATAGCGGGCCAGCACGCCGCCGGTGCTCGATGACTCGTCGTCGGGATGTGCATGGACCGCCAGCAAGGTCAGCTTCTCGTTCGCCATCCCGCCAGCATGCCACTGCGGTGCCCACTCACCGCACGGAGCGCAGAAACGTCCGGGTCAGTTGAATGCGACGAGGTCCCCCGTCACCGTCGTCGGCGCCTCGCCGCTCGCCCCCCTTCCCACCCACGAGGCCTCCGTTGAGCAGGGCCCGAGCAGTGGTTCTGGACCGGCAGGAGAGCGCGCGGTGACAGGTTGGGATGAGCAGACCATTCGACTTCGACGCGTTGAAGACCGACGTGACTAGAGCTGATCCTGGAGCCGAGCCCCGTTCTCGGCGAGGAACCTCAGAGCTTCGGCCATGCCGAGGAGGTGCCCCTGGTCGATCAGGTTCTGGTACTCGTGGCTTCCCTCGGCTGCTCGGCGAATCATGAGGTCGCGGTTGTAGGTGACCCGAGCGACCACGTCGTCCAGGAAGCCGCTGCGTTCGGTCAAGCCGTAGGCGTCGAGGAGGCGCCGCAGGCGGCTGGCGCGCTCGGGCGCCGGCTCCCAGCCCAGGTGCCTGGTGACGTTGGGCCCGTGCAGGGGCACCCATTGCCAGGCGACGAAGGCCAGATCGAAGCGGGCGGCGCCCGGTCCCGCCAGGTCCCAGTCGATGATCCCCGCCAGCCGGCCATCCACGGTCACCGTGTTGTACGGGGCGAGGTCGTGGTGGCAGACGATCTGTTCGCTCCCGATCTCGGCCGGGCCCGACAGCCACGGGACCACTCCGACGGGCCGGAAATCGGCGACGGCCCGGTGGTAGGACGCGGTGGCCGCCCCGATCTCCTCGAGCAGCCGGTCGGTGCGAACGAACGCAGGCCACGGAATCCGCCAGCCGACCGTCATCCCCGGGATGTACGTGAGGATCTCCCGGCCTTGCTCGTCGAAGCCCACCGGCTCGGGGGCGAGATCGAAACCCCGGCCGCGCACGTGGCGGAGCAACTGGTGGAGGGTCGGCGTCCACGGCCCCGCCGCCCGGCGGACCGTGTCACCGATCCGCACGACGGGGTTGAGGGTCCCACCGGTGAGGACGGTCTCCGGCTCCTCGGTCACGGGCTGGTCCCTCCGCGTGGTCAATTGGCAGCCGGCCCGAACCAGGTTTCCCGGTGCGGGAAGAGGAACCGCTCGGTGATGAAGCTCAGGATCCGCCGGGCCTGGGAAAATCGCTCCGACAGCTCGCCCACCACGACCATGGTGGCCGGCACTGGGCGGGGAACGAGCGCGAACGCGGCCCGGTACCAACGGGGGCCGAGCTGGCCGAGCAAGTCGACGGCCCCCACCGATTCATCCGCCCACGACCTGGCTTGCGCCGGGTGACTGGCCCCCCGGCCGGCCGGTATCCGGCCGGACCGCATCAGCCGGCCCTCTTCGACCGGACCGAAGCCCCGGCGAGCAACCGAGTCCGGGAAGACCCCGGTGAGGAACAGGGCCAGGTCGCCCAGCCGACGGAGCACGCCGGGCCGTTCCTCGTCGGAAACGACGTCGAGGAGCGAGGCCAGCCGGGCCGGGTCGAGCTCCGAGAACCGCTGGCGGCGGATCCCGCGTCGGGTGAACTGGACCACCGAGCCGCTGCGGACATGGGTGTAGGAGGCGAGCAGCTCAGTCAGAAAGAGACGCCGACGCGTGGGCGCGAGGAACTCCTGAAGCTGATCGACGTCAAACACCGGGGCCCGCCGTCCAGGCCCCAACCATTCGGCGACGTAACTGGTCGAGCCGAGCTCGTCCGCGGCACGCTCGACGCACACGCCGAACACGAGAAAGGGGGAGGCACTCAGCAGCGGCCGGTCACGAGACGCGTCAGCAAACACCGCGTCGAAAAGCGTTCCGGCACCGAGCAGCCTTTCCAGTCGGTCCGGGTCGGAGCCGAGGGTGGCTCGGGCCCGCTGGACGCCCAGCAGTTCCAGGTCCTCAGGGCACAGGAGGGCCAGATCGTGCGCGCTGAGGTGCTCCAGGTAGGCCGTGGCGACAGCGGGCCGGTCGTCCATGTCTCCTCGAGGCTAACAATCCATCTGTGGCAGGGGCCGGAGGGTGTGTCGGCTGGCGATACCCCGGCTACGCCGACCACCCGCGGTTCACGGCGGTCTCCGCTCGGCGACAGGGTCGGCAAGCCTGAGGGACGAGCGGCTGCTCTGACGGACCCTCCCGGTGCTCTCGCCGGTATGGGCAGTCTCAGGGACCGAGGTCCCAGAGCAGACGGTAGTAGGCAGTGCGCTCGGGGTCGGCCCCGATCCCGTAAGCCTCGAGAACAAGGTGTTCGAACCCTTCACCGAAGTTCCACACCGTGCTCCAGGTGGCAACGGCGAGATCGGCCCAGCGATCGGCCACCCCTAAGTCCGCGAGGTCGGTGTGCCCCGTGCAGGAGCCGTCCTCGCCAATCAGGGTGTTCGGCGAGCAGGCGTCCCCGTGGCACACCACTAGCCGGTCGACTGGCGGAGGGTTGGACACGAGCGCGAGGGCCTCGGCAAGACCGAGCGGCTGGTGATCTTCGTGCCAGCTGTTCGGGTCGATCAGCCCGAGCTCGGCCCGCCGTCTGGCATCGGCCAATCGGCCCTCAACCTTCCAAGAGAAGGGGCAGTCGGCCACGGGCAACGAGTCGTGCATCCGGCGGAGGCCCGCCCCAATCGCTGTTGCCGCGGCCGCTGGGTTGGCCTTCCAGCGATCGCTGATGGCGTTCTCGCCGGGCAGCGCGGCGGTGACCATCCAAGTCGCGCTGGCGTCACTCCCGGTGGACAGGATCTGTGGCACGGTGATGTAACCCGCTGCCCAACGCAGGCGCGCGATCTCTTCGGCCAGCTCGGCGTCGGGACGCCTCGGGAGCCACTTGACGAAGCGCCGATCGGCCCCTGGCCCGAGCTCGAAGGTGAGGGCGCCGATCTCGTTCTTCCACACCAGCTGGAGCGGCCCGCCATTCGCCATGACCGCCACCACGTCAGGGGGCTGTGGCCGGTACCCGTCGTCGGCCGAATCTCGAGCCATAGTCGAAGCGCTCACGACGCCGTTCGCGATGGGGAAGCCAAGAACCGGGCGCGTTTGGCCATCGCCACGAGCGTGGCACAGACCGGGACTCCTGAGGCGATTTCGGGCTCCTCGTCGGAGGCGAACTGGTGGTCAGCGGCCGGTCCAGGTACGGAAGGTGACGTTGATCCTGGGGAGAACCTGACGCGGCGTTCTTGGAATCTGGTGAGTCCAGTTGCGC
>JBEDUR010000018.1:0-6099 GCA_040414865.1 Acidimicrobiales bacterium
TCGGCGGGGGCATCTTCAACTTCTCGGGCAGTGTGGCGCTCTTCGACAGCATCGTGAGCAGCAATAGCCCGGACAACTGCAGTAGCTCTGTGACCGGTTGCACGGGGTAGCCCTCGTTCGACCGCCATCTTCAAGGCAAAGAAGGCTCGTATCGCCGGCTGGCAGCTCCGGGGGCGACGGCACGCAGCCGTGATCCGATTTGGCGCTGCATAGCCCCCACCGGGGAGGTCGAGGCTTAAGCGTCGGTGACCTGGTCGCGCCAGTAGGCGAGGACGTCCGACAGGGTCTCGTCGAGGGGGATCTCGGGTTTCCAACCGGTGTCCGCGACCAGACGAGATCCGTCGCCACGCAAGACCGGGAGGTCCACCGGCCGGACCAGGTCGGGATCAGTGATCAGCTGGACCTCCGCCTCTGCGAGCGTGCAGAGCCGCTCGGCCACCTGGGAGACGGCCACGTCGGATCCGGAGCAGACGTTGTAGAGCGCTCCGCGCTGGCCGCCGGTGACGAGGGCTCGGTACGCGCGCACCACATCGCGCACGTCGGTGTAATCGCGCCGAGCGGTCAGTGTTCCCACCGCGACCGTGCCCGAACCGGAGCGCTGCGCCTCGACGATCCGGCGGGCGAGCGCGGAGACGGCGAACCCCGGCCCCTGACCCGGGCCGATGTGGTTGAACGGCCGCACCACCACGACCGGCTGGTCGTAGCCGAAATGGGCCTGCGCGGCCAGTTGCTCGGCCGCCGCCTTGCTGGCCGCGTACGGGCTGAGCGGCCGGAGCGGGGCCGACTCGGAGATGGGGAGCTGGTCCTCGCTCACCGCGCCGTAGACCTCGGCTGAGCTGACCACAAGAACGACCGGTGGCACCTCCAGGCTGCGGGCCGCCGCCAGCACTCCCGCCGTGCCGAGCACGTTCACTCGGAGCACCTCGGCCGGGAACGCCCATGAGTCCCCAACATGGCTGAGTGCCGCCAGGTGGTAGACGGCGTCGGGCCGGGCGGTGCGGGTCGCGGCGCCGATGGCCTCCGGGTCGGCCACGTCGACCTCGAGGTCGATCGAGACGACTTCGTCGCCCGATGCCTCGAGGTGATGGGCGAGATGGCGGCCGACAAAGCCGCTCCCGCCGGTCACGAGCGCCCGCACACGAGCACCCTACCGGCGGCGGTCTCGGCCGCTCGGGTGCGTCGACGGGCTCAGCGGGACGCAGCGATCCGGTAGGCGTCGAGGTGGAGAGATGCACTCGCCTCCCAGGTGAGCCCGGCCACCCGGGCCATTCCGGCACGCCGGCGCCGGTCGCGCTCAGGATCGCCGCCGAGCTCGGCGGCCAGCGCGTCGGCGAGCGCGTCCACCACCTTGGGCGGAACCAGGACGGCGGCGTCACCGAGGGCGTCGGCCATCGGCGTGCCTGAGGTGGTGATGAGGGGCGCGCCACAGGCGAGCGCTTCGAAGGCCGGCAGCCCGAAGCCCTCGTCGAGGGAGGGATAGGCGACGACCGAAGCGCAGCGCAATAGGGCCGGGACCGCGTCGTCGGGGACGTAGCCGGTGACCACCACTCGTTCGGGCCTGGTCGAAGCCGCCCGGGGTTGTAGCTCGCCCCACCCGGCCTGGCCGGCCAGGACCAAGCGGGCGTCGGGGAACCGGTCCGCCACCCGGTCGAAGGCACCGAGGAGCGTAGCCACCCCCTTGCGCGGCTCGAGGGTCCCGATGAAGACGACGAGCGGCCGACCGGCGTCGAGCCCGAGCCGGGCGAGCTGTGCGTGGTCCCACCCGAGTGCCGGCTCCTCCGGCGAGAACCGACCGTGGTCGACCCCGAGCGGCGCCACCACCACGGGACAACGAGGCCGACACAGCTGCTCGAAACGCTTGGCGGTGGCCTCGCTGTCGCAGACGACCGCCGCCGCCCGTTCGGCCGCGACCCGGATGGCTCGGCGGAAGAAGCGGACCTTCGTCGGTTCGTGCCACTCGGGGTGGTCGAAATACGTGCAGTCGTGAACGGTGACCACCATGGGGAGAGTGGAGCGCTCGGGCATCGTGTAGTGGAGGCCGTGGTGCAGATCGAGTCCGGCCGAACGTAGGCGCCGAGGCAGTCCGACCTGCTCCCAGACCAGCCGGAGCGGTCGGGGTTCGGGCGCCCACCCGGCGATCGCCGATCGGGGCGCGCGTGCCCGCCAACGGCTGAGGTCGTTTCGTCGGGCCACCAAGGTGACTTCCACGTCGTCCCGTCGGTCGAGAGCGCCGGCCAAAGCCAGCGCGTACTGGCCCACGCCGGCCGCCCGGACGGGGATAGCGCTCACGTCCAGTGACACCTGGAGTGGCGCGTGGTTCACGACAGCCGAGCCCACAGCTCGAGGTGGCGACCGGCGGCCGCCCGCCAGGTCCGCGACCCGGCAAAAGCGGCCCCTCGCTCCGCCAAGGACGCGGCCAGCGGCCGGTCGGAGGTGATCCGCAGGAGCGCCGCGGCGATGTCGTCGGTGTCCTCGGCCTGGACGAGCAGGGCGACCGGCTCCGACGCTTCGTCACCCACGCTCGGCACAGCACTGCTGACCACCACGGGAACCCCCTGCGCCATGGCCTCGAGCGGCGGGAGGCCGAACCCCTCGGCGAGGGGCACGTAAACAAAGGCGTTGGTCCCTCGGTAGAGGGCGGCCAGCACGGCGTCATCGACCGGGCCGAGGGGGACCACCCCATCGGTCGGCGCCTGCGACAGCCCCGGATTACCCCACCCGCGGGGACCCACGACAACGAGGGGCAACTCCAGCCCCTCGGAACGAGCGGCGGCGTAGGCGCGGAGCAGGCGACCGAGGTTCTTGCGGGGCTCGAGGGTCGACGCGGTCAGCAGGTAAGGGCCGCGCACCTCGGCCCGGTCCAGGAGGGCGGCGGCCCGCTCGGGCTGTGGCGGAGGGAGGTGGTCGGCGCCTTCCGCAATGACCGTCACCGAGTTCGGCCGCGCTCCGGACTCGACCAGCTCCTCTTTCACGTTCGACGAGGGGACAACGAATGCCTTGGCCTCGCCAATAGCACGCTTCAGCGCCGCCTCGTGCCACTGGCGGCCCCGCCTGGTGCTCGTCTCGGGGAAGCGGCGCCAGGTGAGGTCATGGACCGTCACGACCAGGGCCGACCGGCTGCCTCGGCGCATCCCGGGCGCACCCAGAGACACGGCGTGAACAATGTCGTAGTGGCGGGGAGCGAGCAGGACCCCTCGGTCCCAGGCCCGTGTGAGCATCCGCGACGGCAGCGGGACCCGGCGCACCTCGCGCCCGTAGTCCTCCAACGGGTCCGACGGCGTCCAGCTGGCATACAACGTGACCGTGGCCACGGTCAGTCCGCGCTCGCGCTCCAGCCCGGCCAGGCCGTAGAGGAGTCCCCGGGCATACGTGCCGATCCCGCCGGGAACCGATCGACGGAGCTGCTGCACCACCAGGAGGACCGTCGGCCGCACGGGCCCGTTCGATGCCGCGCTCACCGCCGAGTCGCGCCGTGCGTCTCGGCGACGAGGTCCCGGTAAAGAGAGGAGAGACCCTCGGCGCACGCGGCCCAGCTGAACCGGGCGGCGCGGCGGCGTCCGGCCGCAGCCAACGCCTCAGCCTTGGCCGGCGAGTCGAGCACGCCGACCAGGGCGTCGGCCAGAGAATCGACGTCGCCGACCGGAACCAGTGCCGCTCCGTCCCCCAGCACCTCGGGAAGGGCACCGGCCATGGTGGCGACCACCGGGACCCCCCGGGTCATCGCCTCGAGCGCGGGGAAACCGAACCCCTCGTAACGGGAGGGGTAGGCCAGCACGCTCGCGTGCTCAAGCAGCACCGCCAGCGCCGCGTCCGGCAGCCAGCCGGGGCGGACCACCCGCTCGGGGTGGCCGGCGCGACCGAGCGCCTCAGCCAGCTGAGCCTCGCCCCACCCCGGCGGCCCGGCCAGGATGAGCGCCACATCGGGCCGCTCGTCGGCGAGTTGGTCGAATGCGTTCACCAGGGAGGGGAGGTCCTTGCGGGGCTCGGCGGTGGCCACGCTCAGGATGTAGCGACTCGTGCCCCGCGGGAGCAGGCCGGTGGGGACCTGCGCGCTGGTTGTCTCCGGCCGCTCGGGGACCCCCGAAGGCACGGCCCGCACCCGTTCGGGCGGGACGCCGAACGCCTCCACCACCTCGGCGGCCACGAACGCCGAGTGCGTGTGCACGAAGGCTCCGGTGCGCAGGGCCTGCCGGATCAAGGCCGGGTAGGCCAGGGTGGGGCGATCGCAGAGTTCGGGGTGATGCACCACGGTGAGGTCGTGGACGGTCACCACCCGGCCGGCCTTTCGGGTTGGCGGCACCACGAAGTTGGTGCCGTGCACCACGTCCACATCACCCACGAACCATTCGACCGGCGGGGCGCCGAAGCTTCGCCAAGCCAGGTGCAGGGGCCGGGCCGGCATCGCCCGCTGTTCGGCCGAGACTCCCGGCGGCAGCGCGTCGTGAGCCAAGGTCCGCCGCCGCCAGCTGACCGCAAAGCCGCTCACCGACAGGTCGTCGCGCTGGGCCAACGCGCCGAGCGCCCCCCGGCAAAACTCACCGACCCCGGTTCGCCAGCCGATGAGCGGGGTCGCATCGAGCGCGACGCGAAGACGAGGCTGGTCGACCATGGCGCGAGCCTCCCACAGCCGCCGTGGCGTCGGAGCGTCTGGACCGGTCGGTGAGCGGGCGGGAAGGCGGGAGCGCCACTGACGGGCGGCCGTGTCGACCCTGGCTCCGGCCGACGTAGGCTCGGCCCGTGCTGACGGCTCTGGCCGGAGGGGTCGGTGCGGCCAAACTGCTCGTCGGACTGGCAGGGGTGGTCGACCCGGCCGGGATCACCGCGGTGATCAATACCGGCGACGATCTGGTCCTCCATGGCCTCTACATCTGTCCTGACATCGACAGCGTGACCTACGCCCTCGCCGGCCTGGACAACAAAGCGACCGGTTGGGGGGTGACCGGGGAGACCTGGACGGTCGCCGAGCAGCTTGGGGTGCTCGGGGGGGTCACCTGGTTCCAGCTTGGCGATCGGGACCTCGCGACGCACTTGTTCCGAACCCAACGATTGGCCGACGGGGCCGCGCTGAGCGAAGTGATCGGGGAGCTGGCCGCAACCCGCGGGGTGCGGACCCGCCTCCTGCCCATGTCGAACGACCCGGTGCGGACCCGGGTCACCCTGGCCGACCCAGCGGAAGACGAAGGGTCAGAGGTGGGGTTCCAGGACTATTTCGTCCGACTGCGGCACGACGTGCCGGTGGCGTCCATTCGATTTGACGGGGCCGAGCGGGCTCTTCCCGCGCCCGGCGTGCTCGAGGCGATCGAGCGGGCCGACCTAGTGGTGGGTTGCCCGTCCAACCCGGTCGTCTCCATCGGGCCGATCCTGGCCGTGCCGGGTGTCGCCCGCGCACTCGAGGCGCGTCGCGACCGGGTGGTAGCGGTCTCTCCCATCGTCGCTGGCGCGGCCTTACGCGGACCGGCCGACCGGCTCCTGGCTGAGCTCGGACACGAGCCGAGTGCTCTCGGCGTTGCCCGCCTGTACACCTCGTGGGTCGGTACCTTTGTGATCGACGAGGCTGACGCGTCCCTGGCCCGAGACATCGAGGCCCTGGGGATGCGCTGCGTCGTGACTCCGACGGTCATGTCGGACGCCGAGAAACAGGTAGCCCTAGCCAAGGCGGTGGTCGATGCCCTCTGACACCGAGGCAATCGGAGCGCTGGTCATCCTGCCGATCGCCAAGATGGGCGAGGTGCGCCCGGGCGACGACCTGGGCCGTCTGCTGGCCAGCGCGCTGGGGGGCGGAGCGGTCGAACTGGCTGACGGCGACGTCGTCGTGGTGACCCAGAAGGTGGTCTCGAAGGCCGAAGGCCGGATCGTCACCGTCGACGGAGGCGAGGACGGCGACGAGATGGAGGCCAAACGCGCACTCGTCGAGGGCGAGTCGGTCCGGGTGCTGCGCCGCCGCGGGGACCTCCTGATCACCGAGACACCGCACGGGTTCGTCTGCGCCAATGCGGGAGTCGACCTCTCGAACGTGGCCGAGGGCACCGCAGCCCTGCTTCCGGCCGATCCCGATCGATCGGCCCGGCGCATCCGCGAGGGGTTCGAGCACCGACACGG
>JBEDUR010000019.1:0-13349 GCA_040414865.1 Acidimicrobiales bacterium
TCAGGTCGGCCAGCACCTCGGCGCCGTCACTCCCGAAACGCTCGGCCACCCTCAAGGCGCTGTCCCGCTGAGCCGGGGCGATCTCGATGACCGCTGCACCCGGGCGCGACAACCACTCAGGCGCCCCGGCCAGGATCGCCTCGATCTCGGCCAGCCCGGCGGTGCCATCGGTGCCGGGCGCGGCCACGAGCGCGCGGTAGGGCTCGTGGTCCCGGACCACCGAGTCGAGCGCCTCCCACTCGAGAGGTGACACATACGGCGGGTTGGCCACCACCAGGGCGACCGTACCCCGCTCCGCTTGATCGAGGGCCTCCCACCACCGGCCCGAGCGCCACGTCAGCGACCCGGTGGCTCCCAATGCGCCGGCCACGCGCTCCCCGTTGGTCCGAGCGAGGTCGAGCGCCGTCTCGTCGAGATCGGTGCCGATCACCTGGAGGCCGTAACTGGCCCGCTCGGTGGCGATGGCCAGCGCGATCGCCCCCGTCCCGGTGCCGAGGTCGACCACCCGGGTCGGCTTCCCCACTCGGACCAGTCGGTCGACCTCGGCCAGCGCGACGTCGGTCAACCACTCGGTCTCGGGCCGGGGGATGAGGGCCCGCCGGTCGACCACGAGGTCGAGGTGGCGGAACGGCCAGTGTCCGAGCACGTACTGCAGGGGTTCGCCGGCGAGGCGGCGGCGGGCCAGCTCACCGGCCCTCTGGGCCTGGTCGCGGTCGACCGGCCCACCGGGACTGACGCCCACTTCCTCCAGGATCCAGCGCGCCTCGCGCCGGGGGAGCCCGGGCGTCAGCGAGTGCTCGAGGGCAACGCGGTCGGCCGTCTCGGCACCCAGATCGCTCATGCGTGCTCGGCGTCCTCCTCGCCGAGCTGCCTGGCTCGCTTGTCGGCCATCAGGGCCTCGGCGAACTCGTCGAGGTCGCCGGCGAGCACCTGATCCAGCTTGTACACGGTGAGCCCGACACGGTGGTCGGTGACCCGGTTCTCCTTGTAGTTGTAGGTGCGCACCTTCTCGGATCGGCCGCCGCCGCCGACTTGGGAGCGCTTGGTTGCCGCGATCTGCGATGCCTGACGCTCCTGCTCCGCACGGAGCAGCCTCGCCCGCAGCACGGTCATCGCCTTGGCCTTGTTTTGGGTCTGTGACTTCTCGTCCTGCATGGCGACGACGATCCCTGTCGGGAGGTGGGTGATGCGCACCGCCGAGTCGGTCGTATTGACCGATTGACCTCCGGGGCCGGTGGACCGGTAGACGTCGATCTTGAGGTCCGCCGGGTCGATCACAACGTCCACTTCGTCGGCCTCGGGGAGGGTCGACACCGTGGCGGCCGAGGTGTGCACCCGCCCTTTGGACTCGGTCACGGGAACCCGCTGCACCCGGTGGGGTCCGGCTTCGTGCTCGAGGTAACGCCAGGCGTCGTCGCCCTTGACCATGAAGGTCACCTCGTTGAGCCCATCTCGGCCGGTCGCGCTTTCCGAGAGCACCTCGAGGCCCCAGTGGTGACGGTCGGCGAATCGGGTGTACATGGTGAACAGGTCCCGAGCGAAGAGGTTCGCCTCCTCGCCGCCCTCTGCCCCCCGGATCTCCACGATGACGTTCCGGCCGTCATTGGGATCCTTGGGCAGCAAGAGGCCCCGCAATCGCGAATCGAGGAAGACCACGGCCGCTTCCGACTGGTCGAGCTCGGCCCGGGCAAGCTCCCGCTCCTCCCCGGTCGCCTCCTCGGCCATCTCCCGGGCGGCGTCGACGTCTTGGCGGGCAGACTCGAGCTCTCGCCAGACCGACACCGGCTCTTCGAGCTCTTTGCGCCGGCGGGAGAGGTCTCGCAGACGTGCTCGGTCCCTCGAGGTGGCCGGCTCGGCCAGCTCGTCCAGCACCGCCGCGTACTCCGTCTCGAGCCGGGCCATGCGAGCATCCAACGGCTCAGGCACCGACGTAGCCTACGGGGCCTTCCGGCCCGCCGGACCGAGGGCCGTTACGAACTCCGTGCCTGACGAGCCCTCGGGTTCTTGCGCTGCCCATAGCGGCGCTCAAAACGCTCGACCCGGCCACCCGAGTCGACCAGCTTCTGCTTCCCGGTGAAAAACGGATGGCACTCGCTGCACAGTTCGACGTGGAGGTCGGCCTTGGTCGAGCGGGTGACGAAGGTGTTCCCGCACGAACAGCGGACCGTGGCCTCTCCGTAATCGGGATGGATACCGGCCTTCATCGTTCGCTCACTTCCTTCTTCAAAGCTCTGCAGGTTCAAGGTCCCCGGGGCGATCGGTATTCCCTCAGCCGTTGGGGGTCGGGCCCTTGGCGATCTCAGCCAGGAACTCCCGGTTGGACTTGGTCGTTCGGATCTTGTCCATGAGCAGCTCGAGGCCCGGAGCCGCGTTCCCCTCGGCAGCGAGGGCGTTCAACACCCGGCGCAGCTTCCAGACCTGCTGGAGCTCGCCGCGCTCGAAGAGCAGCTCCTCGTGGCGGGTCGAACTGGCGTTCACCTCGATCGACGGGTACAGGCGGCGCTCGGCCAGGCGCCGGTCGAGCCGCAGCTCCATGTTGCCCGTCGCCTTGAACTCTTCGAAGATCACCTCGTCCATCTTCGATCCGGTCTCCACCAAAGCCGTGGCCAGGATGGTCAGCGAGCCACCCTCCTCGGCGTTGCGGGCGGCACCGAAAAACTTCTTCGGCGGGTACAGGGCTCCGGAGTCCACACCACCGGACATGATCCGGCCGGTGGCCGGCTGAGCCAGGTTGTAGGCCCGGGCCAGCCGGGTGATCCCGTCAAGGATGATCACGACGTCTTTGCCCATCTCGACAAGTCGCTTGGCCCGATCGATGGCCAGCTCCGACACGGTGGTGTGCTCGTCGGCCGGGCGGTCGAAGGTAGAGGCGATGACCTCGCCCTTCACCGAGCGCCGCATGTCGGTGACCTCTTCAGGCCGCTCGTCAACGAGGAGGACCATCAGGTGGACCTCCGGATTGTTGGCCTCGATGGAGTGGGCGATCTGCTTCATGACCGTCGTCTTGCCCGCCTTGGGGGGCGAAACGATCATGCCGCGCTGACCCTTGCCGATCGGCGCGAGCAGGTCGATGATCCGAGCAGTCAGGTTTTCCTTTGACCCGTCCTCCTCCAAAACGAGCTTCTCGTCAGGGAACAGCGGCGTGAGGTCTTCGAAGCGCGGGCGATTGCGGGCGACCTCGGGGTCGAGTCCGGAGACGGTGTCGATGCGGAGCAACGCTGGGAACCGCTCGTTGTTGGAAGCCGGCCGGCAGGCACCCTCGACGTAGTCGCCCTTGCGAAGGGCGAAACGCCTGGCCTGGCTGATCGACACGTACACGTCCTTGGACGAAGGCAGGTAGCCATCACAGCGCAAGAACCCGTAGCCCTCGTCTCGCAGGTCGAGCAGGCCACGAACCTCGACCAGCTCACCGGTGTAGGGACCGTCCTGGCCCGGGCCGCCCTGGAACTCCCGGTCCCCGCCGCGCTCACGGCGGCGACGCCGGTTGTTGCGCCGGTTTCCCGGCTCCCCGCCTTGGGGGTGGGGGGCGGGACGAGTGCCCGTCCGCTGCTGGGGCTCGGTCCGGGTGGTCACCCCGCTGGCCACCGCAGCGCGAGGCGGCTCCTCGGCCGGGCTGCCGTCGGCCGCGGCCGAGCCGTTGGTCGCCACGGTGGCGTCCAGCTCAGCCTCGATCTCGGCCATGGACGAGGCGGCCGACCCATTGGTCTCGCCGGCCTTGGCCTTGGTCGGGCTGGCAGAAGGCTGGTGCTCGGCTGCCTCGGGGTTGGCGCTCCCGTTGGGCACGCCGGTCGCCGACAGGATCTTGTCGATCAGGTCGGATTTCTTCGACCGGGCGGTCGTCTTCAGGTCCATCGCCTGGGCGATCGCGTGGAGCTCGTCACGCTCCTTGGACTCGAGCACGGACCGTTCGAGCTGCTGTTCGGCAGTCATCGGCCTCCTCATGGTTGGCGCCGCAAGAGCTATTGCGGGAAACAGGACGGGGGTCTGGCCCCAAGGGTTAAGGGGAACGAAACCCCCCATCGCCACTGGCCTCGCAGTGTACTGGGGTCGCGGAAGAGACCCGAAAGAAGCGCTCCGGGCGCAGGTGGTATGTCGTGATTGTAGCGGCTGGAACCGGGTCGCGGCAACATTTGCCAACGGTTTAACAGCCGCATCTAAGAGGTGTTTAACAGCCAGGGCCGTCTGGTTGTTCCCGGAGGGTGATCGGGCCGAGGAGCCCGTAGATTTGGCTGCCGGGCACCGAGGTGAGAGGAGACCGCTTGGCTGACCGACCAGGCCGACCGTCTTCGGCCCGGGTCGAGGAGGGGACGCTGCTGTGGGAGCCGACTGCCGCGCGCTCGGCGTCATCCCAGCTTGGCCAATTCATGGGCTGGCTGGCCGCAGACGGCAGCCACGGCTTCGAGGCCTATCCGGAGCTGTGGCGGTGGTCGGTCGAGCACATCGAGGAGTTCTGGGGCGCGCTGTGGCGTTACTTCTCGCTGGGGCCAAAGGTTCCTGACCACCGGGTGGTGCTGCGCGACGAGGGCAAGGTCGAGCGCGCACGGTGGTTCCCGGACCAGTACCTCAATTACCTCGACACCGTGCTTGTGCACCCCGAAGGCGACCTCGCGCTCATTGCCGAAGACGAAGAGCGGCACCGCACCGAGCTCACCTACGGGCAGCTCCGTGCGATGGCTGGCTCCGTCGCCGCCGGCCTCCGGCGGCTCGGGGTCGGTCCTGGCGACCGGGTGGCCGCGGTCTTGCCAAACGGTGCCGAGGCCGTCGTCGCCTTCCTTGGTGCCGCCAGCATCGGGGCGGTCTGGTCGGCGTGCGCGCCCGAGTTCGGGCTGACGAGCATGGTCGACCGGTTCGCGCAGATCGATCCGACCGTCCTCATCGTCGCCGACTCCTACCGCTATGGCGGCAGGACCTTCGATCTCACCCCCAAGGCACGCGCGCTGGCGGCAGCGCTGCCCGGGCTGGCCGCCACTGTCGTGACCGGTCGGGATCCGCCCGCCATGAACGCACTCAGGTGGGACGAGCTGACTGCCGAGCGGGCCGAGCTCGACGCCCGGCCACTCCGCTTCGAGCACCCTCTGTGGATCCTGTATTCGTCGGGCACGACTGGTCCGCCCAAAGCCATCGTCCACTCGCACGGCGGCATCGTGCTCGAACACCTCAAGGCGCTCAGCCTTCACTGCGACCTCGGGCCGAAGGACCGCTTCTTCTGGTTCTCGACGACCGGTTGGATGATGTGGAACTTCCTCGTCGGAGGCCTGCTGGTAGGGGCCACCATCGTCTGCTTCGACGGCAGCCCCATCTGGCCCGATCAGGGTCGACTGTGGGAACTCGCCGAAGAACTCGGCATCACCTTCTTCGGCGCGAGCGCCCCCTACCTCGACGTGTTCCGTCGCAGCGCCTACATACCAGGCGAGCACCACCGGCTCGGGCGCATCCGAACGGTGGGCTCGACCGGTGCGCCGTTGTCGCCCGAGGCTTTCGCGTTTGCCGCCGACCGGATCTCCGACGACGTGCTGGTGGCCTCCATGTCCGGGGGTACCGACCTATGCACCGCGTTCGTTGGTCCGTGCCCGCTGATCCCGGTGCGGGCGGGCGAGATCCAGTGCCGCATGCTCGGGGCCAAGGTCGAGGCCTTCGACGAGCATGGAACGGCGCTCGTCGGCGAGACCGGCGAGCTCGTGATCACCCAGCCGATGCCCTCCATGCCGGTCCGCCTCTGGGACGATCCTCACGGCATCCGCCTGCACGACAGCTACTTCTCCTTCTTCGAGGGCGTCTGGCGTCATGGTGACTGGCTGAAGGTCACCGAGTCCAGTGGATGTGTCATCTACGGACGCTCGGACGCCACCTTGAACCGCGGCGGCGTGCGCAGCGGCGCCGCCGACTTTTACCGGATCGTCGACGCGGTCGACGGAGTGGTGGACTCGCTCGTCGTAGACACGAGCGAGCTCGGTTCGCAAGGCCGGCTCTTCCTCTTCGTCACCGTCGATCCAGCCACGGCCACCGGCGACCTGACAGACGAGCTGCGGAACCGCATTAGAGACGGGCTCTCTCCCCGACACGTTCCTGACCAGGTGGTGGCGGTCGACAGGCTGCCCCGAACTCTCAACGGCAAAAAGCTCGAGGTGCCTACGCGCCGGATCTTGCTCGGTGCCGCACCCGAGACCGTCGTGACCCGAGGAGCCGTGGACGACCCCGCGGCGTTGGACCGCTTCGTCAACCGGCTGATCGTGCTGCGATCGGCCCTCGGGCCGTCGTACCCCGGTGATTAGCCGGGCACGTCCGCCCCGACTGGAAAAGCCACCTCGTCCAAGGCGCGGTCGCGTTCGATCCCGTCGAGCAGGTAGCGAAGCCCCACGGCAAACTGCTGTCGAGTGGTATAGGTGGCGAGCTGTTGAGCAAGTGGGTCGGAGCTATCGGCCACTTCGTCGCAACGGCCCCGGGAAGCCTCGAACGCGGCAAAGCCGATGGTGTAGGTGTGCACTGCCGCATACGCTCGGCGAGCGGCATCCCCACCCATCCCCGCGCCCTCGAAGACCTCGACCATCGCGTTCATCCGAGCCACCGAGGTGGGCGACACAACCGGGCGGAGCAGATAGACGTGGAGGGCAGCCGGCTGGGTCACGAGGAAGTTCCGCAGGCGTTCGGCCGCGTCTGAGATCCAGGCCTGCCAACCGAGGTCTCGTTTGCGCGGTCGCCACACACGGGCCAGCATGCGATCCACGACCTCGGTCAAGAGGTCGTCCTTGTCCTTCACGTGCCGATACAGCGACATCGGGGCTACGCCAAGCTCTGCTGCCAGGCTGCGGATGGTCATCTCTTTGAACCCGCCCGAGCGCACCGACCGGGTGCCCGCCATGACCACTTGCTCGCGCGAAATTGTCCCCCATTTCGCTCGCGTGCGCCCCGTCGGGCTCGATGAGCTCACCGCTACTACGGGTGCGGTATCGCGTCGTACACGGCGGGGCATCCTAGTCACCCGCTCGGGAGCTGGCACGGGGCCGCAGTGCCCGAGACGCAGAACCCAATACGTGGGTTCGCTCAGCGGCGATCAGCGCTCGGCGTGTGCTCCCCCGGGCCAACCGGTCAACGACTCCATCTTCCTGCTCGCCACCGACGAGTTCGTCGAAGCATGCTCGACGTTGTTACGCCACGACCATGGAACCAGAACGTCCCACGAGTCCGGAAGGTGCTCGACGGCTTGGGAGCGGTTACTCGTCACCGGATTAGCTGCCCTCGGCAACCGCGCCACTCTGACCAACACGCAGAGCGTCGGCCTTCCGAACGGTGATCTCAGATCAACTCGCCCAGGACCGCCTCGATCTCGGCGTCGATCACCGAGGGTACGGCGATCTGGCTGATCGCGAGGTCCGGGTCCTTCAGCCCGTGCCCGGTCAGGACGCACACGACCGTCGAATCGGGAGTGACTTCGCTGGCCAACAGTCCCGCAACCGATGCTGCCGACGCGGCCTCGCAGAAGACCGACTCCTCCTCGGCCAGGAAGCGGTAGGCGGCCAGGATCTCCTCGTCGGTGACCGCCCGGATGGCACCACCGGACTCGCTGGCCGCCGCCGTTGCCGCGTACCAGCTGGCCGGGTTTCCAATCCGAATGGCTGTGGCCACGGTCTCGGGCTGGTCGACCACGTGACCGAGGACGATTGGCGCCGCCCCAGCAGCCTGGAACCCGAGCATCCTCGGCAGCCTGGTGGCCCGGCCGGCCTCACGGTACTCGCAGTACCCGCGCCAGTAGGCGGTGATGTTGCCGGCGTTGCCGACCGGGATGCAGTGGATGTCAGGAGCGTCGCCGAGGACGTCGACGATCTCAAAGGCCGCGGTCTTCTGGCCCTCGATCCGCATCGGGTTCACCGAGTTGACCACACTCACCGGCGCCCGCTTCGGGAGTTCGCGCACGATCTGGAGGGCTTCGTCGAAGTTTCCCCTCACCTGGAGCACCCGGGCCCCATGCACGAGCGCCTGGGCCAACTTGCCCAAGGCGATGTGGCCCTCGGGGATCAAAACGACACAGCGCAGGCCTGCCCGGCTGGCATACGCGGCAGCCGACGCCGAGGTGTTCCCGGTCGAAGCACACACGACCGCCTTGGTGCCCTGGGCAAGGGCACTCGAAATGGCCACCGTCATGCCCCGGTCCTTGAACGACCCGGTGGGGTTGGCCCCTTCAACCTTCAGGTAGACCTTGGCACCGACCCTCTCGGCGAGGCGAGGTGCCGGGATGAGCGGGGTGCCTCCCTCGAGCAGGGTCACCACCGGGTCACCGGGCGCGATCGGGAGGTGTTGGCGGTATTCCTCGATCACCCCCCGCCAGCCGACCATGTCAGGCGTCCGGGCTGGGCGCCGAGCTCTCGGTGCCAATCACCCGGAGGACTGCGCCGACCCGGTCCACGACCTCAAGGCCCCGGAGCTCGCCCGCGGTGTCGAAGACGGCGCCTCCCTCGGCCATGTGGGTGAGGAAGATCAACCTGGCCTCCTCGCCCAATCCCTTTTGCTCCATCCAACGGATGGAGACGCTGTGCTCGCCCATCACCTTTGCCACCGAGGCCAGGACGCCCGGGCGGTCGATGACGTCCATGCTGAGGTAGAAGGGCGACCACAGCCGCTCAACGGGGGCGATGTCGATGGCCACCCGACGCGAGGCGGGCGGAGTCGAGCCCCCGTGGCGGAGGTGCCGAGCCGCCACGATCAGGTCCCCGAGTACTGCGCTGGCCGCCGCGCTCCCGCCCGCGCCCTGGCCGTAGAGCATCAGCTCGCCCGCGTGCTCCCCCTCGATGAACACGGCGTTGAAGGCGCCGTTGACCGACGCCAGCGCGTGGCCGGAGGGCACCAGGGCCGGGTGCACCCGCACCGAGATGGCCGAGCCCGCCTCGATCCGCTCGACCACCGCCAGCGGCTTGATGACGTAGCCGAGCTGAGCGGCGTAACGGACGTCAGACTGGGTCACGGCGGTGATGCCCTCCCGGTGGACGTCATCGACGGTCACGTCGGCGCCGAAAGCCAGGCTGGCCAGGATGGCCGCCTTCGCCGCGGCGTCGTGGCCCTCGACGTCCGAGCTGGGATCGGCTTCGGCCAGGCCCAGTTCCTGGGCCAGGGCCAACGCCTCGTCGTAGGTCATCCCCTGCTCGGACATGCGGCTCAGGATGAAGTTTGTCGTCCCATTGACGATGCCCATCACCCGCAGGATGCGTTCGCCGGCGAGCGATTCGCGGAGCGGTCGTACGACCGGGATGGCGCTGCCCACCGCCGCCTCGTAGAGCAGGTCGACCCCGTTGGCCGAGGCGAGTTCACCGAGGTCGCCGCCGACGTGGGCGAGGAGGGTCTTGTTCCCGGTTACTACCGACTTCCCGGCGCCGATGGCGGTCTCCACGAGGCGCTGCGCCGGGTCGAGCCCGCCGATCAGCTCGACCACCACGTCCACGTCGTCCCGCTCGACCAATCCCTTGGCGTCCTGGGTCAGCAGGTCGCTCGGGAACCAGGGTCGGATCGAGCGCGACGCTTCCCTACGGCGCACGGCGATCCCGACGATCTGGAGCCTGACCCCTGCCGACAGCTCGATCTCGCGGGAGCTCGCCGGGTCGAAGAGCATCTCCACGAGGGCGGTCCCGACGGTGCCGCAACCGAGCAGGGCGACCCGGACCGTCTGAGCGTCGTTCCTGGTCGGGCTCACGCGATCACGCTACCGCCTGGCGTAAGCGCTCTTTCTCGAACTCCCGCTCAGGCGTCGAGGCGAAGCAGGTCGTCCACGGTCTCCCCGCGAACCACCACCCTCGCCCTCCCTCCGGCCACGAAGACGACAGGTGGCCGGGGCACCTTGTTGTAATTCGACGCCATCGAGTAGCCGTAGGCACCAGTGACCGGGGTGGCCAGGATGTCCCCCACGACCAGGTCGGCGGGGAGGTGGGCGTCGGCGACCAGCACGTCGCCGGTCTCACAATGCTTGCCCACGATGCGAGCCAACCGAGGCCGGCGGTCGGTGGTGGCCCGAGGAAGAAAGGCCTCGTAGCCGCTGCCGTAGAGCACCGGCCGGGGGTTGTCGCTCATCCCTCCGTCCACCGAGACATACGTCCTGATCCCGGGCAGCTCCTTGATCGAACCGACCCGGTACAGGGTCACGGCCGCCCCGGCCACGATCGCCCGTCCGGGCTCGGCCGTTACTCTCGTCTCGGGGGCCACCCCGACCTTGGCCAGCGCGACCCGAGTGGCGTCGGCCCATTCGGTGATGGTCGGGGCGCGCTCGCCCTTCACATAGGCGACTCCAAGCCCGCCCCCCACCACCAGCTCAGGCAGGCGGAGCGGTGCGGCGAAACTCCCGAGCACCTCAGCCGCCTGCTCAAAGGACGCCACGTCAAACACTTGGCTCCCGATGTGGGCGTGCACGCCGACGAGATCAACCCCGCCCATGAGCTCGAGTGCGGCCACGGCCTGGGCCGCCGCCCCCGCCGCCACCGAGAACCCGAACTTCGTGTCCTCCTGGCCGGTGCGGACGAACTCGTGCGTATGCGCCTCGACCCCCGGGGTCACCCGGACGAGGACGCGAGGGCGAGACGCTGTCGTCGGGGCGTCGTCGGTCAGCCGACCGAGGCGAGCGATCTCGTCGAACGAATCGACCACGATGCGACCGATGCCCACTTCGAGTGCCCGGGTGAGCTCGACCTCCGATTTGTTCGACCCGTGCAGGACAAGCCGCTCACCCGGTACGCCCGCCGCCAGGGCGACCTCGAGCTCACCCAGGGTCGAGACATCGAGCCAGAGGCCCTCCTCGCAGGCGAGCTGGGCCATGGCCTTGCACAAGAAGGCCTTCGTCGCGTATGCGACACCTTCTCCGAAAGCCCGGAGCGCCTCTTGGCAGCGGGCACGGATGTGGGCTTCGTCGTAGACGAAGAGCGGCGTCCCCATCTCCTCGGCCAGCTCGATCAAGTCGACCCCGGCAATCGCCAGCCGGCCAGTCCGGTCGACCTCGGCGTTGTCTGGTAGGAGCACCGGCTCCACCGGGCTGTCGAAATCGCCAAGGGGGCCCTGGCGACCACGGGTCATGCCCAGACACGATACGGTGAATTTGCCCCAGCCCCAGTAGCTCAGCGGATAGAGCATCGGCCTCCGGAGCCGGGTGCGCAGGTTCGAGTCCTGCCTGGGGCGCCGACCGCGCCGGGCGGGGTTAGGAGATAAGGCGCCTAGAAGTGTCCGCTTCGCGGCATGGGCGAGGCAGGCCCAGTCCACCCCTCCTTCGTCAGCCACCTATCCCACGCGCCGGCCGAACGAGCGAGGCGGCCGAGATGCCGCAAACGCTTTGGGAAACACCGGAAGAAAGTGCCTGCCATGACGCTGAGCAGGTTCGCAGTTCGAGTCCCTCAGCGCCCCACCAGTGAAAGGCAGCGCGTCAAGTTCGTTGGACGCGAGGGCGGAGCTTGCCAAAGCATGGCCATGTTTCGGTCTCGGCGTGGGCCCGCTCCCCCAAAAGGCGGCCATTACTGAAGGCACCCACTCGTGGTATCCCCGTCGCCATGCTCACGCCTTGCGACGTGGCGGCGGCGATAAGCGCTTCCTCGCTCCTCATTTGCGAGCTGTGATCGACACTGCTCCAAAAGACCGTCGAAGCCAGGAGTGCGCTTGCCTCCTCGAAAGCCCGGCAGCCATTGCGACCCGGCGCAGGGTGCGCTCGAGTTCGCGGTTTGGTCACCCACCTTCACGTGGCGAACCAAAAAAACGCTCGACAAGCGCCTGTTGAAGGTCAAGAATCGTGATGTTGCGTTCAGTGGCGTGCTTCTGTCGGAGGAGCCGCTCTTGAGAGAGTGGACCGGTTCCTGGCATGTATCGCGTCCTACCAACCTGAGGGTCCATATGACCTTGAAGGGGAAGGCTGTGATCGTCACCGGCGGCAATAGCGGAGTTCGTTCGCGCGAGCACGCAGGCCTTTCGTTACTACAAGTGCGACCCGCGCCCATCACGGCGAGATGACAGCCGGACACTCGAAAGGATCTCTCTCTCATGAGCACGTTCCCTCCAATCGCTGACTACGCCTTCCTGTCTGACTGCGAGGTGAGCTGCCTGGTGGCGGCAGACAGCGCCATCGAATGGCTCTGCCTGCCGAGGCCAGACTCTCCGAGCGTGTTCGGCGCCATGCTGGACCGTCAGGCCGGCTCCTTCCGCTTCGCCCCGCAGAACGCCGGCCATCCCCATGACCGCCGCTACATCCCCGGCACCATGGTGGAAGAGACCACCTGGCACACGCCGACGGGTTGGGTCGAGGTGAAAGACCTCCTCGTGATGGTCCCGGCTTCGGAGGGAACCCGTCGGGCCGATTACCGGCGGGCGCCCGGGGAGTCAATCGCCATGGGCGCCTTGTTGCGGGTGGCGACCTGTACTGATGGCCAGGTGGACATGGCGGTGGACTGCATCCCCAACTTCGACTACGGACGGCGTGGGGGCACCGGGGAGTACACCGGGCCGGGCTACGGAGCCGTGGCCATCAAGGACCCCGAAAGCGACCTGACCCTCACGCTGTCCAGCAACTTCCGGCTGGAGATCATGGGACAGCGCTGCATAGGCCAGGGGACGATCCACAAGGGTGAGAGCGCGTATGTGGCCCTCACCTGGGGCGCCCAATCCATCGAGTCGGTGGAGGACGCCCTCGCCGCGGTGGACACCACCGAGCAGTCGTGGCGCGACTGGCTGCGGGCGGCGCGGGTGCCCGACCATCCCTGGCGCGCCTACATCGAACGGAGTGCCCTCACGCTGAAGGGCCTCAGCTATGCCCCCACCGGCGCCATCATGGCCGCCGGTACGACTGGGCTACCCGAGACCCCCGGAGGGGCGCGCAACTGGGACTACCGGTTTACCTGGATCCGGGACTCGTGTTTCGGGCTCCGCTCGCTCTACCGGATGGGCTTCGCCTGGGAGGCCATCCACTTCTTCGCCTTCGTGTTGGACGTCGTCATCGGCAGCGCGGCGACGGACGCCAGCGCCACACCCCACCTCCAGATCATGTACGGCATCGGCGGGGAGCGGGACCTGACCGAACACCTTTTGGAGCACCTCAGCGGCTGGCGGAACTCCAAGCCGGTGCGGATCGGTAACGCCGCGTACGACCAGCGGCAGCTCGACGTGTGGGGCATGCTCCTAGACGCCATCTGGACCCAGACCCAACGCAGCAACATCCAGATAGCCGACGCCACCTGGGAGTCTGTCGCCTCCTTGGTCGACCAGGCGGTGGACCGCCGCCACGAACCTGATCAAGGCATCTGGGAGGTGAGGGGCCAGCCCGAGCAGTTCACCGCTTCCAAGGTGATGTGCTGGGTGGCGGTCGACCGTGGGGTACGCCTGGCACAAGAGCGTGGAGA
>JBEDUR010000020.1:0-66071 GCA_040414865.1 Acidimicrobiales bacterium
GCTCCAAACCCCAAGAGCACCGCCACCACCGGAGCGATCGTGTGCACGAGGAAGTCCGAGGTTGCCTCGCCCATGGCGGTCGAGAGCCCCTTGATCGTCCAGAACAACACCGTGATCTCCGGTACACGGCGAGGACCACGACGTGTCAGCCACGCGCCGATCGGCGAAGCCTTTCCGTGCGCAGCCACCCTGGCACCATAGGAGATCGACCGCGGGCCGGAGGGTCGCCGGCCGAAGCTCGGCCGGCGACTCGATGGAGCACCGATCGACACAATCAAACATCGGGGCGCCGGAAAGATTCGGCAGGCGCAGCCACGCTGCCCTAGTCGACGAGGAGTTGACTCGGGTCACGGCGTCGATGACCATGTCGAGCCGGTTCTCGTCCGCCGCTTCGGGTCAGTTGCCCGGAGCGATGCACCGGACCGACAAGGCCTCGACCCCGAGACGGAGGGCTCGACCGTGACCGACGTCGCCAGCTTCACCATCGACATCGCCGACGAGGTGCTCGACGATCTGGCCCAACGATTGGCCCGGACGCGCTGGCCCGAGCCCGAGCTCGTCGAGGACTGGACGCAGGGCGTGCCCATCGCCTACCTGCGCGACCTGTGCATGCATTGGTCCGATCGGTACGACTGGCGAAGCCGTGAGGTACTCCTCAACCGCGTTCCCCAGTA
The DNA here is from genome assembly GCA_040414865.1 of Acidimicrobiales bacterium. GTDB lineage: Bacteria > Actinomycetota > Acidimicrobiia > Acidimicrobiales > RAAP-2 > Palsa-461. Next base: position 675 of record JBEDUR010000020.1, read on the forward strand.
CCGGACCGAGATCGACGGTCTCGGGATCCACTTCCTCCATGTGCCGTCGCCCGAGCCTGACGCCCTCCCCCTCGTCATCACGCACGGGTGGCCCGGCTCGGTGGTGGAGTTTCTCGAGGTCCTCGGTCCGCTGAGTGATCCAGCCAGCCACGGTGGCGACCCCGGCGACGCCTTCCACGTGGTCTGCCCGTCCCTCCCCGGTTACGGGTTCAGTGACAAGCCGCCGACGGCGGGGTGGGGCGTCGAGCGCATTGCCGGGGCATGGGCCCAGCTCATGGCCCGGCTCGGTTACACGCACTACGGGGCTCAGGGCGGGGATTGGGGATCGGCCATCTCGACCGCCGTCGGGATCGGCGATCCCGACCACGTGGCCGGCGTTCACCTCAACATGGTCATCGCCCCGCCTCTGCCCGAGGACCTCGAGCAGCTCACCGAACCCGAGAAGGCGGCCCTGGCGTCGCTCGAGCACTACCGGCGGTGGGACTCGGGGTACTCAACCCAACAAGCCTCCAGGCCCCAGACGCTCGGCTACGGGCTCACGGACTCCCCGGTCGGCCAGTGCGCCTGGATCCTGGAGAAGTTCTGGTCGTGGACGGACACCGACGGGGACCCGGTCGCCGCGCTAGGTGCTGACCGCATCTTGGACAACGTCATGCTCTACTGGCTCCCGGCTACGGCCGCATCCTCCGGACGTCTCTATTGGGAAAGCTTCCAATCCTTCCGGACCACGGGGGTGTCGGTTCCCACCGGTGTGTCGATTTTTCCCAAAGAGATCTTCCGGGCATCACGCCGCTGGGCCGAGCGACGTTTCAGCGACCTGCGGTACTGGAACGAGCTCAGTGTTGGCGGCCACTTCGCCGCGTTCGAACAACCCGAGCTGTTCGTCGACGAGGTTCGCTCGGCCTTTCGGACCATGCGGTAGGGATCGGGCCCGTCGAGCGGATCACGCCGCCGACAGCACTCCCGCCGTCGGCGACGCGACCCGTGAGAGCGTCGCTCGGCTCAGGAGGTTCCGGTACGCAGCTTGAACTGGGCGCCGGCCGGGTCAGCGCAGGTGGCGAGCCGACCGTAGGGGGTGTCCTCGGGCTCGGCGACCACGGCGCCCCCGAGCCTTTGGACCGTCTTGACCGCGGCGGAGACGTCCTCGACCTCCCAGTAGACCGACCAATGTGACGGCACCCCGCCGGGGAGGAAGCTGCTGGCGTCCATGACCCCCGCCAGCTGGCTGTCGCTCGCCGAATCGACCAGCATCGTGTAGCGGAAGTTGTCGTCGTCGGCGACCGCGCTGGTCTCCCAGTGGAACGTCTCCTGGTAGAAGGCGATCGCGCGGGTGTAGTCCTTGGTGAGCAGCTCGAACCAACTCGGCGCGCCGTGCTCGTTCAGGGCGGTGAAGCCGGGGAACTGGTGCGGTTCCCACATCCCGACCTGCGCTCCGGTCGGGTCGATCAACGCCGCCTGGACCCCGAGGTCGGCGACCGCCATGGGCGGACCCACGATCTGCGCCCCGCCGCTGGCGGCGGCCTTGACGGTGGCTTCGGCATCGTTGGTGGCGAGGTAGATCTGCCACGCGTTGCTGGCGGCCATGTCCCCCATGCCCCCCATGCCCCCCGCGACCGGGGCCCCGGAACGAGTGAACATGAAGTAGCCGCCGAACTCCGGGTTGGCCTCGCCGGCCTCCCAGCCGAAGAGCTCGCTGTAGAACTTGCGGCTGCCCTCGACATCCGAGGTCGACAAGTCGGCCCAACAGGGAGCCCCGATAGGGGCTCGTTCACGAATAGGCATAACTGGCTCCTCTCGCCGTTGTTGTTCGCTTGATCGTTGTCCGATGGTCCCGTGATGCAGACGGGCGCCGCCCGCGGAGCTCATCGCACCGCGGCGATGAGATCGCTCTTCTGCCTCCGTCGACAGCTCGATGGAGGAGCTCCGAGTCTGGTGTCGGGCGCGCGTGTTCTCCTCGGACGGCTCGGTGCTGGTCCAACGGGTGCTGCGTGGTCGCCATGCACCCGACCTCCAAGCGGTCGACGAGTTGGCGCAACTCGCCCTCCTCGCCCACCGGTCCCGAGGGCAGCTGGTGGTCGACCAGCTCGCCTCCGAGTTGAGCGAACTCCTCCATCTGGCCGGGTTAACCGTCGAGATGGAGCGGGAGCCCGAAGCTCGGGAATAGCCGCTCGGGGTCGAGGAAGGCGAGGAAGAAGCTCATCCCGACGATCTTGTGGTCCGAGATCTCGAGCACCTGGATCGCCCAGGGTGTGTAGCCACCCTCGGGATCGACCCGGTACTGGCCGAAGGCCGGCGAGCCGTTTGCCGATGTCGGCAGAAGCCGGGAGCCCCGGCACCCGTCGGGGCCGGGCTGGAGCATCCAGCGGCCGATGTTCCGCGCCCCCTGGAGCCACAGCTCGAAAGGCGGCATGGACTGGATGGCGTCGTCGCGCAGCAGCGCGACGAGGGCCTCGATGTCGTAGCGCTCGAATGCGTCGACGTAGCGCCCGAGCAGCTCAGCGTCGGCGTCGCCGAGTGGTTCGGCCCCCGTCTCGGGCGAGATCGTGCGTAGCGTTGCTCGAGCCCGCTGCAGGGCGCTGTTGACCGCGGCCACCGAGGTGTCGAGGAGCTCGGCCACCTCGGAGACCTGCCAGCGCAGCACCTCGCACAGAATGAGCGACGCCCGCTGGCGGGCCGGCAGGTGCTGGAGCGCGGTGACGAAGGCGAGACGGATGGACTCCCGGTATTCGGTGATCTCCGCCGGATCCGCCGCACCGACCAAGGCATCGGGGATCGGCGTGACCCATTTGGCCTCGGGAAGGAGCGGCCCGAGCAGGTTCGAGTCCGGCGGCGCGGCCGGCCCCATCTCCATCGGCCGGGCCCGCCGCTGGACTTGGCGCGCCATGTCGATGCAGACATTGGTCGCGATGCGATAAAGCCACGACCGAACGCTCGAGCGGCCCTCAAAGGTCTCCCGGTTGCGCCAGGCCCTGACCATGGCCTCTTGCACTGCGTCCTCGGCCTCGAATCCCGAACCGAGCACCCGATAGCAGTACCCGGTCAGCTCGCGGCGGTAGGGCTCGAAGTCGGCCTGGCTGAGCGGGACCTCGCGCACGGCCACGGGGCTCGATGCTAGCCAACGGAGGTCGGGCGCGGTCCGGGCCATCGAACCTGGAGACGGAGGCCGCGCCCTGACATCATCGGTCCAGGAGACATCCCCGCGGCCCGGTGGCTCCGGGTCGCGATGATCTCCCATCCTCGGCCCCGTCCATCACGGTGAGCCGGCACGGTCCGAGGGTCGAAGAACGAGGAGGAGCCATGGTCGAGACGATGGATCCGGAGAGACTCGCCCCCATACGAGAGGTCGCCGCCCGGCATGTCGGAGACGACCGGGTCCCGGGCCTGGTCGTACTCGTGGTCCGAGGGGACCAGACCTACGCCGAGCCGTTCGGATCCCAGACGATCGGTGGCCCACCCATGCAACGTGACTCGCTCTTTCGCATCTCCTCGATGACCAAGCCCGTGACCGGAACGGCGACTCTCGCCCTGGCGTCCGAAGGCCTCCTGTCCCTTGACCAGCCAATCGGCGAGCTAGTACCCGAGCTGGCCCGGCCCAGGGTGCTGCGGCGGGCGGACGGGCCGCTCGAGGACACGGTCGAGGCCCGACGGGCCGTGACCGTTCGGGACCTCTTGACTTTCACCCACGGATTCGGGATGGCGGTCGAGATGTTCATGGCCCCCGAGCCCTGGCCCGTGGTGACGGCCGCCGAGCAGCTCGAGCTGGCCACCCTCGGCCCCCCCGACCCCGACGCTCCGCCTGACCGGGAGACCTGGATTGCCCGGCTGGGGTCACTCCCGCTCATCGCCCAGCCTGGTGAACGTTGGCTCTACAACACCGGTGCCACCGTGCTCGGCGTCCTCCTCGCCCGGGCGGCCGCCATGCCCTTCGACGAGGTGCTGCGCACCCGGGTCTTCGAACCGTTGGCCATGACCGACACCGCGTTCTTCACCTCCGAGCTCTCCCGCTTCACCGCCACCTATGCGCCGGGCCCCGATGGCCTGACCGTGTGGGACCCTCCCGAGGGCCGGTGGAGCCGACGACCCGCCAATCCCGACGGCGCCGCCGGGTTGGTCTCGAGCGCCGACGACATGGCCGCCCTCGCCCGGGCTCTGCTCGACGGCGGCCGGCCGATCCTCGATTCCGCGGCGGTCGCCGAGATGACCCGTAACCAGCTGAGCGCCGAGCAGCTGGCCTCGTCGGCGGCCTTCCTGGGCGGAGATGGCTGGGGCCTGTGCCAGTCGGTCGTCGTCGAAGGCCCACGCGCCGGTGCCTTTGGCTGGAACGGCGGCCTCGGGACCTCGTGGCTGGTCGATCCGGCCCGGGACCTCGCGGTGATCGTCATGACCAACCGCATGTTCGACTCGCCCGGCCTGCCCCAGGTGCACCGAGACGTCCGGGACGCGGTCTACGAGGTGCTCGCCTGAGCCGAACGAGGCAGCGCGCACTGAGCATCTCCCGCTGGTTGCGGACCCGTACCGTTAGGGTTCGGGACGCCGAGTGAGCGAGGTGGGGATGCGCGACCAGGCCCAGGCGGCCTCCGAACATGGCCGACCCGAGTTCGGCGCGCACCGACCGCTTTTCCACATGCCCGACGACGTGGCCTACTTCAATACGGCGTCGATGGGCCCGGGCCTCCACCGCGTGCGCCGGGCTGGCGAGCGGGCCCTGGCCCTGGTGACCACCCCCTGGGAGATCGCCAACGACGGCTGGTTCACCGACGTCGAGCGGCTACGGGAGGGGTTCGCGGGTCTGGTCGGAACCGACGACAGCGCGGTCGCCCTGGTGCCCTCGGCCAGTTACGGCTTGGCCGTCGCGGCCCAGAACCTCCGCGCCGGCCGCGGTGACCGGGTCATCGTCCTGGCCGGGGAGTTCCCGTCGAGCTTCTACACCTGGCGGCGGTTCTGCGCCCGCACCGGGGCCGAGCTCGTGGAGGTGGTGCGCGACGACGAGCTGGGGTGGACGGGCTCCGTCGTGGCCGCGATCGACGAGAGAACCCGGGTCGTCTCGGTCCCCCATGTGCACTGGACGAACGGCGCGCTCCTCGACCTGGAAACTGTGTCCTCAGCCGCCCGATCGGTCTCGTCGGCGCTCGTGATCGATGCCAGCCAGTCACTCGGCGCCCTCCCCCTGGATCTGGCGACCGTGCGGCCCGACTTCCTGGTCGCTGTCGGCTACAAGTGGCTGCTCGGGCCGGTAGGGCTGAGCTACCTCTACGTCGACCCCGCCCACCGTGACGGCGACCCGCTCGAGGAGAACTGGATCAACCGGGCCGGGTCCGAGGAGTTCGCCAGCCTGATCGACTACTCGGAGGCCTACCGCCCGGGGTCCCGCCGCTTCGACTTCGGCGAACGGACGGCCTTCGTCCAAGTGGCGATGGCGAACGCGGCCATCGACCAGCTGAATGCGTGGGGGGTGGCCGCGGTAGGGGTCGGGCTCGCCGCAGTCACCAACGAGATTTGTCGCCGCGCGGAGCGGCTCGGTCTGGCGGTCCCCGCAGGCATCGAGCGAGGGCCGCACATGGTGGGCCTTGAGGTGCCCCAGGAGCGAGCCATGGCGCTCGATCTGCAGCTCGCCAAGCGTGGAGTCATCGCCAGCGTCCGTGGGAACTCCCTCCGGCTGGCTCCCCACCTCCACGTCACCGACGGCGACATCGAGCGACTGCTCGAGGGCGTCGCCGCCGCTCTATAGGCGAATCCCGAGATCTAGCGCGTGTCGGCGCAGCCCAAGGATCGGCTTCCGAGCGTCACGCTCATTCGGATGGGTCGCCGGAAGAGTGAAGTGCGACTTCGTAGGACCACAGCTCCGACGCGACGGCGACCGGCGCCCCGTGCGGCGATGGTCGGCCCGCTCCGGCATGGCCGTGGCCGAAGGCTGGCGAGGTGACCCAGGCGTCGAACGCGGCCTGATCGCGCCAGCGAGTCACGACCAGCCATTGGTGACGCTCGTCGGTTGGCCGGAGTAGCTCGAAGCCCTCGAAGCCGTCCTGCTGATCGACGGCGCCGGCCCGCGCCGTGAACCGGCGTGCCAGCTCGTCGCCAGCGTCCTCCCCAACGGTGATGGCGTTGATCTTGATCACGGTCATCCCTGGATCTGACCACACTGTGGTCGCCCCGGCGACCAGATCGAAGGCGACCCCATTGTCGCCAACTTCGTGCAACTGCGGCCGGCTCGACACCGAGAGGCTTGCTCTCACCCACCAAGAGGCACGGGGTTGTTTCCGGACCAGCTCGGGTTGCACTCCGCCGGCAGGATGGCCAACAGTTCGGCCTAGGTGCAGGGGCGGTCTCTCGGAGCCATGCTCGTTATCGCATGGCTCGGTCGTTCGCGGTCACCCGGCCATCGACGACCAAGGTCGCTGAGCGGACGGTCGGCGTCCTCAGAACGACCGGGCTACCAACGGATGCCTCGAAGACGCACCCGAGCCCTCAGTTCGACCCGCCCTGCTCTCGCAGGAACCGTTCGAGCTCCTCGGCGAGGTCGTCGCCACTGACCAGCTCGCTCAGTTGCTCGCCCTCCGCCCTTCGCTCGAGCTGGCGCACATAGCCGGCAATGTCGTCGTCGGCTGCGACCACCTCGCTCACCTCGCGCTCGTAGACATTGGAGGCGAGCTCGAGGCGGGATGTCTGGACTCGGGTGTCGAGCACGCCGCAGACGCGCTGGACGAGGGCCAGCGCCGCCTTTGGCGACGGCGTACTCGGGACGTAGTGCGGCACCTGGGCCATGAGCGATGCCACTGGGATGTCGACCCGGGCGAAGGCATCCTGCAGCACGCCCACGATGCCAGTAGGCCCCTGGTAGCGGGGGCGGGAGAGTCCGAAGCGGTCAGCGAGCCGCGCGTCCGCGCTCGAACCGCGCACGGGCGTCGCCCGCGTGTGGGGCACGTCGGTCAGCATCGCCCCGAGCGTGAACACCGACCGCACCCCGAGGGTCTCGGCCACGCTGATCACGCATCCGCTGAAGGTTCGCCATCGCAGGTGGGGCTCGACACCGATAAGGAGGATCACGTCGCGTCCGTCGGAATCGGTTCCGGCGAGGAAACGGTTCTCCGGCCAGACGATCTCCCGATCGTTGTCGGCGGCGAGCCGGACTCGGGGCCGCAGCGACGTGAAGTCGTAGAACTCCTCGGCGTCAATCGTGGCAAAAGGCCGGGCGTGCCATTGCTCGGCCAGGTACCCCGCAGCGCTGGACGCGGCTCCCCCGGCATCAGTCCACCCCTCGAAAGCCGCCACCATCACGGGCCGGTCGAGGGCCGGTCGACTCTGCCACTGCAGCACATCCACCCTGTGCACGGTAGCGCCACCGTGGACGCGACCGGTCGAAGGCTCGCAACTGACCTGGTGGCTGCAGAGCAAGAACGTGGCCATGGGCGCCCCAGAACGGGTCCGCGGGCAGCCTCTGACCCGTCGCGGGGTGGTGGGGGACTCGTCCAGCGCCGCCGGCCCTACAGTCGGGGCTGTGCCGACCAGACGCGCTGAGAACGAGGTCCTCGTCGAGGCGTCCGGTCACCAGCTACAAATCACCAGCCCCGACAAGGTCTTCTTCGAGGAACGGGCTGAGATCAAGCTCGACCTCGTCCGCTACTACCAGGCAGTTGAGGGGCCGCTCCTGCGCGCCATGGGTGGGCGACCGGTCCTGCTGCAGCGCTTTCCGAACGGCGCCAGCGGGTCCTCGTTCTTCCAGAAGCGAGTTCCGGACAAGCGCCCGGGATGGCTGCAAACCGCGGTCGTCTCGACGCCCAACGGCACGACCTCGCAGGCACTCGTTGCGGCCGATCTCGCCCATGTGCTCTGGGCGGTCAATCTGGCCTGTCTCGGGTTCCACGTCTGGCCCTCGCGCGCCGACGATCTCGAGCACGCTGACCAGCTCCGCATCGATCTCGACCCATCCCCCGGGGTCAGCTTTGCGATGGTGCAGGAGGCTGCGACGGAGACCCACCGGCTGCTCGAGGAGCTAGGCGTGGTTGGGCTCCCAAAGACCACCGGAAACCGGGGCATCCATGTCTTCGCCCATCTCACGCCGGAGTGGACCTCCTATGAGGTACGCGCAGCTGCAGTAGCGCTCGCTCGTGAGCTCGAACGACGGCGGCCGGATCTCATCACCGCGGCATGGTGGAAGGAAGAACGTGGAGCCCGGGTGTTCGTCGACTTCAACCAGAATGCCCCGCACAAGACGATCTTCGGCGCCTGGTCTGTCCGAGCCCGTCCGGGGGCACAGGTCTCGACTCCCTTCAGTTGGGCGGAGTTGGAGGACATCGACCCGGATGCGTTCACTATCGCGAGTGTCCCCACCCGCCTCGCCGACGCCGGGGATCCCTGGGGGGAACCAGCCAGCAAGCCACAGTCACTCGAGCCGATCCTGGCCCTTCACCAGCGGGACCTGGCGGCCGGTTTGATGGATGCACCCTGGCCGCCCGTCTACCCGAAAATGCCCGGCGAGCCTCCGCGAGTGGCACCCAGCCGAGCGAAGAAGCCCAAGACCTGACGCCGTCCGCTGTGTCGCGCCCATCCGCTACCGTCTCGAGCCATGACGCAAAACAGCGCGAACTCCCAAGAGATCGCCGACTGCCTCGACGCGCTACGCACCCACCGGGGGTTCCTCCTCCGGACAGTCAACGGTCTCACTGACGAACAGGCGCGTCAGCGCCCGACGGTGAGCGAGCTGTGCTTGGGGGGGATCATCAAGCACGTGAGCGAGGTCGAAGGCAGGTGGGCCGACTTCATCATGCGCGGCCCGCCGGCCATGATCTTCGACGAGGAGAGCATGAAGGCCCATGCGGCCACATTCACCATGACAGACGACGAGACCCTCGCCGGATTGGTGGCCAGCTACGAAGATGTCGCCCACCGGACCGACGAGCTGGTCGCCTCACTTCCGTCGCTCGATGCGACTCAGCCTCTCCCCAAGGCGCCTTGGTTTCCTCCAGGGGCAACTCGTAGCGCTCGTCGAGTGGTTATGCACATCATTGCCGAGACCGCCCAGCACGCCGGGCACGCCGACATCATCCGCGAGACCCTGGACGGAGCCAAAACCATGGGGTGATCGCGGCCAGACTCGGGTCGGGCTGAAGCGTTCGACGCTGCGGCAACCGCCCCGGACTCCGCGTCGACACCGTTGGAGTGTTGTCCGTGGTCGAACCTGATCATCAACCGTCCAGTACGAGCGGTAGCCCCTGAAGCGCAGCGGTCGCGTCAAACTTGATCCCCCGCCAACCCAAAGGTGCAGACCGAGGGAAGCGTAAAACGGAGCCCCGAGAGGGCGACTCCAACTCACCCAAAGTCATCGACGACCCCACAGATCCGATCCCAGGCGATCGGGATGGGCCGTTGCTGGCGCGGGGTCGTTGACCTGCAAACGAGACTGACCGCTCCTCGTGCCCTGCACAAGCATGGCGTTCGTCGAGGCGAAGTCTCTTGGGCAGCCCTGGACAATTGATGATACAAAACCAGCCTTCGCACCACCGGTTGCGGATCATGAAGACCAGGGCAACGAGAACCAAGGAGACTCAATGAAGATCTATACCAGACTCCCCGCGGCCGGCGGCATGTTCTTCGTCAGTGCGTGGCTGATGATGCTGTTCGCCGGTGCCACGACACACGACACCGGCATCCGGCCGTTCGGTTACGTGACGTCGATGGTCGTCACCATCGGTCTGTGGCTCGTGGTCGCGCCGGCAATCGGCGCTGCGATCCGGAAACCAAAGTCTTAGCGATCCGATTCGGCATCGAGCGACACCGGGCAGAGTCCGGTCTGTCCCCCACGCATATCGAAGGCGATGCTGCCCAGCCCGAGTCGTCCGCGTACCCCTGGCGGCACATGAAGGGGTCGGTGACGCCACCGCGGAACTGGGCGCCAGCCAGACCGAAGCCAACCTCGAGCGCCCGATCGCGGAGCTCGGACTGTTCCACAACCAGGCCGACCTGGCCAGACCACGGAGCGGTTGCCATACCTACCGGGAACGCACCGACCATCGAGAACAGGCCCAGACGCTCGATGGTCCTGCCCGGTGAGGTCATTTCGCACCTCTCGGGCCGCGAGCGGCTCGTCGAAGGCTCGCGATGAATTGGTGCTGGCGACTCCGTCTGTCCTGGGAGAGGCTATGAGCCGACTGAGCAGCGCGGCACGAGGAGGAGGGTCCAATGACGGCTGTGCGGGTGCTGGTGGGGACCCAGAAGGGCGGCTTCATCCTGACGTCGGACGGGTCCAGGGCCAACTGGGATGTGTCCGGTCCACTCTTCGGCGGCTGGGAGGTGTACCACATGGTGGGCAGCCCGGCCGACCCAGACCGGCTGTATGCATCGCAATCGACGGCGTGGTTCGGCCAACTCATCCAGCGCTCGGACAACGGAGGGCGCTCGTGGGAGTCGGTTGGCAACGAATTCTCCTACGACGGAAAGACCGGGACGCACCAGTGGTATGACGGCACGCCGCACCCGTGGGAGTTCGCCCGCGTCTGGCACCTGGAGCCCTCGGCCAGCGACCCCGACCTGCTCTATGCCGGAGCGGAGGATGCAGCGCTGTTCAAGTCAACCGACGGGGCATCGACGTGGACCGAGCTAGCCGGCCTGCGAACGCACCCCTCCGGGCCGGATTGGCAACCGGGTGCCGGCGGCATGTGCGTTCACACCATCCTCATCGACCCGGTCAATCCCGACCGGCTCCACGTCGCGATCTCATCAGCTGGCGTCTTCCGCAGTGACGACGCTGGCAGAACCTGGAGTGCCGCCAATCGCGGGTTGCACTCGGAGGGCCTTCCCAACCCCGAGGCCGAGGTCGGGCACTGCGTCCATCGGATTGCACGGCATCCGAGCCACCCCGACGTGCTGTTCATGCAAAAGCACTGGGACGTGATGCGCAGCGACGACCGTGGGGAAACATGGCACGAGGTCAGCGGAAATCTTCCGAGCGACTTTGGCTTCCCCATCGCGGTGCATGCCCAAGAACCCGACACCGTGTATGTGGTGCCGATCACCAGTGACTCCGAGCACTACCCCCCGGAAGGAAAACTGCGCGTGTATCGGAGCCAGACCGGCGGCAACGAGTGGGAACCGCTCAGTGCCGGTCTTCCCCAAGCCAACTGCTACGTCAATGTTCTCCGAGATGCCATGGCCGTCGACAACCTCGATGAGTGCGGGATCTATTTCGGGACCACGGGCGGGCAGGTGTACGCCTCGCCCAATGCCGGCGCAAACTGGAAGCCGATCGCGCGCGATCTTCCGAGGGTGCTCTCCGTGGAGGTTCAGACGGTCACATGATCCGGGTAGTTCTGCCGTACCACCTGAGGACTCTGGCCGGGACCGGTCGCGAGATCCAGTTGGACGTCGAAGGCGAGGCTTCCCAGCGGAGGGTGCTCGATGCCCTCGAGTCCAACTACCCGATGTTGCGGGGCACCGTTCGAGACCCTGCTACGCAGCGCCGTCGGCCGTTCATCCGCTTCTTCGCCTGCGAGGAAGACCTCTCTAATCGTTCTCCTGACGAGCCGCTTCCCATGTTGGTCGCTTCAGGTGACGAACCCCTGCACATCGTCGGGGCGATGGCCGGCGGATGAGTACTTCGGTGCGGGTCGCAGCTAGCCGACCTGCCGAGAAGACCAACAGACCATGACCGGCTGGAAAAGCTGGCTGGAAGAGCACCGAAGCGAGCCCGACGTGGCGCGCTTGGAGCCCCGGGCTACCGAGGTGCTCCAGCGAGCAGAGATCAGCGACGGCAATCGCATTCTTGACATCGGTACGGGTCTTGGGCTGCTCGCAGCAGCCGAGGCGGCCGCCAGTCCTAACGGTCTCGTGGTGGGGATCGACCGATCGCTGGACGTCATGGACGCCTGCCTCGATCAACACGACGGCCTCGCGGGCGCCGTCGCCGACGCAGCAGCCCTTCCGTTCACCGACGCCGCATTCGACGTGGTTACCACGTTCTGCGTGCTGATCTACGTCCCGGACAAGCGACGAGCGATCGATGAGTGTTTCCGGGTACTCCGACCCGGGGGTCGAGTGAGCATCCTTGAGCCGGTCCACCAAGCCCGGCTTCGTTACCACGCGGTTCCTGACCTCATCGAATTCGAACCCGAGCACTCGAAGCTCGCCGCGGCACACGCGGCCTTACTGGCCGAACACGGAGCGCTGCTTGCCGGATTCGACGCCGACACGTTGGCCCACTGGTTCGTAGGGGCCGGTTTCGACGAGGTCCGCCTTGCTTATGAGCTCACGGCCAGGCGCATTTACGCCTCAGCACAAGCCCATCGGGCTGCCCTTGTTCGTTCACCTTTCCCCGGCTTTCCGAGCCTTTCCGATCAAGCGCGGGCAACATTCGGCCCGAGAGTGGCCGACCAATACCTCGACAGCTACGCACGTCGGCTTGCTGATGAGCCTTCGCTCGTCGTTGGGGCAACGGCAACGCTATCGGCCAGACGGCCGGCAAACGGATAGGAGGCCTGGTCGTCGGGCGCGATTCGACCGAACGTCGGTAACCGGCCCTGAGCGAACACGACTTTTTCAGCCCTCGTAGGGTGAGCCTATGGAAGTGGTCGTCCTCGCCGACACCCATCTCAAGAGAGGCATCGACGTCCTCCATCCCAGGGTGCTGCGGGCACTCCAGAAGGCCGACTTCATCCTTCACGCCGGAGACTTTGTCTCTCCGAGGATTCTCTACGACCTGCGCGAGATCACCAATGTTCACGGAGTTCTCGGAAACAATGACGGCGAGTTGACTGGGATGCTCCCCGAAGCCATCGTGCTCGACCTCGACGGCGTCGACGTCGCCATGGTGCACAACAGCGGAAGCTCCGCCGGGCGGGAAGCACGATTGGCTCGGCGGTTTCCAAGAGCTCAAGTGGTCGTCTTCGGGCACAGCCACATCCCGGTGAACAAGGTTGGGATTCGCGGACAGCTGCTCTTCAATCCCGGCTCTCCAACCCAGCGGCGATCGCAGCCCGCACGATCGTTCGGGCGTTTGCGGTTTGAAAACGGTCGAATCCGGAGGAGCAAGATCGAGGCCCTCGATTAGAGAGCTTTGGGGCGGTCGATCCCGACCCAGACCTACTGCTGATACCCCTCGACGATCGAGCTGGGCCGCGCGATCGCTTCCTCGGGATCCTGGCCCGCATGACGGCGGGCTCGACGCTGCCGGAGCAGATCCCAGCACTGGTCGAGGGATGCCTCGATCGATTCGAGCCGCTCGAGTTCAGGACCGTCCAGACCGGTTCCGGCGTGGGATCGCTCCAACCGGTGCTCCTCTTGGGCCAACTCACTGATCCGCTGAACGATCTCGGCGTCATCCATGGCTCATGTCCCCTCGTCGCGGGAGGCGACCGTGGCGCGGGACCTCCCCTCGCGCGGTCGGAACCCCCCCGGCTCAATCAGACCTGGTCACAACCCTACGGCGCCGTGTCCCAGAGTGCGCCGCGGGCAGAACCGCAGGTCGTTGCCCCTCTGGGCGATGGCCGACCAGCTGGCCAGCGACTCGCGGCCGCTCCCGGCAACTCCTCATGGGATATTCAACGTCGGGGCGGGTTTCGTGACCGTCGGGCACCGAGCGGTCGACCACTGTGACTAGGCAAAGGTGACCTGTCACCGGTATCGTTCCCACGGGGGTGGGCCCGGCGGCCCGACACGGGGAGGCAACTCATGCCCAGGGCTTGGCGAACGTGGGGTCGACCGTGCTCTACTCACTTTCTCCTTAGGACGACCCCACAACCTCCCCAGGACTCCCCTCGACAATGGCAGCCAGACACCTGATGGGATTATCCCTGACCGGAACACCCTTCGAGCTACCAACGCCGACCCGGCCTGGAGTCGGGCAGGCGGCAACCTTGTCTCACGGGTACCCTGCCGCTTTTGTGTTCGCGAGGCCCATCCGTACTGGGAGCCCGAAGGGATGGCAGCCAGCGCCTAGCGGCCAGCGGCAGACAGTCCTATCGTTGCCGGACCGAGGCGGGGGGAGCGGAGCTCACGCTTTGGGTTGGTTGCCTGGTGAGGGCACAGATCGCGCGAGAACGCGTCGCCACTGGGAGGATATGAGCCGATGCTGAGACGGTCTGGGGACGGCTCGACCCGGAAGTGGAGGATGTCTCGGGCGACGGACGTGAACGGCCAGCGCGGTAGTTCAACGGTCGGAGCTCCGCCGACCTCGGAGGGGTTGCTCGATCCTGGGGCCCTCGACGCCAACGGTCCGGTTTCGGGGGGAAGATCCCAGTTCGATCTGCCGAAGAACGCCCGGGCCTTCGGTGACCAACTGTGGGGGTGGCGACGACCGGTGCTCTGGGCGATCGGGGCGATCGTCCTCTGGATCGTGCTGGACCACGTCCTCTCTAAGGGTCTCCCAGTCGGCGTGGTGGTCCTCGGGGTCATCTACGGATCCCTATACGCCCTCATCGCGATCGGCATCGTCCTCGTCTACCGGGGCAACCGGATCATCAACTTCGCCCAAGCACAATTCGGGGTGATCGCGGCGATCGTCGCGATCGAGCTGGTGGTGACGTATCACACCAACTGGTTCGTCGCCATGCTGGTTGGGATTGTTGGATCCCTCTTCCTCGGCGCCGTTGTCCAGATCGTCATCATCCGCCGCTTCCGGAAGAGCTCCCGGCTGATCCTGACGGTCGCGACGATCGGTCTGGCTCAGCTTCTCAGCGGTTTCTCGGCCATTATTCCCCTCGAGTTCTGCAACCCAGCTCAGAACCAGAACTGCATCACCGCCGCCAACACTCAGTCGTTCAACACGCCGCTTCATGCGTCGTTCACGATTTCGCCGGTGATCTTCAGCGGGAACGACATCGTCGCGGTCGGCGGCGCCGCGTTCATCATCATCGCTCTCGCTTTGTTCCTCCGATTCTCCCGATATGGGATGGCGATCCGCGCTGCTGCCGAAAACGGTGACCGGGCGACCCTTCTCGGGATCCCAGTGCCCCGGCTCGACACGATCGTCTGGTCGCTGGCCGCCCTGCTCTCGGCCATGGCCATCCTGCTCAGGGTGCCGGTGCTCGGCTTCAGCGGCTTTCAGACGGTAACCGGGGGTGGCGACGACATCTTGCTGTACACCCTGGCTGCAGCGGTGATCGGCGGTATGGACAGCCTGCCGCTGACAGCCATCGCCGCTGTCGGCATCGGCATCTTTCAAGCTGGAGCCACTTGGACTTTCTCGAACACGGTCTTCGTCGACGCCACACTGGTCCTTGTCATCATCGCCGCCCTGGTCGTGCAGCGCCGCCGCTTTGCCCGAGTGTCGGAGTCCGAGAGCTCGACCTGGCGATCGGTCGCCGAGGTTCGCCCGATTCCCCGCATGATGCGGAAGCTGCCCGAGATTCGGTGGGGTATATGGAGCCTTCGGGGGCTGTGCTTGGCCGTTGCCATAATCCTGCCCTTCGTCGTTGCCTCCAGCAACACCTACCTCTTCGCCGGCATCGTCATCTATGCCATCGTCGGCCTCTCTCTTCTGGTTCTCACCGGGTGGACCGGACAGATCTCACTTGGGCAGTTCGGCTTGGCCGGCTTCGGTGGAGCCACGACCGCGATGCTGTTCGGCCAACATGGCTGGAACTTCATCCCGGCGACGATCGTCGGAACTCTGATAGGCGCGGTCGCCGCACTGATCATCGGGCTGCCCGCGCTCCGGATCTCTGGGCCGTTCCTCGCCGTGACGACCTTTGCCTTTGGGATCAGCGTCTCCGCCTATTTCTTGCAGTCGCAATACCTGCCGTGGTTCGTCACGAGTTCGATCACCAGGCCGACGGTCTTCGGACAGGGGTGGTTCAGCGGGGACAAGGGCATCTACTTCCTGTGCCTCTTCTGGTTCGTCCTCATCATGCTCGGCGTCCGATCGCTCCGAAGTTCGAGGATCGGTCGCTCGATGATCGCCACCCGTGACAATGAGGCCGCCGCCAGAGCCGCTGCGCTCAATACGACCAGGGTCAAACTGACGTCGTTCCTGATCTCCGGGGCCATCGCGGGGTTCGCCGGTTCACTGTTCGTGGCATACCAGCTGGGAGTGAACTATGGCGCCTTCTCCGCCGACATCAATATCGCCCTCTTCTCGATGGTCGTCATCGGTGGCCTGGGATCCCTCCCAGGGGTCGTTATCGGCGCCATCTACGTGTGGGGCACCCAATACTTCCTGACCGGAGGCTGGGCCTTCGTGGCCAGCGGTGGCGGAATCCTGATCCTCTTGATGTTCCTGCCCGAGGGTCTCGGCGGTCTCTTGTACATGGTGCGAGACCGTCTTCTCCGGTACATCGCGCGACGACGCAATCTTGACGTGCCCGGGCTGGCGAGGAAGGCCCGTGAGGAAGGGGCCGACGAGGGCGATACCGCGCTCATTGCCGAGATCGCCGGGGAGGGTGCAGGACCGCAGGCTTCCCGAGTCATGGCCGCAGCTGACCCGGTGCACCCATGGGATGTTGCGGATCCAGTGCCGGCAGAACAGGCCGGGCCTGGGTCTACGGCCGGAGGGAGAGCCGATCAATGACAACCGAACCGGCCGAGATCGCCGAACCTCTCAATCAGGAATCCGTCAAAGAAGCGCAGCAGCGGTTCGCCAAGTTCAACCCGCGCCGCATCACCGCTCCCTACCCGCTGACGCCGCTGGTCTTTCTTATCGGCCTGGCCGCGATGGTCCAGTTCGACGCGTCGGCCTTCGGCATCTTGGTGCCGGACATCAAGAACTCCTACCACCTGAGCCTGGCCGGAGTTTCGTTCATCACCGCAGTCAGCCTCCCGCTCGGCCTCCTCGTGGACGTCCCCGTTGGGTACTACGCAGACCGGGTCAAGCGCGTGCGCCTGACGTGCATCGGTCTCGCCATATTCATGGGCTTCTCGGCTTTGACCGGGGTCGCCGGGGCAATTTCCAGCCTGGCCGTGCTGTATGCCGCCCGCAGTGGCGTGGCTGTCGGCGGTGCCTTCACATCGACCCAGAACAGCCTGCTCGCCGACTTCTACCCGATCGAGATCAGAACGAGGGTCTATTACACCCAGCGCGCCGCGGTCGCCGCGGCGCTTGCGCTCGGTCCGGCCGTCGTCGCCCTGTTCGAGCTCTTCTACTCGTGGGAAGTCCCCTTCTTCGTTCTCGCCGCCCCAACCTTGATCTTCATCGCTATGGGCGTCTTCAAGGTCAAGGAACCCATCCGCGGGCTGCACGAGCGTCGTTACCTCGGTGCGGACGAGGCGACGGCCGAGATCGAGGATGAGCCACCAACGTTCTCCGAGACGTTCCGGGTCCTCTTCGCCAACCGATCGGCCCGGCGCATCTACTACTCCCTGCCGTTCCTGACCGCGTCAGCGATCGGGATTACCCAGTTCACAAGCCTCTTCTACCAGGAGATCCTGCACCTGGACGCCTCCAGGCGAGGCGTCCTCACCTCCCTCTCGGAGCCGGGCGAGTTCATTGGGCTGGGCATCGGGCTCATCGTTGTCCAGAAGTTGATGGTCAAGGACCCAGGCAAGACAATGCGCCTGATAGCAGCAACAGGCATCGGGTCGGCGGCCTGTCTTGCCGTCTTCGCGCTCTCGCCGAGCGTCCCCTGGGCCTTTGGTTCTCACTTCCTCTACTTGATGATCACGTCGGCCCTTACGCCCGGGATCTATGCGGTCATCTCACTGGCCGTCCCCCCGAGAATGCGGACACTCGGCTTTGCAACAAGTTCGCTGTGGTTCATCCTCGGCGTGCCGATCATCCCCATCGTGGGGACCATCGGCGATGCCTACGGCATCCGGGTCGGAATGTTGATCTTCGTGCCGGTCTATTTGATTGGGTCTTTGGTCCTGGCCTCCTCGGGGAACTTCCTCAACAACGACATCGAGAAGGTACGGGTCTCGACCCTTGCCCGAGCAGAGGTGCGCAAGGCTCGAATCGAAGGGCGCGCCAATATGCTCATGGTCCGCTCACTTGACGCCGGATACGAAGGCGTGCAGGTGCTCTTCGGCATCAACCTCGACGTCGAGGACGGCGAGATGCTGGCGATACTCGGGACAAACGGTGCCGGGAAGAGCACGCTGCTCCGTGTGATCTCTGGGCTTCTCGTTCCGGAGGCAGGGGCCGTCCTGTTCGATGGGCGTGACATCACGAGCTCCGACCCAAACCGGATCGCCGAGAGCGGGATCATGCAAGTGCCCGGGGGTCGGGGGATCTTCCCGGGGCTCACGGTGTCCGAGAGCCTCCGAGTGTCGGGTTGGATGTACGAGAAGGAGCCCGAATACCTGAAGCAGGCAACCGAGCAAGTCCTCGACTACTTCCCCATCCTTCGCACGCGGCTGAACGTGGCCGCTGGGAGCCTGTCAGGTGGCGAGCAGCAGATGCTCAGCCTGGCGCAGGCCTTCATCGCCAAGCCGCGACTCCTGATGATCGACGAGCTGACCCTCGGGCTCGCCCCGACCGTGATCGAGTCCCTGCTCGAAATCGTCAAGGCCATCCACGACCGGGGTACCACGGTGATTCTGGTCGAGCAGTCGGTCAACGTCGCGCTCCGGCTCTGCGACCGTGCGGCATTTATCGAGAAGGGCGAAGTCGTCTTCTGTGGTCCGACCTCCGATCTCCTCGGACGTGAGGACATCGTTCGGGCAGTGTTCCTCGAAGGTGCACGCGGCGATCAGCTCGCCGATGGGGAAGCGGCCAACGGTCCGACCGCCGTTGAAGAAGAAGCGCGGGTGTGGGACACGTCGGAGCGGAAGGTCGTGCTCTCAGGGCGCGGGCTGCGGAAGAGCTTCGGCGGCGTCGTCGCCGTGGATGATGTGGACCTTGATCTCCACGATGGGGAGATCCTCGGCCTCATCGGACCAAACGGCGCCGGGAAAACGACCACGTTCGAGCTCATCTCGGGCGCCCTCAATGCAGACGCCGGTCGGGTCACGATGCACGACCGCGACGTCAGCAACTGGTCACCCGACCGCCGTGCTGAGGCTGGGCTGGGTCGATCCTTCCAGGCTGCCCGGTTATGGCCCGGTCTGACGGTCCAAGAGACCATCGCCCTCGCCGTCACCAAGAGGATGCACACCCCTGGGGTGCTGCCCACCCTGTTCTGTATCCCAGGAGTCCGCTCTGCGGAAAGACGGGTCAACCGAGAGGTCGACGAGGTCCTCGAGTGGCTCCATCTCGGGGACTTCCGAGATCTCCTGACCGGGGACCTCTCGACGGGAACGAGGCGTCTCGTCGAGCTCTCGGTGATTGTCGCGATGCGCCCGAGCATTGTGATGTTGGACGAGCCATCGGCCGGCATCGCGCAAGCCGAGACCGAGGAGCTGGTCCCGGTGTTGCGCCAGACCAAAGAGCAGCTCGGCGCATCAATGCTCCTCATCGAACACGACATGGGCGTCATGCGAGCCTTGTCGGACCGAGTCATTGCGATGGACACTGGCTCGGTGGTCGTCGTCGGTAGTCCCGACGAGGTAATGAGCCACCCGAGAGTCATTGAGTCGTACCTCGGTGCCGCCGCCGGAACCCTGTGAGTTGGGGTTCGAAGAGCGCGTAGAGAGGACAGTACTTTGAGGAGGACCCATTCCCGCTTTGCCTGGCGCGCGTTTGCCGCCGTCGGGGCAATGATTTTCCTTCTCAGTGCATGCAGCGTGCAGAAGCACTACAGCGTGCCGACAACCGCGGTCCCCGTGACCGGAAACTGCGACACATCGAGAGTCGACGAGATCGGCGCCGCTCTTCCCCTCACAGGTTCCCAGGCTCAACTCGGGAATACGTATATGGACGGTGTCAAGCTGGCGGTTTCCCACACGAACCACTCTCAGGGGATCCTGATGAAGCACACCTGCCTTTCGCTGGTCTACAAGGATGTCGGCGACAACGTCCACGTCGGTGACCGCGCCGTGCTCGACCTCGTCAACGGCGAGGTCGTCACCTTCCTCATCGCGCCGTTCCAATCCTCGGTAATCCAGTTCACTGGATCGGACCTCGGACAGTCCGGGATCCCCAACACCACGTTCTCCTCTCTCAACCAGACGCGGGACCGGAACAACTACCCGATGACCTTCCCGACGGCGCCGTCTGCATCGGTCCAGGCTGCGGGCCTGGCCTCCTACGCCAAGAAACAGCACTGGTCCAAGGTCGCCGTGGTCGCCCTCGACGACCCGGCCGGCCAGGAAATGCAGACCGAGTTCAAACAGGACTTCGCCCACGACGGCCGCTCCATCGTGGGAACGTCCGCAATCGATCCCAACAAGCCGTTTACCTCTGCGAAGCTCGACGCTCTCCGGGCGGACAATCCGCAGGCGCTGGTCGTGGTCGGCGATACGGCCCAAGTCGGTCAACCACTCATCGCCAGGCAAGCTACGGGATGGACGGTGCCAGTCGCTGTGACCGCCGACGGAGCGGACCAGTCGGTCGTGACCCACCTCGGCCCTGCCGGCACGAGCGGGGTGTCCGTGCTGGTGCCGAAGAACGTGGTGCTCTCACCGAATGCACAAGCACCATCCAACTGGGGCAACTTCGTCCCAAGTCTGAAGAGCTTCCTCCATGTCTCGAAGCTTCAAGGGTCGGTCATCCCCTACGCCGAGGCCTACGACGGAACAGAGATGCTCCTCTCGGCAGCCAACAGCATCAACTCTGTTGCCCCAGCCAACATCCAGACGTATCTAGAAAATGCGAACTACCCGGGACTTCTCGCCTCCTACAACTTCACGTCCGTTGAGCACACGGGCGTCTCTGAGAACCAACTCACCGTCGCCAACCTCGACAGCCTTTCGGACGGTTTCTTCCACAACACGACGAGCAACAGCACCCCGAGCAACGGAGTGTGACGTCCCACGAACAGCCTCGGATCTGAACAGTCCTCGGCGTAGCTTGGCGCCGGAAGCGTTAGGCATTTTGTCTGACCTTGGGATCAGGGGTGCCGACGGCGTGCCCACCTTGTCCCGGATAGGACGCAGAGCAAAAGGCTCGTCGTAGGGCAGCATCGGAGAAATCCTCTCGGATTTCTGGGGTGATCGAGGCGGGTTGCCCCCGCATCGAGGGCTCTCCAGCGGGGCTCACGAACTCTTGACCAGGTTGTCAGTCACTGTCCGGACGCACAGCTCATCGACGGGGTCGCTCCTCCCCAAGGAACTCCCCGGACTAGAGGACCGAGTCGCGGGTTGGCCGGCCGGCCGAGTCGTCGCCGCTTGCGGTGCCAACGGCGTTGACCGTGGTCCGTCGCTGTCGCCGGTCTGATCCCTCGGAGCTGGCGGAAACCTATCCATAAGGGTTCCGGGCCTTGAGCGTCGGATGAGACGGCTCGGGACACGCATCGGGGCATTCCGAGGGGGTGCTCTGGGTTCGGTAGGCTTGGGACCGTTGAGGGTGGGCAAAGAGCCCGGACAGGCCAGGCAGATGCGGAGGGTAGGAAGTCCATCGAAGTCGGCTGACCCGTCCGTTCGCGCCAAGCGCCGGGGTTGGAAGCTTCTCCTGCAGACCACCTTCTTGGCCAAGTGGTCCCTGGTGATCGGGGTATCGGCCGGCCTGATCTGGACGATCGGCCGGGTCTCCATCCCGAAGTTCACCCAGAATGCGATCGACGCCGGCATCATCCAGGGCCGGACTTCCGCGCTTGTCGGCTGGAGCATCGCCATCATCTCAGCTGGGATCGTGTCAGCGACGTGCTCGGGACTTCGTCGTTACCTGGCCTTTCGGGTTGCTTACTCGGTTGAGACAGAACTGCGAGAGGGGATGTTCTCGAACCTCTGCCGTCTCGATTTCCGGTTCCACGATCGGTCTCAAACCGGACAATTGATGGCCCGCTCGGCGACAGATCTCCAGCAGATCAACAGCTTCATCACGATGATTCCGATCTCGATCGCCAACGTGGTCACGGTCGTGGCGATCGCCATCATCCTCCTCCTCATCAACTGGGCCTTGGCCCTAATCGCCTTGGGTTGCCTCCCCTTTGTGATCCTTGCCGCCAAGCAATTCTCCACCCGCCTCCACCCGGTCTCCTTGTCCGTGCAGGAGGAGCTCTCCAACCTTTCGACCGTTGTGGAAGAGAGCGTGACCGGAGTTCGGGCGATCAAGGGGTTGGGTGCCGAATATGGTCAGGCTGATCAGATGTCGGGCCAGGTGGGAACGGTCTTCGACCTGATCATGCGGCTCGCTCGCATCCGAGCAAACTTCACACCCTGCCTGGACGTGCTCCCCGTCTTTGGGATGGCTGCCGTCCTCTTGTACGGAGGGCTCCAGGTGCTCCACGGGCATCTCACGGTGGGTGGCCTGGTCGCGTTCAACCTGTATATGGGGATGTTGGTGGGCCCTCTCCAGATGCTCGGCCAGATCATCGCCCAGGCCCAGCGAGCGCTCGCCTCCGCCGAGCGAGTGGCCGAGATCCTGGATGCCACGCCGGTGGTCGCCCAGCCAGTGCATCCTGTGCACCTTCCGCCCGGGACGGGTGAGGTCCAATTCGAGGACGTGGTCTTCGCCTATGGGGAAAAGGCCCACCCGGTCCTGGACCGGTTCACCCTGACGATCGCCGGCGGCGAGTCGGTCGCGTTGGTGGGAGCGACGGGTGCGGGAAAGACCACGGTCGCGAGATTGGTCCCGCGTTTCTACGACCCCGACATTGGAGCGGTTCGCCTCGACGGCGTTGACGTGCGGAACATCGACCTCACCGAGCTACGGCGATCGATCGCCGTCGTCTTCGAAGATACGTTCCTGTTCAGCGACTCGGTTGGCGACAACATTGCCTTCGGCCAGCCCGATGCATCAGTCGAAGACGTGCTCCGGGCGGCGCGGCTCGCCGGTGCGGACGAGTTCGTCAACGAGCTTGCCGAGGGTTACGACACGCTTCTCGGAGAGAGAGGCCTGTCGCTTTCGGGAGGTCAACGCCAGCGCATCGCTCTTGCTCGAGCGATACTCGCCGACCCTCGGGTGCTCATCCTTGATGACGCGACATCTTCGGTCGATGCCAGCAAGGAGCACGAGATACGCGACGCGATGGCGACGGTCATGGAAGGGCGGACCACCATCGTGATCTCGCACCGGCCGGTCACGATTGCCCTCGCCAATCGTGTGGTTCTCCTGGACCAAGGCAGAGTCGTCGCCGACGGCACGCACGAGAGCCTCCTCGAAACCTGCCCCAGGTACCAGGAAGTTCTTGCCCAAGGGGCAGCGATCGACGCTTTTCGAGCCGAGCTTCGCGCCGAGGAGGTCGACTCCTAATGGGGTGGTGGGGAGACACGGCCATCGACGAAGAGGACCGCCTTGACCGCGAGGAAGCCAAGCATGTCGTCAAGCGGACGGCCCGCATGCTGCGACCACATCGACGAGGACTCCTGGCGTGCCTTGTCGTCCTGATCATCTACACCGCTGCGATGGAGATCGGACCACTGATCGTTGGCTATGCCATCGACCACGGCATCATCGGGGAACGAAGTGCCACGGTAGTTGTCGTCTCGGGGATCATCTACCTCGTCGCAGCCCTCGTCATGGCCATCACCGAGCGCGCCCAGACCGTGATGGTGAACCGAGTCGGGGAAACCTTTCTTCGAGAGCTGAGGACCAGGGTGTTCCGACACATCTTGTCGCTCTCCATGCGGTTCTTCGACCGGGAACCCACCGGGCGGCTGGTCACCAGGATGACTTCGGACATCGATGCTCTGGAAATGCTGGTCCAGCAAGGCCTGCTGGTGTTCGTCACGAGCGGGCTCCTGTTCGTGACGGTGATCATCTTGATGATCGTGCTGTCGCCGATCCTGTTCGGTCTTTGTGCGATTGTCCTGCCGCCGGTCATCCTCTCGACCAGGAAGTTCCGGCGCGAATCCAACATTGCTTATCTCGCGGTCCGCGATTCGATAAGTCAGACGCTTTCGACGCTCCAGGAATCGCTCGCTGGGGTACGGGTCGTTCAAGCCTTCGGCCGGGAACGGCATCAATACGAACGTTTTCGGCGGCACAACCGAGCGCAACTCGACGCCAACGTAAACGCGGTACGGATCTCGGCGCTGTACTTCCCCGCGATCGAACTCACCACGAGTGTCGCGACGGCGGTCATCGTCGGGGTAGGTGGCGTCCTGGTGGGCGTGCACCTCACTCAAATCGGCATCGTGACCACGTTCGTCCTCTACCTTGGCCTCCTGATCAACCCGATTCAGCAAATCAGTCAGCTCTTCAATCTCATCCAACAGTCGGGCGCGGCGTTGAACAAGCTCTATGGACTCCTGGACGTGGCCCCGGAGATCACAGAACCAATTGGCGCCGTTGACCTGCCCGAACGTGGCGCTATCGAGATCACCAACGTCGGCTTCTCCTATCGCCCGGGAGAGCTCGACGAGGTTCTGAGCGGAGTGAACCTCAAGGTCGAGCAGGGCGAGCGCCTGGCATTGGTCGGACCGACGGGTGCTGGTAAATCCACCCTGGCCAAACTCATGGCCCGCTTCTACGATCCGACAACCGGGGCCGTCCGATATGGCGGGATCGATCTGAGAAACGCATCGATCTCGTCGTTACGGCGGCGAATGACCGTCATCCCGCAGGAGGGATTCCTGTTCCACGGTTCGATTCTCGAGAACGTTCGGCTCGGGAAGATGGACGCCTCAGTGGCCGACGTCCGTCAAGCACTCCGGACTATCGGGGCAGAATCGCGGTTTGATGCTCTTCCCGACGGCTTGGAAACCGAGGTCCGCGAGCGCGGATCGCGGTTGTCGGCGGGCGAGCGTCAACTCGTGTCGCTGGCCAGAGCAGCTCTGGCCAACCCTGACGTTCTCATCCTCGATGAGGCGACTTCGAACCTCGACCCTGGAACCGAATCAGAGGTCGAAGCGGCCATGACCGCGCTGATGAAGGGAAGAACGGTGATCGTGATTGCTCACCGGCTGTCGACGGCGGAGCGCTCCAACAAGGTCGCGGTCATAGACGAGGGCCATCTCGTGGAGACCGGTACCCACGATGATCTCTTGGCCGGGGGCGGGCGTTATGCCGAACTGTTCGCTTCGTGGACCGGGTCGGGCATGGAATCAGGCGACATCTCTGTCATGGATGGCCGGCTCAACGGTCGCAAGACCAGCTAGCCACCGGTTCGGGAGGCCTCCTCTTTGTCGCCCACGGGGTGCTTCAGGCGAATCCCGCCAACACGAAGGGCAGCGGGGCGGCAGCTCTGAGGTCACATGGTGGATGGTCGGCAGGTGCCGGCGCTGCAGCTCCGGCACTCGGCCGCAAAAGACGTCCTGACGCAGTCAATGAACACCGGGCGATCTTCGTCGTGCCTTCAGCTCCGGGCGTGTCCACTGGCTGGCAGAGCGTTCGGCATCTCGCCGGTCTTCAGAGCCACGACCTTGTCTAAGTGCGGCAGCGACATGCGCGCCGGCTATACCGCTGAGATGGTGCATTACGAAACGAAAGCCGGGCCTGAAGAAGACTGGGGCGCCAGCCACCGAAGTTGATCGGCAGCTGGCGCCCCAGTTAGCGCCTGTCTGGCGGTGGGGTGCTTAGCTCGCTGGTTTTGATCCAGGTGCGGTGAACAACGTCGGAAGCGTCGTCGGCCAGTCGTCCAACGAGTACCGCTTACCACCGAAGATCGCGACGTAGGTCCCCTTTTGCCCATTGATCGGCGATACGGCACCGGCGTTCCAATAGACGAACCGGTCATCTGTCACCGCAGTGTGGTCACCGGTGTTCGCTGCCCCCGTCGGGCCAGCGTTCCAAGACCAAGCCCCGTAGACGTAGTCGGGTGCCCCCAGAGTCGGCAGTGCGTGCACGCCCTTGGCCATGTTCTGCGGCGTCAGGTCGGGCCCCGCCGCCTGCAATGCGTTGTAGATCCAGACGAGGGCGTTGTACCCGCCTTGGGTCCCCGGGGGGATCTCGTGGCCGGTCAGCTGCTTGTACAGCTTGCCGGCCAGGCTGTTCGGCCCGAAGAAGGTGTTCTGCGGGGCGGCCTCGCTCAGCCCGAACAGCGACCCGGCCACCTCGGCCTGGTCGTAGGTCTGGGCCACGCTGTCCGTGTCGTCGCCAGCCACCCCATTGAGCAGCCACTCGGGCTTGTAGTTCTGGGCTGCGGCCGCCTTGGTCATAAGGCTGAGCGAGTACGAGTCACACGCGGTGACGACGGTGGTGACCCCATCGGCCTTGAACTGCACCATGGCCTGCTGCGCCGACGTCTGGAACGTCGAGATGTCCAAGCCGTACGTGAAGATGTGAATGTCCGAACGTGGCACGTGGTAGTGATCGACCAGGTAGTTCACGTTCTGGGTCACGCACAGCCCGTAAGTGGGCAGGTTGGGGACGTAGATGCCAAACACCCGCTTCTTGGTCCGCAGCGCCGGGTCGCCGGCGTAGATGGCGTCCTTGTTTGCCAGGTACTTGCCGAAGACCTGACCAGTCATGACGGCGATCCGCTGGCACTCCTGCGGAAGGCCCCAGACATACGGGTTGTTCTGCTGATACCACTGTTCGTCGAAGTACGCCCCGCCTTGGAACTCGACCAGCCCGTCCTTCGCGGCACAGACTGAGAACGGGCCGGTCCCACCTCCACCAACACCGTTCGGATCGAGCGAGAAGCCCACTTCACCGAACGCGTGCAGCGAGTGAGTGATGGTGTCCGCGTCGGCACAGGCCTGCGACTGGTTTTGGTTCAGCGCCTCAGCGGTGGCGTTGCTCACCGAGTGCTCCTCCACCAGCTTCACGTGCCGGCCGTACAGGTCGTAGACCTTGTTGAAATAGTTGATAAAGGTCTGGGTGACCTGGTCAGTCACTGACGGGATCGCAATCCCCTCAGACTTGGCGACCGCTACCACCTGTTGGGAGTTCGCGGTCTCCGGGAAGGTCCGCATCGCAAGCGTGATCGTGTTCCCGGTGACGCCGTTGTAAGTCGCGCCACCGTTGTTGCCTGACCACTTGGCGATGCACGGAGCGGCGTAGGGCGAGTTGAACTGGCCCGTACCAGATGAGCAGGTTTGTCCACTGATCGTCTTGCCGCTGCCGACCTTGACGCTCCCGGATGCCGGGTACTTCCAGGGGTACGGCCCCTCACCCTTGGGCGGCTGCCCACCTGCGGCCAACGGCCCGGCTGCCACGACCAGCGATACCGTGGCGATCACCGCCCCGACGCGCACCAGGAGGCGCAACGCACCGCGGCCACGTCGGCCGCGTTGTCCCCACTTGAAAGCGTTTCTTGGCATCACCGCCCCCTTTGCATCACGGACCCTCCCCGCATGCACATATCACCGTGCCGACACTCCGAGTACCCCTGAACGGAGTACCCCGGGGCACGGCGATGAACGACATTGTCATCGGAGTTGCCTGCCGGTGCAAGCACTTCACGGGCCGCTCGGAGGAACTCGGTCAAGCTGGGCGCTCGTGGACCGTGTTCCGCTTACGCCAATTTCTCGGTGATGGTGAACGGATTTTCTTCACGGCTCTCTGCAGGGGATGGCCGGGCTCCAATCTCCCAGCTTGCGGGCCGTTTTCCCCAGATCGGCTTCACCCAAGGACGGATCACATTTCGCTGGGTGGGCCGTTCAGCTGGTTCGTTCACGGAGCTAAGTCGACTGTGCGCCATGCACGCTTGAGATGGCGCTTTCATCAAACAAGCCTCAACAAGGACGGGGGCGTCAGCCGCCGATTGACGTCGGCGGCTGACGCCCCAGTTAGGCGCCTGTCTGGGGATCGAGTGCTTAGCTCGCTGGCTTTGATCCAGGTGCGGTGAACAGCGCGGGGAGCGTCGTCGGCCAGTCGTTCAGTGAGTACCGTTTGCCACCGAAGATCGCGACGTAGGTCCCCATCTTCCCATTGATCGGCGATACGGCACCGGCGTTCCAATAGACAAACCGGTCATCTGTCACCGCAGTGTGGTCACCGGTATTCGCTGCCCCAGTCGGGCCTGCGTTCCAAGACCACGCCCCGTAGACGTAGTCGGGCGCCCCCTGAGTCGGTAGTGCGTGCACGCCCCTAGCCATGTTCTGCGGCGTCAGATCGGGACCGGCCGCCTGCAACGCGTTGTAGATCCATACCAGGCTGTCGTACATTCCGTCAGTTCCCGGTGGGATCTCGTGGCCCGTCAGCTGCTTGTACAGCTTGCCGGCCAGGCTGTTCGGCCCGAAGAAGGTGTTCTGCGGGGCGGCCTCGCTCATCCCGAACAGCGACCCGGCCACCTCCGACTGGTCGTAGGTCTGGGCCACGCTGTCCGTGTCGTCGCCAGCCACCCCGTTGAGCAGCCACTCGGGCTTGTAGTTCTGGGCCGCGGCCGCCTTGGTCAACAGACCCAGGGAGTACGAGTCACACGCGGTGATGATCGTGGTGACGCCAGCGGCCTTGAACTGGACGATGGCCTGCTGTGTGGACGTCTGGAACGTCGAGATGTCCAAGCCGTACGTGAAGACGTGAATGTTCGAACGTGGTACGTGGTAGTGGTCGACCAGGTAGTTCACGGACTGAGTCAGGCACAATCCGTAGGTGGGCAGGTTGGGAAGGTAGATGCCGAACACCCGGTTCTTGGTCCGCAGCGCCGGGTCGCCGGCGTAGATGGCGGGCTTGTTGGCCAGGTACTTGCCGTATACCTGTGCCGACATCACGGCAATCCGCTGGCACTCCTGCGGAAGGCCCCAGACATACGGGTTGTTCTGCTGATACCAGGCTTCGTCGAAGTACGCCCCGCCTTGGAACTCCACCAAACCCCGCTGTGCGGCACAGACCGAGAACGGGCCGCTCCCGCCTCCACCTGCCCCATTCGGATCGAGCGTGAAGCCCACTTCACCGAACGCGTGCATCGAGTGGGCGATGGTGTCGGCATCGGCACAGGCCTGCGCCTGGTTTTGGTTCAGCGCCTCGGCGGTGCCGTTGCTCACCGAGTGCTCCTCCACCAGGTTTACGTGCCGGCCGTACAGGTCGTATGTCTTGTTGAAGTAGTTGATGAAGGTCTTCGCCACCTGGTCGGTCACCGACGGGATCGCGATCCCCTCCGACTTGGCGACCGCTACCACCTGTTGGGAGTTTGCGGTCTGCGGGAACGTCCGCATCGCAAGCGTGATCGTGTTCCCGGTGACGCCGTTGTAGGTTGCGCCACCGTTGTTTCCTGACCACTTGGCGATGCACGGGTCGGCATAAGGCGAATTGAACTGGCCCGCCCCAGATGAGCAGGTCTGTCCACTAATCGTCTTACCGGTACCGACCTTCACGCTGCCCGACGCCGGGTACTTCCATGGGTATGGCCCCTCACCCTTGGGTGGCTGACCACTTGCGGCCAATGGTCCGGCTGCCACCACTAGCGACACCGTGGCGATCACCGCTGCGATGCGCACCAGGCGGCGCAAGGCGCCGTGGCCACTTCGGCCGCGTTGCTTCCACATGAAAAACTTTCTTGGCATCACCGCCCCCTTTGCATCACGGACCCTCCCCGCGTGCACACATCGTCGTGCCAACTCTCCGAGTACCCCTTGACGGGGACCCCCCCGGGCACGGCGATGAGCGACATTGTCCTCGCTGTTGCCCGCCGGTGCAAGCACTTTGCGGGAGAACCAGGAGTTCCGCTCGACCGAGGCGGCGGCGACCTTATCGGTGTGCCGCGATGGGAGCCCGCTCGAAACCCGCACTAGTGAGCCGGTTCACCAGCTTCACCGCGCTCGGCTTATGGTCGACTTCTCTGGAGGGTCGGAGTCTGGCTCCACGGCTTTCGGCAAATAGGCCGTGCACGGTCAAGGTCGCGCTTTGGGCCGATCTTCGCCTGATCGCCTTGGACCAGATGATCGATCCTTCACAATCAATCGATCGTCCAAGCACTCGCTGGTCGGACCGGGCCGTGCAGATGCCTGACCGCCGCTAGACCAGCATTGGGCTGTCGCCACGTCACTGTCATCCCTGTTCAGAGTGGCGATTTCGGGTAGATCCCGACCGGGATGGCATCGCGTCGCAGGGGGTCAACTTCTCACTTAGCTGCCAGGATTGCGGCGTCGATGAACGTCCTCTTCGTCGTGCCTTCAGAGCCGGCATTTCCGATCTCTTGCGCAACCAGGCATCTGTTCAGCAGCGCAGTTGTCCGACATCACGAGCTGACCGTCCCGCTCTGGTTCGTTCACGAACCGTGTCGCCTGCGCGATATCCACCTGAGATGCCGGTTTCGCCTCAACAAAGACCGAGGCGCCAGCCACCGACCAACGTCGGCAGCTGGCGCCTCGGCTCAGGCGCTGTTTGGCAGTCGAGCGCTTATGCCGCTGGCTTTGATCCCGGTGCGGTAAACAGCGTCGGGAGCGTCGTCGGCCAGTCGTTCAGTGAGTACCGCTTGCCACCGAAGATCGGGACGTAGGTCCCCATCTTCCCATTGATCGGCGACACGGCACCGGCGTTCCAATAGACGAACCGGTCGTCTGTCACCGCAGTGTGGTCACCGGTGTTCGCTGCGCCACTCGGGCCAGCGTTCCAAGACCACGCCCCGTAGACGTAGTTGGGTGCTCCCAGGGTCGGCAGTGCGTGCACGCCCCTGGCCATGTTCTGCGGCGTCAGGTCGGGCCCCGCTGCCTGCAAGGCGTTGAAGATCCAGACCAGCTCGGAGTAGTCCCCGTCAGTCCCGGGCGGGATCTCGTGGCCCGTCAGCTGCTTGTACAGCTTGCCGGCCAAGCTGTTCGGCCCGAAGAAGGTGTTCTGCGGGGCGGCTTCGCTCAGCCCGAACAGCGACCCGGCCACTTCCGACTGGTCGTAGGTCTGGGCCACGCTGTCCGTGTCGTCGCCAGCCACCCCGTTGAGCAGCCACTCGGGCTTGTAGTTCTGGGCCGCGGCGGCCTTGGTCAACAAGCTGAGGGAGTACGAGTCACACGCGGTGACGATCGTGGTGACCCCCGCTGCCTTGAACTGCACGATGGCCTGCTGCACCGACGTCTGGAACGTCGAGATGTCCAAGCCGTACGTGAAGATGTGAATGTCCGACTTTGGCACGCCGTAGTGCTGTTCCAGGTAGTTCACGTTCTGGGCCACGCACAGCCCGTAGGTGGGCAGGTTGGGGACGTAGATGCCGAACACCCGCTTCTTGGTCCGCAGCGCGGGGTCGCCGGCGTAGATGGCGTCCTTGTTGGCCAGGTACTTGCCGAAGACCTGACCGGTCATCACGGCGATCCGCTGGCACTCCTGCGGGATGCCCCAGACATACGGGTTGTTCTGCTGATACCACTGCTCGTCGAAGTACGCCCCACCTTGAAACTCGACCAGCCCGTCCTTCGCGGCACAGACCGAGAACGGGCCGGTACCACCTCCACCTTGCCCATTCGGATCGGTTGTAAAGCCCACTTCACCGTACGCGTGCATCGAGTGGGCGATGGTGTCGGCGTCGGCACAGGCCTGCGACTGATTCTGGTTCAACAGCTCGGCGGTGCTGTTGCTCACCGAGTGCTCCTCCACCAGGTTCACGTGCCGGCCGTAGAGGTCGTAGGTCCTGTTGAAGTAGTTGATGAAGGTCTTCGCCACTTGGTCGGTCACTGACGGGATCGCGATCCCCTCGGACTTGGCCACCGCCGTGATCTCTTGCGAGTTCGAGGTTTCTGGGAAGGTCCGCATCGCAAGATTGATCGTGTTCCCGGTGACACCGTTGTAAGTCGCGCCACCGTTATTTCCTGACCACTTCGCGATGCACGGATCGGCGTAGGGCGAGTTGAACTGGCCAGTCCCAGATGAACAGGTCTGTCCACTGATCGTCTTACCGCTGCCGACCTTGACGGTGCCCGTTGCCGGGTACTTCCAGGGATAAGGCCCTTCACCATTGTTCCCCGTCGAGGCTCCGGCACCACTTGCGGCCAATGGCCCGGCTGCCGCCACAAGCGACACCGTGGCGATCACCGCGGCGACGCGGATAAAGCGACGGAAGACACCATGGCCATGTCGACCGCGGTAGCGCTCCGCCCTCATGAAAACGTTCCTTGGCATCCCGTCCCCTTCTTCATGGCGGGCCTTCCCCGCATGCATGAATCCCCGTGCCGATTCTCTCAGTACGGCTGTATTGCTCCCAGCCCGGAGGTTGGACATTGTCGTTGGTGTCACGGACTGGCGCAAGAGCGCCCCAAACGGAACACAAATGTAATCCGGTCAGGGATGCCGTGGGGGTCAACCTGAAAGTCAGGCAGCGACGATCTTCACTACGTTCGGATTTGCCGTGAGGGCCGGATCGAGCGCACCGAGACGGTCTGAGGCGGCCATGGACCAAAGTGTTCCCTTACCCTCCGCAAAGGACGCACGATCCTGAAGTCATCGTGCGTCCCAGGCCGACGAGATCGCAGGTGGTTCGGCAGGTTGAAGCGAGCTCAATCGGTGGGTCTGTGTCGATCCCGGGATAGGCCGGAGACGACTCTTGAGGCCGAGCCGGGACGCCCCCGAACCGGCATCTCGAAGGGCCAACGTTACGTCATCGACCCATTTCTACGCCGGCAACCAAGGGTCTTCACACGAATACGTGCCCTCTGAGCTGGGAAGATCGAGCGTTGAGGGGTGCGGTTGCCCTCGGATGACAAACGTGTTACGAATAGAGGCCAGGTATTTCCTGCAACCAACTTGGGCGAAGCACGAGCCGAGAGGGGAGGACGGCGCAAATGTTGAGCCGCGGAGAGAGTCGATTGAGCCAGGAAGTCGGGTCGACAAGACGTTGGGGTGTCGGTCGACTCTGGGCACATTTCGCCGTGGCCGTAGCCATCCCGATCGCTCTCGTCATGGCGGTCATTCCAGCTGCGTCCGGGTCAACTAGTGGTGAAGGTCCAACGCCGTGGAAGTACCCCGCATCGGGCAACGTCAAGGTCGGCACGGACAAGACGATCAGTGGGCTGACCTGCGCGTCTGGCGTGGGCCAGTTCAACTCGCCCTATTCGGTTCCGTGCGTCGCGAAGTGGTCTGGCAACAACGGCGGGGCAACCTACAACGGTGTCACCGCGAACACGATCACGCTCGCCATGCGGTCGTTCCCCCAGACCTCCAACTCACAACAGCTGGCGGCTCAGGCCAAGCAAGAAGGCATCGCCGTTCCGGCAGTGACCGACGAGGTTGCGAAGGTCTTCATCAACTACTTCAACAAGGTCTACGACCTGTATGGCCGGCACGTGAATCTCGTCGAGGAGAACTCGGTGAGCAACGCCACCGCCGAGGCACTCAACGGCAACCAGCAGCAGGCCTGTGCGGACGTCGACACCATTCACAACACGCTGCACGCTTACGGTGAGGTCGGTTTCACGCTCGATCCGAACAAGGTCGGTGGCGGGGGGACCGGACCGTTCTCCGTCTGTGCCGCACAGCGGGGCTTGGTGGAGTTCGCCGGCGGTGCCTACTTCTCCGAGCAGTGGTTCCAGCAGAACAACCCCTACGTCTGGAACATCACTCAGGACTGCCAGCGGATCAGCAGCAATGAGGCTGAGATCATCGCGAAGTACCTCGCCGGCAAGAAGGCCATCTACGCGGGTGAGGCGGACCTCCGCGACAAGGTCCGAAAGATCGCGACCTACATCCCCAACCAGCAGCAGTACATCGAGTGCAATGGGAACCCGAACAGCTCGATGAACCACCTGCTCTCGAATACGTACCACCTGCCGGCCAGCACCGCTCCCGACTTCTTCACCTACAACCTGGACGTTTCGACGTTCCAGCAGTCGGCACAGCAGGCGGCGATCAAGTTCAAGGCCGACGGCGACACCACCGTCAACCTCGCCTGCGACCCGTATTCGGCGTCCCTGCTGATGAAGGCCGCGCAAGCCCAGAACTACTACCCTGAGTGGCTCTCGGACGGGGTTGCGCTCGAGGACACGGACACGGTCGCTCAGACCTTCCCGGCCGCCGAGGCTCAGGGGCACCTCTTCGGTGTCGCCGAAGCGCCGCCGCAGCAGCTGCTCTTCGGTCCGACCTCGCTTGCCGGCAAGCTGTACAAGCAGCTGACGGGTCACACGATTCCGGCCGGAACCGACGGTGACTACTACGACCTGGTCCAGATCTTCGACCAGCTTCAGGCGGCCGGGCCGGACCTGACGCCGCAGCACATGGCGGAGGGGACCCACGCCATGCCGGACCTCGGGAACGCTTCTGACGGTCTCTGGGACTTCCGGACCGGTCCGACTGGGACCACTGGGGCAGGCGACCACACCGCAATCGTCAATGACATGTTCGTGTACTGGAACCAGGGTGGGATCTCCCCGGTGAACGGCAAGCCCGGGACCTACGTCGACCTGTTCGATGCCCACCGGTACACCGTTGGCCAGTGGCCGAGCACGCTTCCGAAGCTGTTTACGGCGAAGGGTTCGGCGCCGGCCTCAACCTGAGATCAGCTTTCAGCGGCTAGCCAACCCTCCCGGGCTGCCCGTCGGTCCACTCGTCTGGATCAGACGGAACGCCCGGGAGGGCAGCCGTTGTGATGCTCGTCGGTTTGAGACCACCGCCTCGGCGGGTCCTCCCTCCGATAGGGCGTCCGGCTAAGTGTGCCGCCCGTTCAGAGGTCAACGATCACTTCTCGGGCTGACGCGGTGCCTGAGCCCAAAGCACGAGGTCGGTTCCTGGCTCGGCCACATCGCTAGCCCCCTGTCGCCGGGTCATGCGCAGCACATCCAAACTCTCAACGGCCATCAGCAAGTCGTCTTCCCGGTACAGGCGCGAGGCGTCAGGAGGCCCGGCCACTCCGAACGACGAGATGTGGTGGCCGACCACGAAAAGGTGTCCGCCAGGTGACACGACTCTGGCCCCGGCCGCAATCATTTGGACCCGCAGCTGCGAAGGAGGATGGACGTAGGCGAGAACGACCAGGTCGAATGTGTTCTGTCTCGCCTTGACAGAGTCCAGATAGCGAACCACATCGTCATGTGCCTCGTCGACCACCAGACCATCGGCTGCAGCAAGGCGATTGAGGCGTTCCAGAGCCACACCCGACGCGTCGACCGCAACCACATGCCATCCCTTGCTGGCCAGCCACAAGCTGTTACGACCTTCCCCGGCTCCAAGATCGACGGCGTTGCCGGGCGTGAGCGGTGACACGAGCTCGACCAGGGTCTCGTCGGGCTCGGCCCGAAACACGCGCTCGACCGACCGAAAGCGGCGATCCCACTCCTCTGCCAGCTGCAAGAACGCTTGGTCGCTATCGCCGGGCGTCCCTGAGTCCTCGGTCACGAGGCAGGCTCCTTCGGCTGTCGGTGGTCACAACCAACGAAGGCACTCTAGGGGGGCGCGAAGGCTTGACCCACGCCGGAGGATCAGACTCTCGATGTTCGAGATCGCCCGAGAACTCCTTCAAGATCCGCGGCTTCACGGTCCCTGCTCGAGGGGCCTGCGCAGAGCTGGAGGCTTCGACCGGGACCGTCCTGTCAGGGAACAGGGCCGACACGGCACGGCGTCGATTACGCCCCGGCTGGAGATCGTCGGGACTCTTCTTCGCAGACGAACAGGCCCGACGCGGCATGCCAGAACTTGAGGCCAACTCCACGGCCAGGAGGTCATGACCTCCGAGCTCGTCGACCCGGTGCCCTATCTTGACTCCAGTGGGCGACTCGCTCGAGCTCGATGGACTTTGCCGGCGCTACGGGTCGATCGTCGCCCTCGACCGCCTCTCCTTTTCAGTGCCTTCCGGAGAGGTGGTCGGCTTCCTCGGCCCGAACGGTGCCGGGAAGACGACAACCATGCGGGCCATCTTCGGCCTCACCGACCTCGATGCCGGCTCGGTGCGCTGGCGAGACCGGCCGGTCGGGCCTGAAGACCGCCGCCGGTTCGGCTACATGCCCGAAGAGCGCGGCCTCTACCCGAACATGCTCGTCGGTGAGCAGATCGAGTACCTCGGATGTCTGCATGGCATGACTCGCTCCGACGCATCCGGCTCGTGCCGCCGCTGGCTCGAGCGGCTCGACATCGCCGACCGGGCCACGAGCAAGGTGGAGTCGCTCTCGCACGGCAACCAGCAACGCGTGCAGTTGGCCGCGGCGTTGGTGCACGACCCCGAGCTCCTCGTACTTGACGAGCCCCTGGCGGGCCTTGACCCATCAGGTATCGACGCCATCGGGGACGTCCTGGTCGAGCAAGCCCGCTCAGGCCGCTGCGTCTTGTTCTCGAGCCACCAGCTCGATCTGGTCGAGCACCTCTGTGAAGGAGTTGTCATCATCGACCACGGGCGTTTGGTGGTCGCCGGGGGCGTCGACGAGCTGGCCACGAGCGGACCTCGCCGACTGGCCGTCCGGGTGGAAGGCGACCGCAACGGCGAATGGGCGAAGAAGGTCTCCGGGGTTCGCATCTCGGAGATGCGTGGCGGCGAGGTCCGGATGGTCCTCGACGACTCGACTGACAGCGATACCGTCCTCTCTGCGGCTCGAGCGGCCGGCCACGTGACCGAATTCGTCTTCGAGCGGCGCCGTTTGTCCGAGGTCTTCCGGGAGGCCACGGCGTCATGAGGGTGGTGCCCTATGTCGTCGCCGCCGTTCTTGTCGTTGCGGTCGTCCTCCGTCGGCGTTTGCGACGGCCGGCCGCTGACCGCCCGGCACCCCGGCGCGACTCGAGGCCGCTCCTCGGCCACACCGGGATGGTGGCCCGACGCGAGGTGCGCGAGCGGATTCGCGGTCGGTTCTTCCGGGTGATCACGTTGGTTCTTCTGGCCGTGGTGGCCGCCGCCGTGGTGATCCCGACGATCCACTCGAACTCGAAGAGCTCGCAAACCGTCGGCGCAGTCGATCCGCTGACACCGCAGCTGCACCAGGTGGTCGACCGTGCGGCCGCCAGTCAGTCGGTCCCCGTCCACCTCGTCGAGGTACCGAGCACGGCTCAGTTGCATTCGGAGCTTCGCTCCGGGAGCATCGACGTCGGCATCGACGGGCCGTCGATCCTCCTCAACCAGCCGATCGCGAAGAGCAGTTCGGCCGCCGCCCAGCTGGCGCTCTCGCTCGCGCAGATCCTCGGCGCGAATCGGGCCATCGAGGCTGCCGGGCTGACGGCGAGCCAGGCAACGACGCTCGCCCATGCCCAACCTCTGCCGATCCACAGCCTCCAGCCCGCGTCTCACAGGAGCACCGCCCAATCGACGTCGGTCATCGGAGTGATCCTGGTGTTCGTGATGCTGACTCAGTACCTCACCTGGACCCTGATGGGAGTCATGGAGGAGAAGGCCAGCCGGGTGGTGGAAGTCCTTCTGGCCACGGTCCGACCGATCGAGCTTCTCGGAGGCAAGCTCTTGGGCATCGGTTTGGTCGCGCTCGTGCAGGCCGGCCTGGTGGTGGCGTTCGCCCTCATCCTGGCCAAGGCGGTCGGGTCCGACTTGCTCCACGGCACCGCGCCGCTGGTGGTCGTAGCCACCCTCGTCTGGCTGGTCCTGGGCTATATCTTCTACAG
Organism: Acidimicrobiales bacterium; assembly: GCA_040414865.1. Classification (GTDB taxonomy): domain Bacteria; phylum Actinomycetota; class Acidimicrobiia; order Acidimicrobiales; family RAAP-2; genus Palsa-461. The sequence continues at coordinate 37,909 of JBEDUR010000020.1, forward strand.
CTGGGTGTACGCCGCCGCCGGCTCGCTGGCTGAGCGCCAGGATCAGGTGCAGAGCCTGGCGCTCCCGCTGAGTGTGCCGATGATCGTCGGCTACGTCCTCGCGCTGACCGTCGCCGGAAGCGGCAACGCTTCAGTGTTCTTCAAAGTGCTGGCCTTCCTCCCCCCAACGGCCCCCTTTGCCATGCCGGTCCTGGTCGCCCTGGGGGCGACCCAATGGTGGGGGTTCGCGATTTCGGTTGCGGTCACCATCGCCAGTACGTTCGTGGTCGCCCGGGTCGCCGCCGCCGTCTACCGCCGGGCCGTGCTCCGCACGGGCGGGAGGGTCCGGCTGCGTGCGGTGCTGTCCCGCTGAACCCTCTCGGGGGTGACGTCTCCTCCCCCACCGGCGAATTCCACGCCGCGCGGACTTGGCCCAAGACCTTTCGGCATAGCTCTCAGCGCCAGATCGCTCCTCGCTGCCCAACGCCCGGCGGGACGGACTCCCCCCGGCCCGAGCCGATCCGATGGGCAGACCAGGCCACGATTCCGGCATCGAGGACGTCAGCGACCCCGGCTACGCCGGCCACACCAAGGTCGTCAGGCATGTCGATCCCGGAGCGCCTGAGGATCTGCCTCCGCTTCTCGACACCGTTCCAGCAGGTCTTCGGCCATGCCAGGTGGTCCCCGCCGTTGGCACAGACGAACGACACCTCGGGATGCACCTCATAGAGGCGGCCGTCGATTTCGGCCAGCGCCTGGACCTCGAGGATCGCCCGGCGAAGGGCAAAGGCCTGTGCCGAGATCCTGCCCCGCCCAGATGGGGCCAGCCGATTTGCCTCAGCCAGCGACTCTGCCTCCACCATTTCTTGCGGCGGGGTGAGGAAGACGGACGACCGCCGGGGTCCGACGTACGCCCGGGCCAATAGATCGGAGGGCCGGCGTTCGCCCAGCCCTGGAAGACCGATGGGCATGTCGACCCCGATGGCCGCCGCCTCCGGCAGACGATTCACGGCATCGCTCAGGGTCGGGGCAACGAAGGCCGAGTCGAACCGGCCGTCGACGAGGACGACGACGACCCATCGTCCTTTCCAGACATCCGCCCCGCCAACCTGCATCAACGCGCTGGCCCGCGGATGCTCAACGGTGGCCGGCGGGATCGTCCACCGGTCGCATCCTGGAGGGTCCTCACCACCACAGGCATGGCGGGCGACCGGCGATCGAGTCCCCGGAGCAGCCCACTGGTGAGGTTGGAGCAAAGGAGTCCGGATAGTTCAGCATCGGTTCAGGGGCCCCTCAGCCGGTCGTTGTGCCCGATGATGGCGAAGGCGTGTCCGGGTGGGCGAGGAGATCCCGCCCTGCGGAGACCACAGTTGTTGCCCGCCGATGCCGACAAGTGGCGAGTCGCGGCCGAGGTTGGTCTTTGACCAGGACCGCCCCGGCGGCCACCGGGACGAGCCCGGGCAGATCCGCCCAGGCCCTGTCTCCGGGCCCGGACCCCATTGGCGGAGGCCCAAGGACCACTGTGCGAACGCTGTTTGCTTCAGGCTGCCTTCGGTGAAAGTCGCCATCTTGCCTCGGCCCGACCAGGGGGGCCGGACCACTCGGAGCGGCCCAATCTCCTGATCGTTCGGCATTTTGTCCTTTTCGGAGGGGTTTAGCCGATTGCTAGGCACCTTTAACGAAACCCTTATCTCCCACTGGTTAAGTGAGATGCAGGTCAGAAGGGAATACCAGCATGGATGACAACGAAGGCGACATGAGCCAGAACCCCGGGTCGGGCGACGCGGCCCCGCAGGACCCCACCGAGCCGACCCCGCGGCACTGGTGGGAGCCCCAGGGGCCGAGCGAGTCGGAGAACTCCCCTGGTGGTTCCGGTCCACCGCCGCCCCCGCCTACGGGTGAATGGCCGACGAGCTGGCCCCCTCCCGCAGCCACCCAATGGGCGCCTCCGCGCTACGGACCCCCTCGGAGCACCCGATCGGTGGCCGCGCCGATCGCTCTGGTGCTCGCAGCCCTGGTGTTGCTGGCGGCTGGCGTGATCATTGGCCACAACGCGTGGACCAACAACGTCCGGTCAAGCTTCACTCCGGCCCCCGCCACACCGAGCTCACCGCCTCAGTCCGGAACCACCTCGGGCGGACCAGCCAACGCGGCAGCGCTTGCCGCCAAGGTCAGCCCCGGGCTGGTCGACGTCAACACCACTCTCAGCTACCAGCAGGACCAGGGGGCCGGGACCGGCATGGTGCTCACCCCCAACGGGGAGGTGTTGACCAATAACCACGTCATCGAGGGAGCGACGAGCATCTCGGTGACTGACGTCGGGAACCAGCACACCTATCAGGCAATGGTGGTGGGTTACGACGTCACCGCCGATGTCGCCGTACTCCAGCTCCAGGGAGCTTCCGACCTGCAGACTGTCTCGCTCGGCAACTCGGCCAACGTGACGGTCGGTGACAAAGTCCTCGGGATCGGAAATGCCGAGGGTCGCGGAGGCACCCCGAGCTATGCGGTCGGAAGCGTCACCGCGCTCAACCAGACCATCACCGCCAGCGACAGCCTCACCGGCGCACGCCAGCTCAGCGGCCTCATGGAGTCGAGCACCTACATTCAGCCCGGAGACTCGGGCGGTCCGGTTGTGGACCAGACCGGCCAGGTGATCGGTATGGACACGGCTGCCTCTGCGGGTCAGGGCGGATTCCAGTCCGGTGGGAGCCCGAGCTACTCAATTCCTATTGACCGGGCGGAGGCCGTGGCCAAGCAGATCGAGTCCGGTCAGGCCTCGAACGCCGTCCACATCGGTCCGACGGCGTTCCTGGGTGTCCAGGTGGTGTCGGCCGGGAGCGGCATCGGCGGGAGCGGCATCGGCGGCCTTGGTCCGCAGGGCCCCCAGACACCGCAGGTCTCCGGTGCCGTCGTCGCCTCTGTCCTGGCCGGCGAGCCGGCCGCCCAGGCGGGCATCTCCGCCGGGGACGTGATCACCAAGGTCGGTTCCACGTCGGTCGACTCGCCGTCGGCCCTCACCGACGCATTGAACCCATACCGCCCGGGCACCAGCGTCCAGATCAGCTGGACCGACTCGTCGGGACAGTCCCACACGTCGAGCGTGCAGCTGGCAAGTGGACCTCCCCAGTAGCCAACCTCGCCACTGGCAAGCGATGCGAACAACGCGATCACACGTAGAGCACACATCGAAGGAATCGGAGAAATGAGCCAGCCACTACAAACGTTGACGTGCCCGTCCGGACACACCTTTCCCTACGAGCAGCTGACCGTCCGCGACGGGCTCTCGGTGTGCCCGATCTGCGACCGGGCGGAGTGGGCGAAGCCTCGCCCGATGTGGTCACCCCGGCTCCTGGCGAATCCGGTTGTCCTGGTGGCCTTTGCCGTCCTCGTGTTCGGCATCGAGGCAATGAGCGGAATCGGGATCGGTCTCGACTACCGGAACCTTCACGTTGCGGGGGCCGGCTGGCTGGTCGCGGGCTCGGCCGTCATCATCGCCGGTGTCATCGTGGTCATCGTTGGCCTGATGCGGCTGGCTGCCCGCCTGCGGTCAAGGCGTTGGGTCCGGACGATGCTCACCGTGCCACTCGCCATCGTTGCGCTGGGAACCGCTGTGGTCGCGGTCGGGGATCTGGCCGAGCTCGGGCTGAACATCGGCTTCGTCAACGCGTCGGATCCGGGAGCCGGGTGGCAGATCACCGCCCAGGTCTTCGACATCCTGTTCTTCGCCGGATTGGCCGCCGCCATCGGATGGGCGGCCGCGCTCACCCGGCGGCCCGACCGGACCGAGCCCCAAGCACTCGCGCTGGCGGACAATGCCAACCTCGACGCCACGGTCCCCGACGAGAGCCTTCGCCCGAGCGCTCCAGACGGCCTGCGCAGCGGTATGGTCTGAGCCGCCCCGGACTCGGTCTGGGCCGAGTCAATTCCACGTGCCTCGGCATCAAGCCCGGGCACCGGAGCACGGCCTGGATGGCACGGCCGCCCCGAGGCGGACTCCCGGGACCGAAGTAGTCTCACCGGGTCTTCGTCGAAGGAGCGCCGATGCCTGTGGTGGGCGTGAGGGAGGGTGGCCGGCTCCCGGTTGGCGGGCGAGTCAAGTGATGACCGGGCCCGGAGAGACCGAAAGGCGCATCGAAAAGCTCCTCGGCCAGCTCACCCTGGAGGAGTCGATCCTGCTCGCCAGCGGCGTCGATACCTGGCACACCGCCGCCATCGATCGGCTGGGGATCCCAGCGATCAAGGTCACCGATGGTCCGAGCGGGGCCCGCGGGGCCACCTTCGGCTCGGTGACTTCGGCCAGCTTCCCGTGTGGGAGCGCGCTCGGCGCGACCTGGAACACTGAGCTCATCGCCGAGGTCGGTGAGACGATTGGGCTCGAGGCTCGCCGAAAGGGGGCGCGAGTCTTGCTCGGCCCAACGATCAACCTGTGCCGCCATCCGCTGGCCGGTCGGCACTTCGAGTGCTACAGCGAGGACCCGGTGCTCACCGCCCACCTGGCGGCGGCATACGTCCGCGGGGTCCAGTCACGGGGTGTGGCGGCGACTCCGAAGCATTTCGTGGCCAACGACAGCGAGCATCAGCGCCACGCCATCTCGTCTGATCTCTCCGAACGTGCCCTGCGCGAGCTGTACCTCGTGCCCTTCGAGGCGGCAGTGCATGCCGGTGCGTGGGCGCTCATGGCCGCCTACAACCGGGTCAACGGCACCTACGCCGCCGAGCACCCATTGTTGGTCGACCTGCTGAAGGGCGAGTGGCGCTTCAGCGGCCTCGTGATGTCGGACTGGTGGGGCACGATGAGCACGGTGGGTTCGGCTCTCGGTGGGCTCGATCTCGAGATGCCGGGGCCACCAGCGCGTTTCGGATCGAACCTTGCCTCCGCCATCGAGGCCGGCGAAGTATCGGCCGGCGTGCTCGAGGACAAGAACCGGCGGCTGCTCCGACTGTTGACCCGGGTTGGAGCCCTGGACAACCCACCCGAGGTCGAGGAACAAGCCGTCGACGACCCGGAAGATCGGACCCTCATCCGCCGGGCGGCTACCGAGTCGATGGTGCTCCTGCGCAACGACGGCATTCTGCCGCTCGAAGATCACCGGACACTGGCGCTTATCGGGCCCCTGGCCAGGCGACTGGCCACCCAGGGCGGCGGAAGCGCTTACGTCGAGCCGCACCGGACGGTCGACCTCTTGGCCGTGCTCGCTGAGCGGACGAACGGGCACGTGCGTCACGCGCCCGGCTGCACCCTGCGGGACCGTCCCGCGATCATCGAAGAGGGCGTTCTTACCGAGGTGGACGGCGCCGAACGAGCCGGGCTCACCATCGAGTACCTCGACGGCCAGAGGGTGATGGCCAGCACCTACCGCCGGCGCCTCCAGCTCACTTGGTTGGGTGAGCCGGTTCCCGGGGTGGTCGAAGGAGCCTTCGCCATGCGTGCCAGCGCCACCTATGTCGCCGAGTCCTCCGGTGAGCACGTCTTCAGTGTCTCGAGCGTCGGCCCGGCCCGCCTGTGGATCGACGACACCTGCGTGGTCGACAACAGCGAACCCGAACCGGGACGCTCCTTCTACGGCTCCGGCAGCGCGGAGAGACGGGGCGAGATCACCCTCGAAGCGGGTCGGCGGTACGGGTTGCGGGTCGACTATCAGGCGCCCGGCTCCGGCGGTGTTCGGGGCGTGATGGCCAGCTGCCTCCCTCCCACCCCGCCAGACCTGCTCGAACAGGCGGTGGAGCTTGCCGCGGCCTCCGACGTGGCTGTGGTCGTCGTGGGCACCGGCCCCGAGCTGGACCGCGAGGGGGCGGACCGGCCAGACCTCCAACTGCCGGGGCGACAGGACGAGTTGGTCGCCCGGGTGGCGGTGGCCAACCCGAGGACGGTCGTGGTGGTCAATGCCGGGGCGCCGGTGACCATGCCGTGGGTCGACGACGTCGCCGCAATCGTGTGGGCCTGGCTCCCGGGCCAGCAGGCCGACGAGGCTATCGCCGACGTCCTGCTCGGCGACGCCGATCCGTCGGGGCGCCTCCCGGTGACCATCCCCCGCCGCCTCGAGGACTGCCCGGCCCACCTGCGCTATCCGGGCGAGGACCGCAGGCTGGTCTACGCCGAGGACGTCTTCATGGGTTACCGCGGCTACGAACGCAGCGCCATCGACCCGCTCTTCGAGTTCGGGGGCGGCGGCTCGTACGCCACATTCTCCTTCGGAGACGCGTCGCTCGAGCGCGACGAGGACGGCTCGGTCGGGGTGACCCTCGAGGTGGCTAACTCGGGCACGCGGCGAGGAGCCGCCACCCCCCAGGTGTACATGGCCCCGCCGGCAACCTCACCCTGGCTCAGGCCGCCCCAAGAACTGCGCGGGTTTGCCAAGGTGTTTCTCGACCCCGGGGAGCGCCGTCAGGTGACGATCGACCTCGATCCACGGGGCTTCACCGTGTGGAGCCCATCGGAGCACGCCTTCGTTGTCGATCCGGGAACCTACGAGGTGAGGATCGCGTCGTCGTCGAGGAACGTGCACCAGTGTCTTCCCCTTGAGGTTGGGCTCGAGGGCCAAGGACCGGAGGACCGGTAGTACCGATGCCGCTCGACCCAGCGCTCGAACGCGTGCTCGCCCGGATCGGCACCAACCCGGTCCCGCTGGAGGACATCGAGGGCAGGCGACAGGCGAACCGGGCCGCGGTCGACCTGCTCGGGCGTCCACGGAGTCCCGGTGTCGTGGTCGAGGACCGCCAGGTTCCGGTGGCGGGAGGCCAGATCACCCTGAGGCTCCTCATCCCCGAGAACCTGGAGCGGCCAGCCCCGTGCCTGTTCTTCATCCACGGCGGCGGGTGGATCATGGGCAGTCTGGAAGGCGCCGAGGCCGACTGCGTCTTCGGTCCCGGTGATGTCGGCGCCGTCTTCGCCCTCGTCGACTACCGGCTGGCCCCTGAACATCCGTTCCCAACCCCTTACGAGGACTGCCTCGCTGCCTACCGATACCTGGTCGACCAACACGAAGAGCTGGGCATCGACCTTGCCCGACTCGCCATCAGCGGCGGCAGCGCGGGCGCCAACCTCGGCGCGGCGGTGGCCATCGCTGCCCGTGACGCCCGATGGCCGCAGCCCTGCCTCCAGCTGCTCGAGGTGCCGGCGGTCGACCTCACCCTCTCCTCGCCCTCGGTCGCCGAGTTCTCCTCGGGTTACGGGCTGACCGGAGAGGAGGTCAGGCGCTGCGTCGAGCTCTACCTGGGCGACGACGCCGACCGCACGGACCCGAGGGCCTCGCCGATCTTCGCCGAGCTGTCCGGGCTCCCTCCGGCCTTCATCGTCGTCGCCGAGCTCGACCCGGTGCGCGACGACGGGGAGCGCTACGCGGCGGCGCTGCGGGCGGCGGGCAGCGAGGCCGCCTGCGTGCGGATCCTCGGACATCTCCACGGGAGTTGGATCATCCCGGGTACTCCCGCTTGGGGGGTGGTCCGGGACATGCGGCTGAGTGTGCTGCGCCGGGCCTTCGCCGGGCGCTACGCCCCCTCGAGCTGAGACGGCTCACGCATAGGCTCGCCGGGCCGCCTGCTCCAGGCCGAGCAGCTCGACGGAGGTCTCCCGCATCTTGTACTTCTGGATCTTCCCGGTCACCGTCATCGGGAACTCCTCGACGAAGACGACGTAACGCGGCACCTTGAAATGGGCGAGCGAGCCCGCACAGTGTTGCTTGAGCTCCTCCTCGCTGACCCGCTCACCCTCGGCGAGGCAGACCCAGGCGCACAGCTCCTCGCCGTAGCGATCGTCGGGTACCCCGATCACCGCGACGTCCTTCACCGCCGGGTGGCCGTAGAGGAACTCCTCAATCTCGCGCGGGTAGATGTTCTCCCCGCCCCGGATGACCATGTCCTTGATCCGGCCAACGATGTTCAGGTAGCCAGCTTCATCCATGGTGGCGAGGTCGCCGGTGTGCATCCAGCCAGCTTGGTCGATGGCCTCTCTTGTTCGCTCCTCGTCGTCCCAGTAGCCGAGCATGATCGAGTAGCCCCTGGTGCAGAACTCTCCCGGCTGGTCCCGGGGGACGACCAGACCGGTCTCGGGGTCGACCACCTTGACCTCGACGTGGGGGTGAACAGTCCCCACAGTGGAGACCCGGCGATCCAGGTCGTCGTCGATGCGGGTCTGCGTCGACACTGGCGAGGTCTCGGTCATGCCGTAGCAGATCGTCACCTCCGAACAGTCCATGTCCGAAACGACCCGCTTCATCACTTCCACCGGACAGGGAGAGCCGGCCATGATCCCCGTCCGCAAGCTGCCCAGGTCATAGTCGGCAAAGTTGGCCAGTCCCAGCTCGGCGATCCACATCGTGGGGACCCCGTAAAGGGACGTGCACCGCTCGGCCTGAACCGCATCCAAGGTCGCGCCGGGATCGAACCCTGGGGCCGGGATGACCATGCAGGATCCATGGGTCAGCGCGCTGAGGTTCCCAAGCACCATCCCGAAGCAGTGATAGAAGGGCACCGGGATGCAGATTCGATCCTCCTCGGTGTACCCGCAGAGCTCCCCGACGAAATAGCCGTTGTTCAAGATGTTGTGGTGCGACAGGGTCGCCCCCTTTGGGAACCCGGTCGTGCCCGACGTGTACTGAATGTTGATGGGGTCGTCGAAGCTCAACGTCGCGGCACGTGCGGCCACCGAATCGGCAGCATGGGAGCCAGATGAGAAGAGTGAGTCCCACGACGGCTCAGAGAAGAAGACCACCTCTTCCAGCGAGGGAAGCTCGGGCCGGACTTCTTCGACCATGGCCTGATAGTCGCTCGTCCTGAACGAGACTGCGCTGATCAGAAGCCGGCAGCCCGACTGCCCGAGCACGTAGGCAAGCTCGTGGGTCCGGTAGGCGGGGTTGATGGTGACGAGGATGGCTCCGATCCTGGCCGTGGCGAACTGGGCGAGCACCCACTCCGGGCAGTTGGGAGCCCAGATCCCCACCCGGTCACCCTGGCCGATGCCCCGCTCGATCAGGCCGGCCGCCACCATGTCCACATCCGCTCGGAGGGACGCGTAGCTCCACCGCCTTCCCGAGGGGACGTCGACCAGGGCATCCTTGGTGCCGTAGAGCTCGGCCGCACGAAGGAGATTCTCCCCGATCGTCATGCCCAGCAACGGCGTGGAGCTCGCCCCGTGACTGTAGGAATGGAGGCTGCTCACCGGCATCGCTGATCCCCTCCCGACGGCCACGGCGGCGAAACCTGCGTAGACAGCTTGCCCCTCGATCGACCGCATGACAAGGAGGCCGTCGTCGAGGCGGATCACCGTGGCCTTCGGAGTCCTCTGGCCGCGCCGTCAGCCGCCTTCGCCGTTTGCGTCGCCGCCACGCACGGGCCTGAGCGACCTCCGGCGCACTCGGACCTGGTCCTTGGACCGGGTTGGAGATACGGTCCAGACCCATGAAACTGGTGAGTGGTATCGGTGGCTGGCCGAAGCAGGTACCCGAGGCGGCCCGCCGGGCCGAGGATCAGGGGTACGACGTTCTGACCTGCGGGGAGCTGGCCCACGACTCGATGCTCGTGATGACGCTGGCTGCCGCCAACACCGAGCGGGTCGAGCTGCAGACGTCGGTCACCATCGCTTTCCCACGAAGCCCGATGGTCCTTGCCATGGAGGCCTGGGATATCCAGCACCTGTCAGGCGGCCGGTTCAGCCTCGGCCTCGGCAGCCAGGTCAAGGGGCACAACGAGCGACGCTTCGGCGGGACCTGGTCACCTCCGGCCCCGAGGATGCGCGAGTACATCGACATGATGCGGGCCATCTGGGACTCCTGGCAGAACCGCACGCGCCCGGACTTCGTCGGCCGGCAGTATCGCTACACCCTCATGAGCCCGAACTTCGACCCGGGCCCGATCGACTTCCCCCGCCCGAAGGTGGGTATGGCCATGGTCGGACCGGGGATGGCCCGCGTGGGCGGCGAGCGGGCAGACGTGATCATGCCCCACGGCGGCATCATGTCGGACCGCTACATGCGCGAGGTGCTCTTACCGTCGATCCGCAAGGGTCTTCAGTCGACCCAGAGGACGTGGTCGGACGTGGAGATCGCTGCCACGGGATACCTCGTCCTCTACGACGACGAGAAGGAGATCGAGCAGAAGATGCTCGGCATGCGCCAAGCGCTGTCCTTCTACGGGTCGACCCGCACCTACCACAAGGTGCTCGAACTCCATGGCCTCGAGGAGCTGGGCCAGAAGCTGCACTCGCTCTCGCTCCAGGGCCGGTGGGACGAGATGCGTGAGGCGGTCCCCATCGAGGCGATCGCCGAGCTGTCCCAGACCTGTCGGTACGACGATCTGCCCGAGTTCCTTGCCGCCCACCGGGAGTACGCGTCCCGGACAAACCTGGGGATCCCGGTGCGCACGGAGGAAGAGCGGGAACGGGCGGCCGAGATCCGTCGATCGGTGCAGCAACTGGAGACCCCGAGGGTGCCGCGAGGACTCGAGCTCTAGCAACCGGCTGGTTGCGTCGTTTCCATCGCGTTTCCTGCACCAGAAGCATCCCTGCGCGCTCGGCCGGGCCCCAGACCGTGCCTCCCAGAAGCGACGGGCCGGCGACCGGCCGCAAGTGTGACCAGCTACTACCACTTGCGTCCTGCTGGAAAATGTCCTATAGTGACGGTTCACAAGTCCCCGTTGAGCGAAATCCATTGGCTTGGCAGGGCCTATCGCTCCTGATCAGAGCGGAAGTCTCCCCAAATAATTGTTCTAGACTGTCGCCGACATGTGTCGGCTTTTTTGCGCGCCCATTTACCAATTTCATCGAGTTCGTCCGCGGCGGCAGCCGCACCGACCGTGACCAGCAACGCCCCAACCGAGCAGCTGTCTTCAGGCGACACCGAGGTTGACGCCGAGCAGCGCGCCCTCGACCGAGCCCGTCTCGCTCTCGGGGCAATGCGGACCCGGGCCGAGGCCCTCCTGGCCGACCTCCAGGCTGCTGGCAACCCCGACCTCGACTATGAAGCGGCATTGAAGCACCGCGTGGCTGTCCTCACAGAGAGCCGGCGTCCCCTCCTGTTCGGGCGCATCGACGAGGTCGAGGGGTCCACCTGGCGCGTCGGTCGCCGCCACGTGGAAGAACGCGACGGCGACGTCCTGGTGATCGACTGGCGGGCACCGGTCGCGGTGCCCTTCTATCGGGCTCGCCCGGGGGATGCCCTCGGCCTGCGCCGGCGCCGACAAATCATGGTCGAGGACAACCGCGTGTTGACCGTCGCCGACGAGGTGCTCGACCGGGCCGACGGTGACGTTTCGACCACCCGCCTACGCGGTGGCGATGCACTGCTGCGGGAATTGGAGCGGGCACGCACGGGCGAGATGCTCGACATCGTCGCCACGATCCAGGCCGAACAGGACGAAATCATCCGTGCCCCGCTCGAGGGCATGGTCGTCGTACAAGGGGGACCCGGCACCGGCAAGACCGCGGTCGGCCTCCACCGGGCGGCATTCCTGCTCTACAACCATCCCGAGCTGGTCCGGAGCGGGGTCCTCGTCCTCGGGCCAACCCGGGCGTTCCTCCGGTACATCGCCCAGGTCCTGCCCTCCCTGGGCGAGGAGGCGGTCGTCCAGACCACGATCTCGGACATCGCGCCGCGGGTGAGGGTCCGGGGCGTCGATGATCCTCTGGCCGCCAGGGTCAAGGGCGACCCCCGAATGACCCGAGTGCTAGAACGCGCCCTCGCCCTCCAGCGGGCGCCCTTGGCCCACCCGGTCAGACTGGTGGCTCGGCACGCCTCGGTCACGCTCGAACCCGACGAGGTCAACGAGGTGGTGGACGGCGTCATCGCCAAGCACGCGCCGTACAAAGCCGGCCGGGCGGGCGTGCGATCACAGCTCACGAGCCTCGCCCGCCGGCGCCGACGGTCGCGGGGCCGCTATGAGGTCGACGAGGACTGGTTCGCGAAGGAGCTCGCTGTCACTCCGGAATTCTCATCGCTGCTCGATCGTCTCTGGCCGGCTGTCTCCCCCAACCAACTGGTCAACGATCTGCTGTCCCGGCCGGCGCTCCTGGCTGAGGCAGCGGCCGGGATCCTCTCGGGTGAGGAGATCGAGACCCTGTCCCGCTCCCGCGTATCCACGTTGGCCCAGGTCCGATGGACCCCCGACGACCTGGCCTTGCTCGACGAGGCGAGCTTCCTGATCAACGGGCGAACCCGGGGCTACGGCCACATCGTCTGCGACGAGGCCCAGGATCTGAGCCCCATGCAGTTCCGCATGCTCGCCCGTCGAGCCACCGGATCCTTGACCATCCTCGGCGACATTGCCCAGGCGACAGGGCCCCGCACCTACCAGAGCTGGGACGAGGTCCTGCCCCACCTGCCGTCGACGACCGAGCTCCGACGAGATGAGCTGACCCTCGGCTACCGGGCACCGGCCCAGATCCTGGAGCTCGCCTCGAGGCTTCTGCCGGCTTCGGCGCCCTCAGTGCAGCCCACCGCCTCGGTTCGGCGGGGTCGGACCGCTCCCGAGATCCTCGAGGTGCCGGCGGAGTCGGTGGTGGAGGTCGCCCTGGCATCGGGCTTTCAGCTCGCGGCCGACCAACTCCTGGTTGGGCTCATCCTCCCCGCTGGCGACCTCGACTCCTCGATGGCGGCGGCGTCCCGTCACGACCCGCAGGTCGGTCGGCTCGACCGGGACGGCATGACCCGACCGTTGACCATCGTCCCGGCTCCCCTGGCCAAGGGGCTCGAGTTCGACGCGGTGGTGGTGATCGAGCCAGCCGCGATCGCCGGTGACGACCGCCGGGGTCTCCGGCTCCTCTACGTCGCGCTGACCCGCGCCATCCAGCGGCTGACGATCGTCCACAGCCTCCCGCTCCCCGAGGCCCTCCGGTGAGCTGCTCGAGTCCCACCTCGCAAGAAAAGAAAGCGAGAAGTCATGGACCAACCAAGTACGGAACACGTCCTGAAGAGACTTGAGTCCCTCATCGGGGAGTGGAAGCTTGATGCAATCGGTCCCGACGGCCAGCCCTGGTCAGGCGAGGCCACCGCGGTCATCGAGTGGCATGACTCACGGGCCCATATCGTTGTGCGGTCGCAGGTGGAGTTGCCCAATGCCCCGGACGCGGTGTCGATCATAGGATGCGATGCCGCCAACGGGACCTATTACCAGCTGTACTCCGACGCCCGCGGGGTCTGCCGCGTGTACCAAATGAGCATCGACGAGTCGCACTGGAGGCTGTGGCGCGAAGGCCAACCCTTTGCCCAGCGGTTCACCGCGACTTTTGAGGATGGTGGCGACACCATCCGTGGCCGCTGGGAGCTCGCCGAGGATCAGGAGAACTTCCGCACGGACTTCGACCTCATCTACCGGCGGGCCAAACAGCAGCGGGACCCCTGATCGCGGACGTGCAAGCTAGCGATCGGCCGCATTCGGCCACCAGGACCCCCGCAAACTAGGCTTGGAGGAATGGTGGGGGCTCGCAATTACGAGGTCATCGTCATCGGCGCCGGTTTCTCGGGGCTCTACGCCGTGCACTCGCTCCGCGAGGCGGGCTTCCGCGTCAGGGCCCTGGAGAAGGCCGACGGCGTGGGAGGGACCTGGTTCTGGAACCGTTATCCGGGTGCCCGGTGCGATGTCCAGAGCATCGAGTACTCGTTCAGCTTCAGCAAGGAGATCCAGGAGGAGTGGGAGTGGACCGAGCTGATGCCGGCCCAGCCCGAGGTCGAGGCCTACCTGAACTTTGTCGCCGACCGGCTCGATCTTCGTCGTGACATCCAGTTCTCGACGCTCGTCACGGCCATGTCCTACAACGAAGCCGACTCTCGCTGGACGGTGGAAACTGACGGGGGCGAGACGTTCGCGGCTCAATGGGTGGTGGCCGGGACAGGCTGCCTGTCCGAGCCCCTCGAACCCAACCTGCCGGGGCTCGACACCTTCGGAGGGGTGAAGCTCTACACCAACCGTTTCCCCAAAGAGGGCTTCGATTTCACCGGACAGCGGGTCGGTGTCGTCGGGACCGGGTCCTCGGGTGTCCAGTGCATCCCGATCATCGCCGAGCAAGCCGAGCACCTCTACGTCTTCCAGCGTTCGGCGGCCTACAGCCGCCCAGCCAACAACCGCCCGCTGCGGCCAGGGGAGATGGCCGAGGTGAAGGCCAACTACGAGGAGCTCCGGATCAAGGAGCGCAACGCCTACGCCGGTCTGGTGAGCTTCGGCGCCGTCTCCTTCGAAGGCATGAAGCCCCCCGAGCGGCGGATCCTCGAGACCCCGTTCGACGAGCGGCTCGCCGTCCTCGACGAGCTGGGCTGGGGTGCCCCAGGGGCATGGGCTGACGTCATGTTCGACCTCGAGGCCAACCGGGCCGGGACCGAGCTCTATGCCGAGCTGATCAAGCGGGCTGTGGACGACCCCGACGTCGCCGAGTCACTGGTGCCCCACTACCCGATGGGCTGCAAGCGACAGATCCTCGACACCGGCTATTTCGCGACGTTCAACCGGGACAACGTCACCCTGGTCGATCTCAAGAAGGAGCCCATTCTGGAGATCAGCCCGACCGGCGTTCGGACCAGCACCGGCCACCACGACATGGACGTCCTCGTCCTCGCCACCGGGTTCGACGCCATGACGGGCGCGCTCACCAAGATCGAGATCCAAGGGATCGGCGGCCGGCTCCTGCGCGATGTCTGGGCTGCCAACGGCCCTGTCAGCTACCTCGGCCTGCAGGTCGCCGGATTTCCCAACCTGTTCACGGTGACTGGTCCGGGTAGCCCGTCGGTCTTGAGCAACATGGTCGTCTCGATCGAACAGCACATCGAGTGGATCACCGACTGCCTCAAGTACCTGCGCGACCACGACTACGCGGCGATCGAGGCCGAGTCAGACGCCCAGGACGAATGGGTGGAGCACGCCGCGTCCGTGGTCGCCGGCACCATCCGCAACTCCGAAGCATGCAACTCGTGGTACGTGGGGGCGAATGTGCCCGGCAAAAGGCGGATCCACATGCCCTACATCGGTGGCCTACCCGCCTACCGGCGTAAGTGCGACGAGGTGGCCGCAGCCGAGTACTCAGGCTTCACCCTGACCTGACCACAGCCCCGAGTCCTTCGGGTATTGGCTGCATCGGCTGTCAGCCCGGAACGGATCGGCGAACCGCCAGACCAGCTGCACCAAGCGCGAGCATGTCGTGATCGCGACGACAGCCCGACTCGAAGACGCCGTCCCCAGACCCCGTGTGATTCTCGCGCTCGGTTGCGGTTAGCCGTGGACGATCGTCGGGAGCGCCGTGCTGATCGGCTCCCGGACAACGGCCTGAGCGACCCGGTCGTAGGGGGTCGGTTGCGCGTTCACCACCACGACCGCGGCCCCGACGTCGACGGCCAGGGGGACCAGCCCTGCGGCTGGGTACACACCGAGGCTGGTGCCGACGACCAGAAGCAGGTCACATCGGCGGGCCGCCTGCTCGGCCCGCAGAAGGTCCTCGACCACGAGCTGCTCCCCGAAGCTGATGGTCGCAGACTTGAGGACACCGCCGCAGTGCAGACAATCGGGGTCCTCCTCGCCTCCACGGACGCGGTCCAAGGTCGCCGCCGACGGACCCCGGTCCCCGCAGGTCATGCAGACGATCTCGCGGAAGGTGCCGTGCAGCTCGACCACCTTGGCCGGATCACTCCCGGCGAGCTGGTGGAGCCCGTCGATGTTCTGGGTGACCAAGGTGTCGAGCCTGCCCTGACGCTCGAGGTCGACGAAGGCGTGATGGCCCGGATTGGGCTCTGCTTCCCAAATGGGGGACCCGAGACGGCTCCGCCAGGCCCGGCGGCGGATGTCGGCGTTACCCATGTATGACTCGATGTTGGCCATGCGCTCGGCGCCGGGGTTCTTGGTCCAAACACCCTCGGGACCCCGGTAGTCGGGGATCCCCGAGTCGGTCGAGATCCCGGCACCGGTCAGGCCCACGATCCGTCTGGCGCGGGCAACAAGCGTTCGTGCGATCGAGACCGGGTCCAAGTGCTCCTGGGGCACCGAGGCCGCACGCTACCGCTGGGCCGGGGTGGCCATCCCGTCGAGAGCTTCAGACTGGCGCGCCTTGGTAAAGGTCGTGGTCACCAACGTGATGTCGGAGTCCCATGTATCGCTGGTCTGGAGAGGCGCGCGGGTGGCGGCGCCCCGCGGAGCAGGGTCGACGACGGCGGTAAGGGTCAGGGATTAGGGGAAACGGAGCGCGGCAGCGCGGATCCGAGACGAGCCGGGTACGCCAGATGACAAGGGTCGGCGGCGGACGGGTGTTCGCCTATCCGAGGAGGGCTCCGAGAGCTCGAGGCCAAGGGCTCGGAGCGGCGTTCGGTCCGCGAGAGAGGGGTCGGCGTGCGGAGTCGCCGACAGCCAGTGGGACCCGTCGCGGGGCGGAACTCGTTCCCTGAATTAGCATTTTGCCTGATGGGGTGGTTGGCACAGAGGCGAGCGAAGAATGAATCTCGTAAGGCCCAGGCTCGCTACGAACAAGAACTGTTCGAATGGACAACGATAGAGCGGCAGCTTTCCGAGTTCCTTGACAAGGCCAAGACGTTTCGCGGACTCAAGCCTGAGGACGAAGAGGGTCTCGTCCTGCAGCTCAAGTCCGACGAGCAGGTTTTCTTGATCGGGCAGGGGGCGGTGCTCGTCGAGCCTCGGAGGGGACCGGGTACATACCAAGGTGGTTATCAGGGGTTCAGTTTTCCCATCGGTCACACCGGCATTCGTTACCGGATCGGCGGTAGCCGTGGTCACTTCGTCCAGGGCCCGGAGACGCCCACTCCTGTCGACACCGGGGTGGCCACGATCACGAACCAGCGAATCGTCTTCCAAGGACCGCTTCAGACACGAGAGTGGGACTACTCCAAGCTCCTTGGATACCAGCACTTCGACTCGCCACCGTGGACTGCGCTCCAGGTATCCAACCGGCAGAAGACCTCGGGGATCCTCTACGACAAGGCCTGGGCTCATGAGATTCAGTTCCTGATCGCGCTTGCACTCGCGCTCTTCAATCACCGAGTGGACGAACTGGTGAATCAACTTCAATCGGATCTGACAAGGCACGAGGCAATGCGCCCAACGCCGCCGAAGCTCACGCCCGCGGGGATGCCAGCAGACTTTCGTGGAGCACCGCCTGCGGATCCGCCCAAAGGCACCGCATCCGAATAGTTTCGGTGTGGTTGGTTCGCCGCAGCGTATTGAATCTCGTAACGCCCCGAGTGCCCACGCCGAACACTTGAGAGATTCCGCATCAGTGGGGGGAGGAAGTGCCTCACAAGGAATCGCGCCCACTTTGGCGGGTCAGCCATTAACCGTGTGTCCGCTCGCCGGCCCGCGATCTCGCCGAAGGCTCATCTCCCACTGGGCGGCGATATTCGCCTGTCCTTACTCGCGGGATCGTGTCACCTTCGCTACCAGTAGGCGAGATCGCCTGAGCGGATAGGGACGGACCTGCGGCCCCTGTTCGTAGCCCGAGTCCTCCTCATCGACCACGCAATTTGTCGGCGACGAATCGCAGCGGTGCTGTAACACGCCAACTCCGTGACTGCCGTAATGCCAGTATTTCACTTCGAAGGCTCAAAATCGTTCGTTGCAATGCCCGATAGTCCGTCGAATGAAGCGCCTCGTTCGAGGATCCCCTGTGCGTCCCCGTCGAGAGGGAGTTCAGGAAGCCGAACTCAATGTTCTCCTCATTCGAAGTCGACAGCTCGGACGCGGCTCCGTCTCTCACAACAAAATGATCCTCGGGGGGCACCCTAACGCCGTTAATGGAGCAGAGTAAGAACCGGTTCCCGCCTGAAGTCCGTTCGACGCAGTATCCGCCTTCGAATCTCGCAATGTCCGCCGTCCGCCATATCGATATGTGTGACTCATGCTCATAGTCTTCGTACGTGTAGGAGAGGTAGTCGGTTGGGATAACCAGAAAGATATGTTTGAACCGATATTGCAAATACTCCACAAGGTCAGCGCCCTGGCTCTTGGTAAGGTGCTCGATCACGTCGCCGGCAATGGCAACATCCCCCGTCAACGATGGGCATACCTTCACTATCGAGTTTGCGTCGGTGTTCAGTATTTCGTCATAGATGGAATCCAGTCCAAACCGATCTATGATCCTTCCTTCAATCTCGACTGCGATCTTGCGAATGGCCGAACCAGTCTCGTATTCTATATCTTTTAACATCTTGCCGTATTTACCCGCACCAGCACCGATATCCAGCACGATAGCTGGCCCGCACAGGACAATCATGGCCCTTATTGTGTTGTCAAAAACGCTCTCAGAAGTAGGCACCGTTTCTCGCTTTTGAATGAAAGGCGCAGTCGGATGTGTCCCTGATGCTCAAAACCTGCATGACTGCCCCTCACGGTGCCTAGCTTGTCACGTAGGGGTGGCGGTTTGGATCCAATGAGTGTTGAAAATTGACGGCCTTCCAGGCTCCGGGTCTCTGGCGCGAAGAACCTGTCTCGTGACAGGTCAATTCTCGGGACCGTGCCAAACGATGCCAGCACCTCGAGTCGGCTGCCGGGGTCGCCGCATCAAGCGGCGCAATTCCCAGACCTCGAGGTCACTCAGTGACGCGCTTGCCTACCCTTGGTAGGTGAACATCCAACGCACGCCGAAACGGTCGAGGGTGCAGCCCCAGTACCCGAAGGGCAACTCCTGCATCCCGGTGGACTCGCTTCCCCCGTCGCTCAGGGCGCCATAGAGACGGTCGGCCTCCGCCCGAGAGTCGGGCTCGAGGTTGATGGTGACGTTGTTCCCGATTCGGAGCTCGTGTCCCATCGACTCGAGCATGTCGGTACCCATCAGGATGTGGCCATGCAAGATCGGCAGCTCGACGTGGCCGACAAGGTTCCGCTCGCTTTCGGGGAGCTCGGGGCCGGAGATGGCGCTCATCCGAACGATCTCACCGGTGAGCTCGGTCGCGAACACTGAACGGTAGAAAGAGAAAGCCTCCTCCGTCTGGCCCATGAAGTTCAAGTACGTGCTGACCCTGCTCATCACACCCTCCTTTGCCAGCTCCAGCCATGCGCCGAAGCACTCTCCTGCAGAGACGTCGACAAGACCGGAGGTTCATCGGTCTGCACCGCCGTCTGAGCGCTGAAGCCAACGACCGGCCGCGGCCGATGAAGATCCTGAGCGCATCATCCAACCTTGCCTCAGAGTCATGGTCAACCCCCATTGGCATCCGACCTTCAGCGATCGCTCCGATGACATCGAGCCCGATAGACGCGAACCCGCAGGCCCACCGCGGGCGCCGGACTAGGGTCGAACCCCGATGCCGGCTGACACTTCGGGAGACACGAGTGATCGATGAGCTGCCGGCGGAGGTTCGGTCTGTCTTTCCTTTCGCCGCGCACTGGGTCAACGTGTCCGGGTTCAACCTCCATTACGTCGACGAGGGCCCCCGCTCGAGCGACGCCGTGCTCCTGCTTCACGGCAACCCCACGTGGTCGTTCCTCTACCGCAAGGTCATCCCGACGGTCGCGGCTGCCGGCCTTCGAGTAATCGCTCCTGACTTCCTCGGTTCCGGCCGATCCGACCACAGCCAAGCCGAAGGGGAGTACCAGATCGCCCACCACATCGGGCGCACGCTTTCCTTGCTCGACGCGGCGGGGGTGAACCGACTGGTGGTGTTCTGCCAGGACTGGGGCGGACCGATCGGGATGGGGTGCGGGCTGGCTAGGCCCGGGCTCCTGCGGGGCCTTGGTCTCGGTAACACGTTCTGGGGCGAGGGGTCAGAGTTCCACCGGCGGGTGTTCCCCTGGCGAGCCCTCCACGGTCCGGTCGTCGGCGATGTCCTGTTCAACCGGAGACCGGTCTTCGTCGACGGTGCTCGGCTCGGCATGCCACCCGAGGTGGCCGACGACCCCGTGGCCCAGCTCGCCTACCGGCTCCCCTGGAAGGTCCACGGCTCGTACCTGGGCACGCTCGCCTGGCCCCGTGCTATATCGCTCGGGCCAGACCACCCCACCCAGCCGCTGGCCGACGCGCTCTGGGCCGCGCTCGGCTCCTGGGACGTGCCGGTGCGCTTCGTATGGGGAGGTGCCGACCCGGTCTTCCCATGGACGGAGCAGGGCGAACGCCTGTGGAACCGTCTACCCCGCGGCCACGAGGCCGAGCCGCTCGTCGTGCCCGACGGGCGGCACTTCATTCAGGAGTACGCCCCCGATGAGATCGCGGCCTCGATGATCGATCTCGCCACCGAGGGCTTCTCGTGAGCAAGCCGCCGCTCGTCCCCGAGGAGCCCGTGCTCGTCGACGAGAACGTGCTGGAGGAGTTCCACGACGCCGTTCGCTCGCTCGGCTCCGAATGGCAGGCGCCATCGGGACGGAGGTATCGGCTCGAGCTGTTGGGCCGGCGGCTCGTCGTGAGCTGGCCACCCACCGAGACGCTCTCGCCGGCACCCTCGGGAGACGAGGTCAACGAAGACTTGCTCGCGATGGGTCAGGCCATTTACAACGCCCGTGGCGGCGAGTGGGCGGCGGTTCGGCTCGACCAGCTGGCCGCCGTTTGGAGCGGGAACAACCGCAGGGGCGCTACGACCTGAGGCGATAACCCCGGGTGCCCGACTTTGGCTTTCAGCCCTCGCCAGATGAGAAGTCGACCAGCGCGGCAGCGACGGTGCCGCCACTGCGTCCAGGTGCGCGCTGTTCGTGCCAATACAGGTTGGTGTGGGTGATCACCTGCTCCGGGGGCGGCGCGCCATAAGGGCTGAGGTCCTCGGTTGTGTGGGCGTCGGCGACCAGGGTCACGTCGTAGCCGCGGGTAAAGGCCCCATGGATTGTCGACCGGATGCAGGCGTCGGTCTGCGCCCCGGCCACGATCAAGCGGCCCACGCCGTGCTCGGCCAACACTGTCTCCAGCTCGGTCGCCTCGAACGAGTCCCCGTAGCCCTTGTGCACGAGAGGTTCGGAATCGCGGCGATCAAGCTCGGGCACGTACTGCCAACTCTCGGTGTCCCGAGGGAGCTGGTCGTCGGCGTGTTGAACCCAGACCACCGGCGCCTTCTGCGAACGAGCCTTGTCCACCAGGTCCTTAATGTGGCCAATCACGCCATCCCGGTTGTACGCGTTGGCCATCACGCCGTTCTGGACGTCGATGACCAGCAGCGCGGTCCTGGGCCGATTAGGCAACGCGGTCATGGATCTCTCCGTCCCCCTAGCTCGATGCACTGACCCTACTGGGGGGAGTGGGCGGCAGCACCCTCTCGTTGCGGTGGTTCGATCAACGTTCGGGTGGCACTGGTCTCGGTGGTGGATCTCGATGACGAGCTCCTCGGAGGACTCCACCCGCCTCCGAGCAGAACCGACAACACCCCACCGGCGCCTGGGCTGGCCCGCGCGGCGGCGCTCTCGTGCCTCCTACCATCGCTCCTAAGTAGTCAGGAGAGGTGAAATGCAGCGGCCAATCAGCGGCTTCCACCAAGACGAGCAAGGCGACTGGGTCGCCGAGCTCACCTGCGGCCACAACCAGCACGTCCGTCACCGGCCACCGTTCCAGGAACGATCCTGGGTGCTCACTGAGGACCGGCGCCGGGCCCGACTCGGCACGACGCTGGGGTGCCCGCTGTGTGACCGCGCCGAACCTCCCGCGGCGCTCCGCCTGGTGCGCACCTCTCCCGAGTGGGACGAGCGCACGTTGCCTACAGGCCTTCGTCGCTCGCATCGCCTAGCCGAAGGCACCTGGGGTCGGATCCTGCTGCGCCGAGGTGGGCTCCGGTTCAAGATGGCGACCGCCCCTCCGTTGGAGACCGAGCTCGCCGGCCTCGGGTCGACCCAGGCCATCCCGCCCGAGATCGACCATGAGGTCGATCCGGTCGGAACGGTCGCCTTGGTCGTCGAGTTCTACGCCGTCGACCGGACATCACCGGACCCTGGCAGACCTGCCGATGGACCCAAGTCGGCAACCGATCAGGGCGGAGATCCGGCCTGCTGGGCTGGGCTGGTGTGCGAGGCATGCGGGATCATCCTCGACGGGAACCCGCACCGTCCCGGCTGTCCGTTCGCAGCGACACCGCCCTGATCACGTCGGGCACCCGGCTCTCAGATGGAGCGCTTCTAAACTCTCTCGAAGAGCGCAAGAGGTCGACACACGAGGAGGTCCGATGGTGCTCGGACGGACTGGGGGCGCCATAAGGCATATCGACCAGCCCTCGTTGTCGTACCTTGGCACCCGTGACGAGCCGGGTTGGCCCGAGCCACGACGGTGCATGAGCCCGGGGGCCGGGCCGCTCGCGACAAAAACGCCGGCGCCCGACTGAGATGGCAAACTCGGCGCAGCTCCTCCATGCCAAGGGCCAGAGCTTGTGGCTCGACAGCATCAATCGCGTGATGCTGCGCTCGGGAGACCTGGCCCGATACGTTGACGAACTCGCCGTGACCGGGCTCACCTCGAACCCGACCATCCTCGGACACGCCATGGCGGGGAGCGCCGAGTACAACTCCTCACTGCGGGCCCACCTGGACGCGGGTGTGATCGATCCGCAGGACCTCGTGTATGCGGCGGCGCTCGAGGATCTCGCCGAGGCCGCGGACTTGTTCCGCTCAGCGTGGGAGAGGACGGAAGGAGGCGATGGGTACGTCTCCCTCGAGGTGCCGCCCGACCTCGCCTACGACGCGGGGGCCACGGTGGCGCTGGCCCGCCGCCTGCACGCCGAGGCCCGGTTCCCCAACCTGCTCGTCAAGATCCCCGGCACTCCACAGGGTCTGGTGGCGATGGAGGAGACCGTTGCCGCCGGGATCGGGGTGAACGTGACACTCCTGTTCTCTTCGTCCCAGTATCTCGGCACGGCCGAGGCCTACCTGCGGGCGCTGGAGCGGCGCCAGCAGGCCGGAGAGGCGCTGGATGTGCCCTCGGTTGCCTCGATCTTCGTTTCCCGCTGGGACCGGGCAGCCGATCCCCTGCTGCCGGCAGGCATGCATGGCCGGCTGGGAGTGGCGGTGGCCCAAAAGGTGTACGCCGCGTATCGCGGTCTGCTCGCTGGCGACCGCTGGCGGGCCTTGGCCGACGCCGGCGCGCGCCCACAGCGAGTCCTGTGGGCCTCGACCTCGACGAAGGATCCGGCTCTCCCCGACACCTACTACGTCGAGCGGCTGGCGGCGCCGGACACGATCGACACCATGCCCGAAAAGACCCTCCTCGCGTTCGCCGACCACGGAACGGTCGGGGCACTCCTCGAGCCCGACCTCGCCGGGGCGGAGGCGGCGGTGGCCGAGGTGGCGGCGCACGGACTCGACGTCGACGCGCTGGCCGAGTCCTTGCAACGCCAGGGGGCGCGGGCGTTCAGCGCCGACTGGGTCGCCCTGCTCGACGCGATCGCGGCCAAAGCGGACCGGTTGCGCAATCGGGGCTAGCCCAATCGGCTCGGGCGCCCTGTCCGGCGACCGGGATCGAAGTCGAGAGGCTGACTTCGAACACTCACTTCGGACTCATACACCGAGCCCGGCCAGATCGACCTCGGGATCGGCCAAGCGGGCCGGATCGACCGGATGGTCCGCGCCAAGCACTGCTTCGATCGCGTCGCCGGCGTCCCAGATGTTGGCATTCATCGCGGCGTTCACCCGGCCGTGGCGAAGCCAGAAGGCGATGAACTCCCGCTTGGCCCGGTCACCACGGAGGACGACTTGGTCGAATCCTGGAGCCCACCCCCGGTACTCCATCCCCAGGTCGTACTGATCGGAGAAGAAGTACGGCGTCCTGACGTAGGAGATGGACTGCCCGAGCATGTTGCGGGCGGCGGCCGGTCCCTGGTTGAGGGCGGCGGACCAGTGCTCCAGCCGAATCGGCACCCCGTAGCGGGGGTGGAACGCATTGGCCACGTCGCCGGCCGCCCAGATGTCCGGCGCGCTCGTCTTCAGGTACTCGTCGACGAGGATCCCGTTGTCCACCCGTAGCCCGGCCGACTCGGCCAGTTCGACCCGGGGCTGGACGCCAACCCCGACGACGACCATGTCCGCCGGCAGGTTGGTGCCGTCTTGGAGCCGCACCCGCTCGACTGATCCGGAGCCAGCGATAGCTTCGACGCCAGCCCCGAAATGCAGGTCCACGCCGTGCTCGGCGTGCAGGTCCCGGTAGATGGCTCCGACCTCCGGGCCGAGGACCCGCTCGAGGGGGACCGACGACACCTCCACCATTGCTACATCGGCGCCGAGCTGCCGGGCTGAAGCGGCCACTTCGGAGCCGATCCACCCCGCCCCGATCACTACCACCTTCGGTCTGGTGCTGAAGGCTTCACGCAGGGCATTGGAGTCCGAGATGCTTCGCAGGTAGTGGATGCCGTCGAGGTCAGCACCGGGGACAGTGAGGCGTCGCGGGGCGGCCCCGACGGCCAGGAGGAGCCGCTGGTAGCCGATCGTTTCACCGGTCGAGAGGGTGACCTGGTGCGCCGAAGGGTCGAGCGCGCTGACCAGCGTCGACCCGCGCAAATCGATGTCCTGTTCGGCATAGAAATCGGCCGAGTGCACCGCAGCGTCATCGAAACCCTTCTCACCCCGGAGATACTCCTTGGACAACGGCGGGCGCTCGTAGGGCCGGACCGCCTCGTCGCCGACGAGCACCACCCGCCCGTCGAAGCCCTCGCTCCGCAACGTCTCAGCGGCCTTGGCCCCGGCCAGGCTCGCCCCGACGATCACAAAGGTGTCAGTCGATGGCATGACTCCTCCTCTCACCGTGACCGGTGGCAGCCGTCACACGGCCACTCCCGGCCACAAGCCTTGCTCGCCCGGCTCAGGTTCGCTCCCCGACCGGTGGCCCACCACGTCGTACGACCCGGGGGCGTCACGTCCGGCGGAACGACTCTGGCCGGATGACTCCCCGACGCCCTGAACCTCGCGTTCACCTGGCCGCTCCGACCAAGGAGAAGAACTCCCCCCGGGTGCGCTCGTCGTCGCGCACCAGCCCCGAGAGGGCCGAGGTGAGGGTCCGCGAGCCTCCGGCGTGCGCCCCCCGCAGCGACATGCAGGCGTGGTCGGCCTCGAGGACCACGCCCACGCCCTTGGGGCGCAGGTTGACGCCCAACCAGTCGGCCACCTGGGTGGTGAGCCGCTCCTGGACCTGCAGGCCGCGGGCGAAGAACGTGACCACCCGGGCCAGCTTGGACAGCCCGATCAGGCGGTCGCCGGGAAGGTAGCCGACGTGCGCCACGCCGGAGAACGGCAGGAGGTGGTGCTCGCAGAGGGATGAGAACGGGATGTTCCGGGCCATCACCAACTCGTCGTAGCCCTCGTCGTTGGGAAACGTGGTGGCGACGAACGTCTCCGGGGTCAGCAGCTCGGCGAAGGCGCGGGCGGCGCGCGCCGGCGTTTCCGCGAGGTGGTCGCCCGAAGGATCGACCCCGAGAGCCTCGAGCAACTCGGCGACGGCAAGGGTGGCCCGGTCGAGGTCGATCGGACGATCATGGCGATCGAGGACCAGATGGCTTGCTCCTGACCACTCGACGCCAGCCCCGGGACCATCGGCAGGGGTGACGGCGAGATGCGCGTTGCCGTCATGGGCTTCGACCCTCGAGACCGCCGGGCCCCGGGTCCCCGACTCGTCTTGGCGGGACACGACCGGCCTCGGAGCCCTGTCGGCTGCCGGTCGGCCCTCACGGGGACATCCCCGCGAAGCGACCAAATCGCTCGAGACCCGGCTCGCTCGGCGCTCGAAACTCGACGACATGGGCATTGCACCTTCCTCTCCGAAACTTGTCATCCGATATCGCTGCCTTCGACTGCACAGCGTGGGTTCGGCGTTCCCCGGGTTCCGCCGGGCCGACGACGGTGGTCCAAGGACGCATCGCGCCGGGTGGGCCACCGAGCACTCCACGATCGGGACCCTTCAGCTGCGACGGGACCCGATCAGCCGACGGGGCGCGTACTTCGCCGCCAGTCGGGCGAGGGCGAGCGCAGCCAGCATGAGGCCGAAGTCCCGAAGGGCGATGTCCCAAAACACGGCGGTGTGCCCACCGGTGGCGATGCTCTTGATGACGGTGTTGGTGATGATGCCGCCCAGCCAACCGGCCACCACATAGGGGGCCAGGCGCGGCAACAGGAGGACGCCGACCCCGGCGACGATCTCGATCACGCCCACCCCGTACATGAAGCTCTGCGGGCTGACACTCAGGAAGTGGGGAAACCCGACCCAGAGGTACTTCGGCCAGTAGGTCATCCAGTTGAAGAACTTGTCGACCCCAAACAGGATGGGGGCGGTCACGAACGCGGTCCGGAGGACCAGATAGGCCTGGTAGGCCGGGTCTGCCAGCTGCCCGGAGCCGGTCGCCGGCAGGAGTCGAAGCCCGTGGTGCCTCCCGGTGCTCTGGTCTGGTGTGGCAACAGCCATTGCCTGCTCCTCTCTCTGACACCCTGGTGCTTCTAATATCGAACTCTTTATATTTTAGACCAGGGACAGATTTTGTCAAGCAAAATATGTTTTAGAATGGGTGAGAGAGCGAAGGGCACCAAATGAGAAAAGGCGAGATTGACCGGGTCGCGGCGCTAGCGCTCCTGAGCGAGCCATTGCGCCGGCGGGTCTACGACTACGCCTCAGCTGCGCCCGAGGGGGTGAGCCGTGACGGCGTCACCCGGGCGCTCGGACTGGCCCGATCGGTGGCCGCGTTCCACCTCGACAAGTTGGCCGAAGCGGGCCTGCTCACCGTCGAGTTCCGTCGACCGGCCGGACGGGCGGGCCCAGGTGCGGGCCGACCGGCCAAGTGGTATCGCCGGGCCGAGGGCGAGATCTCCCTCAGCGTCCCCGAGCGTCGCTACGACCTTGCCGCCACCCTGCTGGCCCGGGCTGCTGAGCGATCCGAGCGCGAGGGGTTGTCGGTCGCGGTGGCGCTGTGCGAAGCGGCCCGCGAGGAGGGTCGCCGCCTAGGAGCGGCCCTCGAGGACGGCCCGGCCGGGATGCCGGTGCGGGAGCGCCTGCTCACGCTGCTGGCCGAAGCCGGTTACGCGCCGCGGGTCGAAGAGGGCGTGGTGGTCCTTGGCAACTGCCCGTTCCATCTGTTGGCCGAGCAGCACCGGGAGCTCGTGTGCACGATGAACCACGAGCTGCTGACCGGGTTGGCCGAGGCGGCCGGGCTGCCCACGGCCGCGGCCCGCCTCCAACCGAGTCCGGGACGCTGCTGCGTCACCGTCGCCGCTTGATCAGCTCTTCGAGCTCTGCCACCCCACGATCATCGGGCGACGACGGGCGGGGTGGGGGTATCAGCTCTTGGCGCGGAGCCGGACGGCACCCCGTGCGGCGGCGACGAGCATGAGCGTCTGCACTCCGGCCCAGGCGGCGAGACCAACGAACACCCACACCTCCCCCACCGATTTCATGAAGTCGAGATCGGCGGCCCGCCCGAGCGAGGTGGAGGCGACGGCGTACATCCCGAGCGGGAACACCACGCTCCACAGCCTTGGCTCATAGGTCGTCGGGTACCGGCGGATGACGTACCGCCACACCCCGAGAGCTACCAGGAGGGGGATCCACCACGTGCCGAAGGCCCACAGAACGACGGACAGGCCAATGAGGAACGGGCGGAGCTCGTCCACGAGCGCGGTGGTATGCGGGCCGCGGAGTGCGAGGATGCCGGCCGCGGCCCGAACGCTGATGGCCGTCGCCCCCATGGCGATCCAGTACGCCGGGGCCAGCTCCGCCGGAGTCACTTCCACCAGCAGCAGGCGCAGGAAGACGATCGCGATCAGGATGAAGTAGAGCATCACCCCGACGCCCCAAAGACAGATCGAGATCGCCGGCAAGTCCGAGCGCAGAACACTCGACGGCGCCACCGGGGCCAATGCGGCAGCCACGATGGCTAGGGACTGAGTGGCCACGACCCAGAGGAGCCACAAGCCGTTGATGTCGCGCAGCACCGGGCGTCGCGCCGATGCGACGATCGACCAGGGCAGGCCGTAGGTGAGGACCAGCCACACCACAGCCGCCGCCGCGCCGAGGCCCAGGGTGACGAGCGGATGCCCGGCGAGCGACATGCGGCTGGCGAGCACGCTCGTCCCGGCAACCACGGTGAAGTACGCCATGGCCGTCGTCGGGTCTCGCAGGGTCTGCCGGACGGACGCCCAGTACCAGATCGCCCGGGCCGCGTAGGCCAGGACCAGCAGGACAAAGGCGACCACGGTGACGACAAAGACCACCTGCGAGACCACCGGGTACCCGGTCAGGTCCAAGCCGATCGAGACGATGCCGCTGGCCATCACCCAACCGAAGTACACGGGGTCCAAGGTTGCGATTACCCGGCCGACCCCCCGGTCAG
>JBEDUR010000021.1:0-13234 GCA_040414865.1 Acidimicrobiales bacterium
TCCCAGGAGCGCGCCGTCAGCATTCCCAGGCGAACTGGATCCCAGGTGAACCATTACGAGACACTCGGCGTCCCGAGGGACGCCTCGAATGACGAGCTTCGTCACGCCTATCTTGCCAAGGCCGCCCAGCTTCGTCCGGAGCGCTTCGCCGGCGCACCCGACAACGTGGTGGCGGCTGTCGGCCAAGCGTCGGCCGTGATCGACGAGGCATTTCGAGTGCTCAGTGACCCGATGCTCCGGGCCGAGCACGACAAGGAGCTCGACCAACAGTCCGACTCGCAGCGGGCTCGGGCCGAGCGGATATGGGCCATGGAGCAGCAGTTGGGATGGCCGCTGTCACCCGTCTACGGCCTTGAACCGCCGCCGGTCCTCCCCGGCTCCTCTAGCCCCAACGGGGCCGCACCAGCAGGACCTGGGCCGGCGACCACCGGCCTCGCCGGACCGATCTCGGTACCCTCCGAGAGCGGCCACGTCTCCCCCGCCTTTGCCAGCCTGGAGATCGTCGCCAACTGGCTCGCACCACGCGAGCGGGCGTCGAAGACCGTCACCGTTCCCGATGTGCGCGGCATGAAAGCGAGCGAGGCCTTCTACGCCGTGGCGCAGGCCGACCTCGAGATCAACTTCGTCCGTCTGACCGAGAACCCGAGCGGCGGTGAGGGCACGGTGGTCGCACAGGATCCTGAGCCAGGCACCACCGCTCGTCGACACGGCCGGCTCACCGTCCACGTTGTGCACCCGACCCCGACCGTTGGCATCACGCTGAGCTGACGCCAGACCCCGGCTCAAGGTCGAGGTACTCGAGGCCATCGGGTTCGTGCGACGAGAGTCGGCCCGGCCCGACTGAAGGCCAGACCGAGGTCGGAACGGACCTCCTTCCCCTTGGCATTTCGTTCTCCCGGTCGTCGAGCCGCTTGGCTCTACGCGCCCAGGGTCCCGCCGCCGCCCCAGTACCCTGCTCCCATGGACCTCGGACGGCTTGGTGTGTGGTGGAGCGGCACGTGGCGGGACGCGGACGGCTCGGTGGACATCGCGTCCGAGCTCGAGTCGCTCGGTTACCGAGCGTTGTGGTCCTCGGGCGGGTTCCAGCCTGGCCTCGCGAGCCGCTTCGGCCGCCTGCTGAGTTCGACCAAGCACCTAGTGGTGGCCAGCGGGATCGTGAGCATCTGGCTGACGCCACCCGAACAGATCGCCGCCGAGGTCGATACCCTCGCTGTGGAGCACCCCGACCGCTTCCTCCTCGGTATCGGGGTCAGCCACGCGGCTGTTGCACCCAACTACAACCGTCCCTATCAGCACATGGTGCAGTACCTGGACACGTTGGATGCGTCTTCGCCCACGGTGCCGCCCGAGCGCCGGGCTCTGGCCGCGCTCAGGCCCGGGATGCTCCGGCTGGGAGCTCAACGGGCCCTGGGTGCCCACCCCTACTTCGTCCCTGCCGAACACACCGCGTTGGCGCGCGAGACGCTCGGACGTGGCCCGTTGCTCGCCCCGGAGGTGACGGTCGTGCTCGAGAGCGACCCGGCCAGGGCTCGCGAGATCGCCCGCACCTTCACCTCGGGGTACCTTGCCCTCCCCAACTATGCCGGGAACCTCCGCCGTCTGGGCTTCTCGGAGGAAGACCTGGCCGGCGGCGGGAGTGACCGGCTGGTTGACGCCGTCGTCTGCTGGGGGGACACCGCCACGGCCGCTGCCAGGGTCCGTCGCCACTACGAGGCGGGCGCCGACCACCTCTGCGTCCAGATCGTCACCGGATCCCGCGAACGGTTCCCCCTGGCCGAGTACCGGGAGCTCGCCGACGCCCTCGGCGCGAGCTCGATCGGGTGAGCCGGGCGCGCCGGCGGGCTCAGCTCGGCTTCCGGCTCACCACACAGAGGATGTAGCAGTCTTCGAGCTGATCGAAGAGCCCGGTGTGCCGGGCTACCTCGTCGGCGTCAAAGACCCCCGACGAAACGGTTCGCTCGGCCAGGTTCAGGCCCTTTTCACTCGTGATCTCAAACCCGGCCGCGGTCAACAAGGTCCGGAGCTCGGGATAGCTGTACTCCACCTTGTGGTCCGGGTCGATGAAGGCCGCCTGCTGGATGCGAGTGACACGGCTGTTCGGCGTGTCGATGGCCAGATGCCCCCCGGGGCGCAGGATTCGCATCGCCTCCTTCAGGACAATCTGGCCGTCGGCCGGTGTCACGTGCTCAAACGACTGGCCGGAGTAGACGAGGTCGACACTGGCGTCGTCGAAGGCAGACAGATCGGTCATCGAGTGGTACTGGTAGCGGACCGGCCCTCGGTCGGTCTCGACCAGGTCGGGGTTGCGTTCGGACTGGTAGATGACGTGCCGATCGTCTGGGTGCAGGTCGACCACCGTCAGCTCGTCGAAGTGGTAGGGGTAGCCCAACCAGTACATGGCCCCCTCTCGCCGTCCCTGGTGGGTGCCGCCCAGGTCGACGATCCGCGCCGCCTTGGGCAGGCCCCTGATGAACTGCGATCGGCCGGCATGGATGGAGAAGCCCAGCATGTTCCCGCTGAAACCCAGGTTCTGGAATTCCTCGGAGCCCCGGATGGCCTGGGGAATGTCACCGATCTGGAGGTTTCCGGCGTTGACGTTCGAAAGGAAGAACTGAGTGCCAACTGGATCGGGCTCCCGACCCAGCATGATCTGGTAGGTGAGGCGCAGGTACATCTCGGGCGGCAGCTTCTCGTAGGAGAACTTGCCGGCCAGATACTCCCCAAGCTGGCCGACCGCGATCAGCTCACGCATTTCGCGCCGGGCCCGGCCGAGGAGCCGGCGAGAGCGCCGGTAGGCCCCGCGGGCGATCCTCAGCGCGTCGCCTTCAGCCACGCGACCAGTGTGCCACGACCCGCGGAGCGGCCCAAGCAAGCGCGTGGGTGCCGGGCCGTCTCCGGCCGCCGGCTCGACCAGGCAACCTGGCCGGCGGACAATGGGTCGTGACTTCCTCCTTCCCCGAGGCGCCGCTCGGCGGCAGCTTCGTCCCCGACGAACTCGATACTGCCGGCCCCGAACACCTCGACCCGAACTTCGTTGCCGCCTACGACCGCAAACAGCGCTACGACCCCACGGGCGACGTCGAGGCCCTCCGCGGCCGCGGACTGGACGCCTCCTCAGTCGTCCTCGACATGGGCTGCGGCACCGGCACCTTCACCCTCGCGGTCGCCCCACATTGCCGCCGGGTCATCGCCGTCGATGTCTCCGAGCCGATGCTGGAGCAGCTGACGGCCCGGACGCAGCGCCTGGGCGTCGACAATGTGGACGCGGTCCGGGCCGGCTTTCTCACCTACGTCCATGCCGGCGAACCAGTTGACGTCGTCGTCACCCGCAACGCCCTCCACCAGTTGCCCGACTTCTGGAAGGCACTGGCGCTCGTCCGACTGGCCGCGGTCATGAAGACCGGCGGTCTGCTGTGGCTGCGCGATCTCGCCTATGCCTTCGAACCCTTGGAAGCGCCTGAGGTCCTGTCCCGGTGGTTCGATGCCGCCGTGAAGGACCCAGCCGAGGGCTACACCGAGTCAGAGTTCGCGACCCATGTACGCACTGAGTTTTCCACCTTCACTTGGCTGCTCGAGCCGATGCTCGCTCACGCCGGGTTCTGGTCCACCGATGTCGAGGTGGATCCGCGCCGCACTTACGTTCGCTACGCGTGCATCAAGCTCTGAACCCGGCCGTTGCGTTCGAGCGCGGCGGGTTCGGCCGCCGCGATAAGACACGACCGGGCCTCAGCAGACCCCACCGCGTCGACGAGTCGAACACGCTCCCGACCGGGCCATGACCTGCTTGCACACCACGGGCCGGTTGGTCGATCACCCGACCGGCGCCGACCCACCGGAGCGAGGGCTCATAAGCTGGACCCGCCGCGACTGCCGAGGAGGTTCCATGCCCGAGCTGCTCCCCACTCCACCCGCCGGCGTCTACGAGGACGCGGCCGATGAGCGCCTGTATCGCCAGCAGCGGTTGGCCGCCGCCTTTCGGCTGTTCTCCCGGTTCGGGTTCGAGGAGGGGGTCGCCGGCCACATCACCGCTCGCGACCCCGAGGCGACCGACACGTTCTGGGTCAATCCCTTCGCCATGGATTTCGGCCACATCTCGGTGTCCGACCTCATCCAAGTGAACTCGGCCGGCGACGTCATCTCGGGTGACCACCCGGTTAACCGGGCGGCCTTCGTCATCCACTCCCAGGTTC
Organism: Acidimicrobiales bacterium; assembly: GCA_040414865.1. Classification (GTDB taxonomy): domain Bacteria; phylum Actinomycetota; class Acidimicrobiia; order Acidimicrobiales; family RAAP-2; genus Palsa-461. Next base: position 4,191 of record JBEDUR010000021.1, read on the forward strand.
ACGCGGCCCGGCCGGATGTGGTGGCGGCGGCCCACAGCCACTCGGTATACGGCAAGGCCTGGTCGGCCCTGGGCCGCCTCCTCGAACCCATCACCCAGGACGTCTGCGCCTTCTACGAGGACCATGCCGTGTTCGACGACTACACCGGGGTGGTGCTCGACGTCGAAGAGGGCAAGCGCATCGCCCACGCTCTGGGCGGGAACAAGGCGGTCATTCTGCGCAACCACGGCCTGCTCACGGTCGGTGGAAGCGTCGAGGAGGCAGCATGGTGGTTCATCACCATGGAGCGCTCCTGCCAAGCCCAGTTGCTCGCCTCGGCCGCCGGTCAGACCGTCCTCATCGACCCCGATCAGGCGGCTCTCACCCACTCCCAGGTCGGCCACCCCCTTGCCGGCCGGTTCAACTTCAAGCCGTTGCTCGATCGGGTCCTGCGGGAGGAGCCCGACCTCTTGGACTGAACGGTCGCACGAAACCGCACGGGCGAGGCCGGCGTACATCCTCCGAGCTCGCGAGCACGGGCCACTGACCGCGCAGCAGCCGGAGCCTCGGGCGCTCAGCGCCGGGCGTCGAAGGTAGGCACGAGCGTCCTCGCTGCCCTGGCTTCGTCGACCCGACGCACCGGCGTGGTGCTCGGCGCGTCAGCGAGACCTTCGGTCTCGGCCCGCGCCACCACCCGTTCCAGGGCCTCGGCCAGCTCGACCAAGGTCTCGAGGCTTTCGGTCTCGGTCGGCTCGACCATGAGCGCATCGTCGACGATGAGCGGGAACGCGACCGTCGGTGGGTGGAAGCCCTCGTCGATGAGCCCCTTGGCGACGTCGTGGGCGCCGGCTCCGGTCCGCTTCTTCAGTTGGGCGGCCGAGAACACGACCTCGTGCATGCCGGGCCTGTCGAAGGGCACGACGAAGGTGCCCGACAGCCGCTTGCGCAACCAGTTCGCGTTGAGGACGGCCCGCTCGGCCACTCGCACCAGCCCGTCGCGCCCATGGACCTCGATGTAGGCCAAGGCGCGGGCGAGCACCAGCGCGTTGCCGTGCCAGCCGTGCACCCGTCCGATCGATCGGGCGGGGGTGGCCCAGCCGTAGCGGGGGGCGGCGCCGGGATGCGTCGGACCCTCGAGGACGACCGGTCGCGGCCCGGGCAGGAAGTCCACGAGGTGGGGGGCCACGGCCACCGGACCGGCGCCCGGCCCGCCGCCGCCGTGGGGGGTGGCGAAGGTCTTGTGCAGGTTGAAGTGCACGATGTCGAAGCCCATGTCGCCTGGGCGGACCACACCCAAGATGGCGTTCAGGTTGGCCCCGTCGTAGTACATGAGCCCGCCCACCTCGTGCACGGCATCGGCGATCTCGACGATGTCGTCCTCGAACAACCCGAGCGTGTTGGGGTTGGTCAGCATCATCCCGGCGACGTCGTCGTCGAGGACGTCCCGGAGCGCCCGCACGTCGAGGCAGCCGCGATCGTCACTGCGCACCGTTGTGACCTCGTAGCCGCCGAGCGTGACCGAGGCGGGGTTGGTCCCATGGGCCGAATCGGGGATGATCACCCGCCGCCGGCGCTCACCACGGCCCTGGTCGTAGGCCCGCATGAGGAGGAGCCCGGTGAGCTCGCCGGCCGCTCCGGCTGCCGGCTGGAGGGTGGCCGCCGCCATCCCGCTCAGCTCGCACAGCGCCGCCTCGAGCGCGACCAAGGTCGCCAGCCAACCCTGGACGAGCGGGGCGGGCGCGCCCGGATGGACCTCGGCCAGCCCGGGGAGGGAGGCGACCGCGTCACAGATCTTCGGGTTGTACTTCATCGTGCAGGACCCGAGGGGATACGCGCCGAGGTCGACGGAGTACTGGCGGTGGCTGAGCCGGGTGAAGTGGCCGACCAAGTCGCGCTCGGACACCTCGGCCAGATCCGCCGGCTCGGCCCGCCGGTGCTCGCTCGGGATGAGATCCTCGGTCCCCTCCTCCTCGAGGCCCGTCGTCGCCAACTGGTAGCTCGAGCGGCCTCGCCGAGACAGCTCGAAGAGGGTCGGCTCGCTCCCCCGACCGACCAGCGGGGCACTCGAGGCCCGGCCTCCGGCGGCGGTCAACGCAGCGCCTTGTCGAATGCGGCCACGAAACGGTCGATCTCCCCCCGGCTGCGGCGCTCGGTTACCGACACGAGCAAACCCCGGGCGACCTCTGCGGCCGGAACCGAGCCGTCGCCGTCGGCCCCGACCAGCTGATCGAGGGCGATCCCGCCCAAGAAGCCCTCCTCGGCCAGGCGCTCCAGCACCAACGCCGCCGGGACCGGGAGGGCGAGGGCGAACTCGCGCAGCGTCGGCGTCGACCCGGTCAGTCGCTCGACACCGTCCAGCGCGAGCAGGCCCCGCTGGCAGTGCCGGGCGCCCACGGCGCAGCGGGTGGCCACCTGGGCCAGGCCGGCGGTGCCCAACCAGCCGAGCTGGATGGCGCAGGTGAGCGCCATGAGGGTCTGGTTGGTGCAGACGTTGGACGTCGCCTTCTCGCGTCGGATGTCCTGCTCCCTCGTCCGCAGGGTGGTGACGTAGGCCCGGGCACCATCGGCGTCGACGGTCTCGCCGACGAGGCGCCCCGGCAACCGGCGGACATGGGCCGAGGCGCAGGCGAACAGGCCCAGGTAGGGGCCGCCGAAGGAGAGCGGGGTGCCGAAGGGCTGGCCCTCCCCCACCGCGACGTCGGCCCCCCAGGCCGCCGGGCTCTTCAGCACGCCGGCGGCCACCGGGTCGGCTGCCACCGCCATCAGGGCCCCGTGCCGGTCGGCCAGCGCCCTCGCCGGTCCGAGGTCCTCCAGGCAGCCGAGGAAGTTGGGGTAGGCGACGACCACTGCCCCGACCTCATCGACACCGGCGGCTGCGCCCCAGTCCGTCGTGCCGTCGCGCAGAGGAACCTCGACCAGCTGGTGGCCGGTGCCGGCGGCGAAGGTCCCCAGCACGGCCCGCCAGTGGGGGTGGATCCCGGCCGAGACCAGGACCCCGGGCCGCCCGGTGGTGCCCACCGCGAGGTTCGCCGCCTCGACCAGTGCGGTCGCCCCGTCATAGAGCGAGGCATTGGCGATGGGCAGGCCGAACAGCCGGCTCACCATGGTCTGGAACTCGAAGATGGCCTGCAGACCGCCCTGGGCCACCTCGGGCTGGTAGGGGGTGTAGGCGGTGACGAACTCCGAGCGCGAAGCGAGCGCTTTGACCACCGGCGGCACCTCGTGGTCGTAGGCACCAGCGCCGGCGAAGCAGATCAACTCGGCTGCGCGGTTGGCCGCCGCCCGTTCCCGCGCCGCGGCGTAGACGTCGGGCTCGGGCCGTCCGGGCTCGAGGGCCAGCTGGTGAGTCAGCCGGAGGGCGGACGGAACGGCGGCGAAGAGCTCAGCGGTCGAGGAGAGGCCGAGGAACTCGAGCATCTCGGCCACGTCCTCGTCGGTGTGGGGGAGGTAATCGGGCACCTCAACGGGCCTCTCTCGTGTAGAAGGGCAGCTGGTGCAGCCGGCCGGGCAGCTCATGGCCTCGCTCGGTCACCACCACTGGATCACCAGTCTTTAGCCCGGCGTCGGTGCGGAGCAGAGCCAGGGCGATACCCACCTCGAGCGTGGGTGAGAAGTTGCCACTCGTCACCTCGCCCACCGGCGAGCCGGCGGCCACGACGACCGAGCCCCGCCGGGGCGGGCGGCGCCCCTCGGTAACCGTCCCCCGCAGGCGGCGACGCACGCCTTCCCGGCGCTCGGCCTCGAGGGCGGCCTTGCCAGTGAAGGTCGGCTTCTCCCAGGCGACGACCCAGGACAGTCCGGCCTGGAGGGGGCTGATGCCCGGGCCGAGCTCGTGGCCGTGCAGGGGCAGGCCGGCTTCGAGGCGAAGGGTGTCGCGTGCCCCCAGTCCGGCCGGGGTGGCTCCGGCCGCCAGGAGCGCTCGCCACAGATCGGGGGCCGCCTCGGCCGGTACGGCACACTCGACCCCATCCTCGCCGGTGTAGCCGGTGCCAGCCACCGTGAGGCTGACACCGCCCCAGGCGATCCGGCCGACTCGGAACCGGCCGGTTGCGGCCGCTTCCGGTAAGACCTTGGCCAGGATGGCCCGCGCCTGGGGTCCCTGCAGGGCGAGCACGGCCCGGGTGGCAGTGACGTCAATCCCGCCCAGCGCGGCGCGCACTCCGGCCGTGTTCGACGCGTTGGGCATGACGTCGAAGACCTCGTCGTCGAGCCACCACACGATCATGTCGTCGACGACTGAGCCGTCCTCGGCCAGCAGGTGGGTGTACTGAGCCCGGCCAGGCGACACCGCCTCCAGATCGTTGGTGAGGGTCTGCTGCAGGAGGCCCAAGGCACCCGGCCCTTCGATGCGGACGGTCCCGAGGTGGCTCACATCAAAGAGCGCCGCCGCTTGACGGCACGCCGCGTGCTCGCGCAGCGTCCCGGTCGGGTAGGAGAGCGGCATCTCAAAGCCGCCAAAGTCCACGAGCTTCGCGCCGAGCTCGACGTGGAGCTCGAAGAGGGGAGAGTGTCTCAGGGCCCCAGGCTCGCCCATTCCTGAAGCCGCTGGGGAGGATTCTGGGCTCACGCGGCGCGTGGCGTCTGGGGTTCGAGGCCGTTGCCGGCCAGAAGCGCCAAGAAGTCCCGCTGATAGACGACCGCCAACATCACGTCGGGGTACAGCTGGCGCAGCCGGCGGACCTTGGCGTTCTTGCGGGTCACCAGGCGCTGCTCGGCCGTGGTCAGCTCGACGAAACACCGTTGGGCGGGCAGCCAGAAGTCGGGCCGGAATCCCGACGACGGGCTGCCGTCGTCGTTCCAGCCGAGGACGAATTCGACCGGCTCGTACTCCCACTCGATCCCGTGCACGTCGAGCAAGGCGGCGAACAACCGCTCGGAGGGGTGCGCGAACCGAAACCGAGCGGCGCGCTGGACCACCGGATGTCGACCCCTGTGCGAGGCCGACCGGCTCACTCCGCGGCCGCTCTCGCCGCGCTCGCGTGCCGGGACGCCGCCTCCGGCGGTGGGCCGATGGCCACGATGTCGGCCGCCAACTCGTGCACCACTCCCGAGAGGGGGACGACGTTGAACACGCCCTGGCCGCGGGCCAGCAAGTCAACCAGCTCACCGTCGGAATGGGCGAGCACGGTCATGGTGTCCGAGAGGACCAAGTTCGCAGAGGCCAAGTCGGCCCCCAGGTCCTCACGCAGACAGCCGACCGCCCGACGAGCCGCCTGCAACGAGACGCCGGCGTCGAGCAACCGTTTGATGACCTTCAACTCGAGCAGGTCCCGATAGGAGTAGCGGCGCTTGGAGCCGCTCCCCTTGGCCTCGGCCACCGATGGCCGCAACAAACCGGTCCGCGCCCAGTAGTCGAGTTGCCGGTAGGAGATGCCCACCAGCTGACAGACCTGCGGCCCCCGATAGCCCTCGCCCGCTCCCCCGAAGATGGGGTCGGGGACGTCACCGACACGGGTGCCTCGCGCCCTGCGACCAGGCACGGTCGCGGCCCGCGACACTGCGCTGCCCTGCGCCACAGTCTCCTCCTCCGCCGTACTTCCTCCGCCGCTCACACTAGCCGAGCGGCATCACAAGCCGGTAATTACATCGATGAAATTACATCGATGGAGTTTGCCGCGCAGCCAAAAGATCTCCCCGGGCACGACCCCAGAAGCCACCGCCTGAGCCTGGCCCGTGAGCCCCCCGACCCCGGCCAGCCGTGCACACCCGAGGGCACTGGGCCCGGCCGGACGACCTCAATCGAGGCTCTGGTCGATGAGCAGGTCCGGCCGGCCGTCGACGGGCGAGGAGGCCCGGGCGTAGTAGCGCGGGGTGATCCGCCCGGCCAGCCGGGCGGCCCGCCCGGCCGCCACCCCGAGCGCGATGGCCCGGGCCATCGTGGCCGGGTCCTCCGCCCGGTTGACCGCGCTGGCGGCCAGAACCGCATCGCAGCCGAGCTCCATGGCCAGTGCGGCGTCCGAGGCGGTCCCGACCCCGGCGTCAAGGACGACCGGGACGGCAACGGCCTCCTTGAGGAGGCTCAAGCCGTGCGGGTTGCGCAGCCCGAGGCCGCTGCCTATCGGGGAGCCGAGAGGCATGACCGCTGCGCAGCCAACCTGCTCCAGCCGCCGGGCGAGCACCGGGTCGTCGGTCGTATACGGCAGGACCACGAAGCCGTCGTCGGCCAGCTGCTCGGCCGCGGCCAGGAGTTCGAGCCCGTCGGGCAACAGGGTACGGTCGTCGCCGATGACCTCGAGCTTGACCCAGTCGGTCTCGAACGCCTCGCGGGCCAGCTTGGCGGTGAGGACCGCCTCGGTCGCAGTGAAACAACCGGCCGTGTTGGGCAGGATCGCGACCCCACGAGCCCGTAGCACCTCCAAGAGCGAGCCGCGCCCGGTCGCGTCCACCCGGCGGACGGCTACGGTGGCGAGCTCGGTTCCCGACGCCTCGAGCGCGGCGTCAAGGGCCTGCAGGCTGGCCATCCCTCCGGTCCCGAGCCACAGCCGGGACGAGAACGTTCGGCCGGCTACGACGAGCGGATCGGCGCTCACCAGGCGATCCATGCCCCGCCAGCCTACCGGCGCCTTCGGCGCAGCTCGGCGGTGACCCCGCCCGTCGTCCTCACCATCGCCGGGTCAGACTCCGGCGGGGGCGCCGGCATCCAGGCCGACCTCAAGACCTTCGCCGCCCACCGAGTCTTCGGGACGAGCGCCCTCAGCGCGGTGACCGCCCAGAACACCACGGCGGTCAGCGGAGTGGTCGTGCTCGATCCGGGCTTCGTCGTGGCCCAGGTCGAGGCGGTGTTGAGCGACCTGCACCCGACAGCGGTGAAGACCGGAATGCTGGCCACCGGCCCGATCGTCGCCGCGGTGGCCGACCTGGCCGCGGCCGGTCGACTCCCCCACCTGGTGGTCGACCCGGTCCTCGTCTCCTCGACCGGTCACCGGCTCGTCGACGATGACGGCATCGAGGCCTACCGGACCCGCCTCATCCCCCAGGCCGAAGTGGCCACGCCCAACCTCCGGGAGGCGGCGGTGCTCACCGCCCGGTCGCTCGAGGAGCTTGACAGCATCGAGGCCATGGTCACAGCGGCCGAGGAGCTTCGGGAGCTCGGCCCCGCCACCGTGGTGGTGAAGGGCGGTCATCTTCGGGCGGCTCGGGACGGAGCCGACGCCCCATCACCCGACGTGGTGGTCTCGCCGGCCGGGACCTCGGTGCTCCCTGCCGACCGGGTCGCCACCACCAACGACCACGGCACGGGCTGCTCGCTCTCTGCCGCGATCGCGGCCAACCTGGCCCTCGGCCACCCCACCCTCGAGGCGATCACCGAGGCCAAGGCCTACGTGCGCCGGGCGCTCATCGGCGGATCGAGCTGGCGCTTCGGGGCCGGCCACGGTCCGATCGACCACTTCGGCTGGTCGGGCGCCGACCGGGAGCACCCCGGGGCGCCGTAGGCTCGTTGGGTCATGGCCGACGGCATCGCGCTCCCGCCCAAGAAGCGTTTCACCATGAAGCCGGCCCTCCTGGTCGGTGCCCTGGCCGTGGTCATCCTGATCACCTTCTCGGTGGGGGCTGCTCTCACCAAGAGCGCCACCCCCCAGGCCCACACGCCAACCGGCCCGAGCCGGGTCCCCGGCTCTTCATTGCTCGCCGTCTCGGCCACGCGCGGGCTCTCGGTGATCAAGCACGACGGAGAGCCGCCGGCCAACGTTCTGGCGGCGATCACCCTGCCTCAGGGAGCGGTGCGGGGAGCCTCGGCCAACCCGGGACTGGGGTCGACCTACGACCAGGAGGTCACCTTCTCGGTGAACGCCTCCGAGGCGACCGTGCTCGGGTTCTACACGACCGAGCTCAAACGGCTCGGCTGGCGCACGGTGACCAGCGGGGCGGCAACCAATCAGCCCGGCCGTCAGATCGTGGGCCAGATTCCCGGTGATGACGGCTTCTACTGGCAGCTCGGGGTCATCGTCTCGCCGAGCACCTTCTCGGCCTCGGGGACCACCGACATCACTCGTTTTACTCTGCGGGTCCTGCAGGTCGACGACCAGCAGTGAGCGCGCCGACCAGTGTCGGTTGAGCCGCCGGCTCCAGCCCCGAAGCGTCGGCCCGCCGGAACATGAACGCCCAGACGAAGAAGTTGATCGGATAAACGAGGTAGCCGATCCGGGTGGCTGGCGCGACCAAGATGGCGATCAGCATCACCCAGCCGGCCAGCGAGGTCACATCGGCCGCGCACTTCGGGGTCCGGCGCACCAAGTACTCGACGAGAAGGGTCCCGCCGAGCACGCAGGCGACGATGGGCAGCACATGGCGCAGCCATGGGAAGGCCTGGATGAGGAGGTGGCCGGGTAGCGGGCTGGCCGCCGGCGAGGGCACCCCGGAAAGTCCGAGCGGGAACAGGATGACGTTGACCACGAAGACATGCGGGTTGAGGATCAAAAACGGGGTCACCACCGGCCCGGTGACCACGAGGATGCCGAGGGCCATGCGTCCCGGGGCGCGCCGGCCGGCGGCATCCCGGGCGGCGAACAGCGCGAGCGCCGCCAACGGCCAGGCCGTGAATTTCATGGCCGAGACCACCCCGAGGACGATCCCCGACCAGCCTGGCTTTCGTCGCTGGGCCAGCACCATGGCCAGGAGGAGCAAGGCGACCACCGGCATGTCGTCCCCGCCGGTCGCGAGCAGGAGGGCAGCGGTCGGCAGCACGGTGAGCACCTGAAGCGTGCGGACCTTGGTCTCCGCCGGGGCTCGGGCGAGCGCCAGCGCGAGCAGGACGACGAGCAACGTGAACCCGCTGAACGCGACCCGCGCGTCGGTGAGCCGTGGTGGTGCGTGCAGACCGCGGGGCAGTCCGAAGACCGTCATGAGCGGAAGGTAGGGGTAGAACGACTCGTAGGTCGGCTCACCCCGCACGGTGGAGATCGCCCGCCCGTCGTGTACCGACGCGTGATACGGGCTCAGGCGGTGGTCGGCCCGGAGGCCGGCCTGCTCGACCACCGAGACTTCGGGCTGGACGTGAGCGGAGGCATTGCCGTCGGTCCGCCAGGCCACCTCGAGTGAGAGCGGAACGAGCGTCGCCCCGAACA
>JBEDUR010000022.1:0-7129 GCA_040414865.1 Acidimicrobiales bacterium
GCCCAGGTGGCGGCTTAAACCTGGCTGGGGGTGGCCGGGCCAGAGTGGGACCGGAAGCCGTCAGCCTGTGCTCCGCTGAATAGCGTGCTGACGCTCTCGCCGACCAGCGCCCCGAAGCGGCTGACGATTTGCAGGTCACAGTGCGGCGGTGTGGTCGGCCGGGGGTAGTGGGTGGAGAGCATGCCGACCACCTGGCCTGCCCGGTTCACCAGCGGCGTTGACTGAACCGCACGGAACCCGGACGCCAGCGCTATTTCCCGGTGCGGGGCGAATCCTGGATCAGTGGTGACATCGGTGATGACCACCTGGGCATGTTGCTGGGCGGCCCTGCCACACGCGGACCTGTCATCGGTCACGGCAGCGAAATACTCCACAAACTCCGGGCCGAAGCCCTGCTGGGCCGCGATCCTCAGCGCCCCTGTGGCCGGGTCGGCGAGTTGCACGTTACCCCGCTCGGCGCGCAGCAACGTCAAGGCGAACTCCAGCACCCCATCAAGCAGCGCCCCGAGGGTGGGAGCGGCACGCGAATCCCGCAGCGCCTTGTGAAGCACCTGGGTCGCTTGCGGCCCCGAGGGCTGCACACTGTGGACAAGCCGCGCCGCCAAGACCCGGACAGGAACGTTGAACCGCTGCGACGCCCGCCGCAGCAGATCAAAGGCCTCATCGGGGCCACAACCGTGCTGGACCATCAGGATGCCCTTGGCCTGCTCGATCACCGGCCGTGTGCCCAGTTGGGCCGCGCCGAAAGATACCGATCCAGCCTGCATAGAGTCCACTACAGCAGCCTCCAGCATTCGCCCCGGATGACGATCCGGTACTGCCGGGCGTCGCTCGTCGGTTTGCTCATTGGGCTCCCGATGCACGGTCTGGGGATGGATTTGGAGGGACGGTTGAGCGGCCCGCGCAGCGTACGGGGGCCACGCGGCGCGGGCCGCGTCCGCCTGGGAGCATCGTGGGGGGGGACACGAGTAGGCCCACCAGGCAGATACCGGCCGGAACCACGTGCGCGCTGAGCGCCTCGTGTCTGGATGGAGAACGCGAGCCGGGCACACACAAGCCCCGGCTGGTTCGTCAACCGTAGGCCAAAGGCTAGCTCCTACCGGTCCGGTAGTCCAGCCCCGGATTCTGGGGGACTGACGACCCCGGACAAAGCTGGATCTGGCCAACGGCCCGCGTCCTCCTGGTCCGCTCGCATAGCCGGGCGAAGGTGACCTCACCGACCACCAGGCGTGTCCGGCGCCCGACGCGCTCTCAGCAGTCAAACACCGACCAGCAGATGTCGTTCCGCAACCGCTGGTCGTCAAGTACGAGCTCGCGAATCGCCTGCGGGAGCTGGTCACGCTGCCATTGGCACTCGAGCCGCCGTGCAGTCTCACCCTCGCCTTCAGGCGCGGCAGCACGTGCGGCCTTGATCGCGTAGGCGGCCGCACCGAGCTCGTGCGCGGCGACGTGTGCAACGGCCGCGGCCTGGCCAGCAGCGTACGCCGCATGCCGTGCTGCCCCACGCAGGTCTCTGGCCGCGCCCATTGCATGGCCTCCCGCCGCCCGAGCCCGGGTCATGTTGACCTCACCGCGCACCCAAGCGCGGGCATTTTCAATCGCTAGGCGTGGCCGTGGGTCCTCAGGCTGGGCCGACTCGAAGAGATCCAGGACGTGCTCGGCGCAGGATGCCGCCCAAAGAGCGAGGAGAAAGTGATCCGAGTCAGCGAGGGTTCCGCCGCGACGGATCGTCACGAAGCGAGGATCCCGGACCTTCGGGAGGATCATGGCACTCATTCCCTTAACGGTGGTGAGGAGGGTACCCGGCAGGTTGGCTATTCCCTCTCCTGGCCTTCGAGAAGGCTCCGCTCCATGTCTTGTCACCCGCCACAAACGGAAAGTCTGCCCGCTCATCCTCCCTCCGTTCGACTCGCCGAAGTCGGCCGCTGTTCAGAGCGTTCGTGGCACATTTACGGAGATGCAAAGAGTTTTCGACGGGTCAGGCTGTAAACCTCTGCGCAGCATGCCGGTAATCGTGCGAACGCCTCGAGAACACCGCCCATCGGTTAGCCATAGGGAGAGACTTCAGAGAGGTGCTCCGGCCAGAACGGCGATAACCCCGAGAATGGCAGAAGCCAGGAGACATACGACGACTCCCCGACGGAGTCCAACCAACCAGAGAAGCGCGAGAGCGAGGACCCCGACCTGCCAAAGCTGTCCGAGAGCCAATCCGAGAGGTATGGCGGATCCGGCGATGGCTCCGATGGCTGCCGCGCCGGCGCCCGTCAAGAACGCCTGCACGTGGCGGCTTCGGCGGATCCGGTCAAAGTGGGGACCGCCGGCAAGCACGAACACGAACGAGGGGCTGAACGCACATACCGTGGCCAACAACCCCGCCCCGACACCACCGGCCGCGTATCCGACGACGGCCACCGTCTGGACCACCGGTCCCGGTGTGATCTGGCCCAACGCCACGGCGGTGAGGAACTGACTTGAGCTCATCCAGTGATAGGTGTGCACCGCGTCGTGCTGGATGAGGGGAACGATCACGAAGCCTCCACCGTAGGAGAGCGCACCGACCTTGAAGCCCACCCAGGCCACCGCACCGAGCCCTCCCACTGCCGCAACGGCTAGCAGCGGTGTCGGCAGAAAGCTGTGGACCCTGCCGCCTCCGGGGAGCCCCGTCCGGGCGACGACCTCGACAAGGCCAGCGGCCGCGAGGATTAGCACCAACCACGGGCCGATGAGCGCGGCCGAAGCCCCTCCGGCCAGGATGTAGCAGATCCAGCGCATCCTGGCCACACGGACACCACCGACTCTCTTCCAGCTCGCCGGCACCAAACCGCCGGCCGCATGCACCGCCACCGCGGGTACGGCCGCGCCGGCACCGAGTGCGGCGCCCGTTACCCCGAGCGGGGGACGCTCAGCCAGGAAGAGAGCCGCCAGGCCCAGAATGACAACGAGGCCGGGGACGATGAAGCAGAGACCGCCAACGAGTGCACCAGGCAGGCGACGCAGTCGCCATGCGGCGTAGATGCACAGCTGGGTGGAGGCTGGTCCGGGGAGCAGGTTGACCGCAGCGACGCCGTCCTCGAACTCCGTGGCCGTGAGCCATCTTCGATCCTCGACACAAAGGCGACGCAAGAGAGCGATGTGGGTGGGCGGGCCCCCGAAACCGATGCACCCAATACGACCCCACTCCCGGGCGATCGTCGCCAGCGACACCCGCTCGACTTCGGATGTCGAGGTAGTCTCAGCGACCGGCTCGGTCACGCCTTCCGCGTCCTTTTGATTGTTCCGGGGACCCGGCGAGCAGTTCGCCCGCGAGCTCAGCGAGGGTGATTCGTGCCTCGGCGAGGACCTGCTTTCCAGCTTGGGTGGCCTGGTAGCAGCGCAGCACCCTGCCGTCCTCCAGGCGGTGTTTTGAGACGAGGAGGCCCTGGTCTTCGAGGTTGTGAAGCAAGGGATACAGGGTGCCGGGCGAGATCTCGTGACCGTGGTGCCGCAGCTCTTCAGTGATCCACGCGCCGCTCACAGCGCCGAGGGCAGCGTGGTGCAAAACGTGGAGTCGAACTGCTCCTCGGAGGAAGTCTCGAATGACATCCATATCGAAAACCGACATCGGGGACAGTAATCGAGTGGCGTGGAGGCTGCCATCTTGAGCGTCCTCGCACTCCGAAGCTTCTCGAGGGTAGGCGTCGAACGCGGAAACCTCGGGCTGCTGATAGCCGACCACGCAATCGCGTTCTACTGTCAACAGCTGGAATTCAGCGCCCGGCAAAAGTTGGGCCGACGTCCGATGTGGTGACCCCGGCCCTTAGCTCGGCGTGTCTCAGTCCACTGATGAATCGGTAGCGGTCGGCCTTTGGCACCTCGTTCCCGGTGACGTTGATGTCGTAACCGTGCCACGTCTCCTAGGTGGTGGTGGACCCACGCCCGGTAATCGGTCGCTGTGGTTTCTACGACGGTTCGGTTGGCGATCTGGACGTGGGGCCACACCTTGGAGTCAGCGTAAGCCTGGAAAGCTGCGGCCGATCGCTCGACCCCACACGATCCGGCCCTTGCTCTCCGCTTTCGATTGGTGGTGCCAAACCGATGATGGCGGGAGCGAGGGCCGGATCGTGGATTGAGTGGGGCCGGATACCACCGGCGACGTCTTAGGACACGGCCATGGCGTAGTCGTCGGTGACCAAGGTGCCCACCCCCTGAATTGCCATTCCATAGCTGACTGCCGTTGCTCCGGCCGGAAGTGGCGGGCTCTGCATGCTGGCCAAGTTCCAAGTCGACGACGGCGGGTAGACCGGGCTACCGACCCAGTAGTGCCATACGCCACTGGAGTCGCGGTAGTACAGCGCGAGGGTGACTTTGGTCGGGTCGGTGGACGCGCCGTAGCCCGCCCAGCTGCCCCGGTACCATGTCCACACCCGCACGCTCTGACCGGGGTTGAGTTGTGCGAGGCAGGAGGCATGGGACGCCTGCTGGTCCACCACCAGCTTGCGGTCACCTGCGGTCCATTGCGTCACCTGAACCTGTTCGGCCACGTTGCCGGAATGCGCCAGCGTGGGGTCGGTGAGCGTGGTCCACTGCGCGGTGTTCGAGGCCGTGTTGTTACCGCCCTGCTGGAAGCAATCCGGGACATTGGTGGTCACGCCGCCGGAGACGTGCATGGTCTCCAGTGACGGGTTTTGCACCAGGTTGCCTGTGGTGGGCTCCGGCGGTGCCGGGGTGGCCACCACGCCGCCAGTGGTGTCGGTCGGCATGGTCGTGGTCGCGCACAGGTGGTTGGCGTTCATGTAGTTGACGATCAACGGCAGCGCGTCCACGGTGGCCGGGGCCGTGTCATGGAAAGCGAGTACCGCGCCGGCCGTGATTCCCGGGTGGAACCAGCCATTGGTGGTGTAGCCGTTGATCACATCGGACGCGATCTGGCTGGAAGAGATGCCGGTCCAGTCCAACGAGTCAATGATTCGGGCGCCGGTGTTGGTCTGGATCTGGATGGCCTCGACCACCTTGTATCCGTCGGCCCGCGCGATGTTGTCGCTCCACCCGTCTAAGTCGCCGTATGGCGGCCGATACAGCGTTGGCGCCGGGATGCCCAGCCCGGTCAGCACGTTCGATGTGGAATCCAGTTCGTTGAGGATCTGAGCCTGGGTCAGGTGCGCGGTACCGGTCGAGGCGCCGGTGAAGGACTGGTGGTCGTAGGTGTGGTTGCCGATGACCATGCCGTCGGCATACTCCTGCTGCACCAGCGCCTCGCCGCTCGGGTTGTTGTCGATCCGGTTGCCAATGACGAAGAACGTGGCTTTCACGTTCAGCGAGTCAAGCATGGAGAGGATCTGCGGGGTGGTCGTGGGATCCGGCCCGTCGTCGAAGGTGAACTCGACAGAGCCGGCCGAGCAATCGTTGTTCAGGGGTTGAACAGTGGTACCGGCGTTGGTCGCTGCCTGCGCCGGACTACTCAATGCGATCAGAGGTAGACCGATCGAGGCGGTGGCGACGGCGGCAACAGCCAGAGTTGTTGCGCGCCGTATTGCGGTTTTCACGTTGTTTACTCCTTGTTAGGTGGATGTGAGCAGTTCTGCTTTCGGCGTGACGACGGTCAAGGACTCGACCTGCTGGCGCGTCCCCCACCCCGTCTTCAGGCAGGTGAACATCGCGTACCAGCGCAGTACCCTCAGCACGATGAAGCCGTACAGGGCGAGCACCGGCATGGCGAGGTACACCAGTAACTGAGTGTGGAACGGAGTGCCCACCCGGCGCACCATGAAGTACCGGGTGGCTTGCCCGTAACCGACGGCTATCGGGACAATCAATAGATATGGGATGATCGGCGGGTATCTCACCGGCATATAGAGGAAGTAGACGGCAAACGTCACGGTGGCCATGGCCATCTGCACCCAGCCGATGAAGTGCAGCCAATAGGCCCAACCTGTCAGCCTCAGGTAGCGGAAGCGCCACCACGAGCGGATGAACGCACCGCGCATCCAGCGCAGGTACTGGCGTCGGTGATGGGAGTACTTCTCGGGCATCAGCGTGAAGCTGAAGGCCGTGGGCTGCTGAACCGCCTTACCTTCGGAGAGGGCGTAGATGGTGAGCAGTGAGTCGTCGCTGGTCTCGATACGTCGCCCGAAGAACGTCTCGTTCAGGTAGGCGTCGAGGTGGTCCCGCAGCAGTTGGCCGCGGTAGAAGGCCAGCGCTCCGGAGTTGACCAGGACCGAGCCCACCGTGGACATCGCGGAGCGGTCCACCATCTGGCCGACCACGAACCAGAGATCGGTCATCCAGGTCAGGGGGTTGACGCGGTTGCGCACCAGCACCACCCCGGCCACTGAGTTGACTCTGGGGTCGGCGAAAGGCTTGAGGCCCTCCTGGATGGAGTTCTCGCATAGCATCGCGTCGGAGTCGATGGTCAGGTAGAAGTCGGCATCGGGGGTATTGGCGACGGTCCGGCCCTGTGCGTGACGTTTCCCGGCATTCGGCTGCCGTTCCCACCGGGCCTCGATGGCACGCGAGGCGGCCTCGACCTCGAACCAAGTCCGGACCTCGGTGTAGTCGACCGCTGAGCCGTCGTCGACCACGTAGATCACGTCCGGGCGTCGAATCTGGTTGATCAACGAGGTCAGGCACTGCTTGAGCGCGTCCGCGTCCTCGTTGTAGACCGGCACGTTCACCACCAGCTTGGCGGCGTCGAGCTCGTGTTGCTGTTCGGGGGTGGTGCGGTAAGGCCGCTCCAAGTAGCAGAGGATCATCTGGAACACCAGCAGGAAATACGCAAGCAAAAAGATGCCCGCGAACACGGTCGCGCTTCCATGCTCGATACTCAATATCGCCCGGATGTGACTGAAAGACCACCACGTCAGCGCGGCGAAGATCACCACGCCGGTGAAGAGGGCCACCGATCCGGACAGCCTCACCGAACTGACTCTGGGCATGCCTGCTACCGGCTGTTCAGGGCCTTCTTGCGACGCCAACCAAGCCTCAGCGCCACCGCGCCAATGGCGACAAGGACGATGGCGGCTCCGACTATGATGAGCGGCCTGAAGGCGGAAGCCATGCGTGTCACCGCCAACCCCGCACTGGCCAAACTGCTTCCCACTTCTAACCCCTCTCTTGGCATACTGGACCATCGAAGTGATGGCTTCGAACCCCC
>JBEDUR010000023.1:0-4727 GCA_040414865.1 Acidimicrobiales bacterium
CCGCCGGGCTCGTTGCGCCGTTGGATGACTGTCACCACCGACGCCGTGGCCGGCGATCGGGGTGGCCGCGAGGCTGCTCGTCGCGTACAGGATCTGGTGCGGGAGCTCAGTACCCAATGGGTACCAGCGAAGGCGCTCCCGAACCAGATCATCCACGGTGATCTCCGGCTCGGCAATGTCGGTCAAACCTCGGATGGCCGACCGGCATACCTCGATTTCGGCTTCGCCGCCCGGAGGCCGCGCATCCATGACCTTGCGTATTCGCTGTTCTGGATGGTCCTGCGTCCGGATGGCCACGGCCGGGCCGAGGACTTCCCGTGGGAGAAGCTCGCCGAGCTAATGACTTCCTATGAGGAAGGCGTAAGGAGTCGGCTCTCGCCGATCGAGCACAGGGTATTGCTTCCCTATCTGGCCGCCGTGCCGCTCTACCTCGCGGCCATCTCGGGATATGTACCTCATCCAGTCCGTCATCTTGTCGAGCTCGAAACCTCGCTCGACATCGCCGACTGGGCACTCTCAAACACGTTCTTCACATAGCGCCGGATTGTGGACATGAGGCAACAGATCACAACGTGTCCTTCGGTGACGCGGCCGATCAATTTGCTGCATGCTCAACATTCCTGACAGCTCGGCTGCTTCGAAACCTGAAATACGCCTGGCCGCACGCGCAGCAACCGGCGCGATACCCGATTCCTCAGCCTTCAGCTCGGCGATGAGAGTGCCGGGATCGGCCACGCCGACCCCATTGGGACGAGCTCTAGGACCCGGACAGACGCGCTTCTGCTCGGATGGGTTCAAATAGCTCAACCGGATTCCCCGAAGGGTCGTCGATCATTACCTGCTTGACCCCGACGCCGGTGATGACGTTGGTGCGGAATTGGACGCCCTCCCCGCGCAGGGTGGCGACGCTCGCATCAAGGTCGCTCACTTGCAGCATGATCCGGTTCCAGCCCCCGGGCCGTTGCGGCGTGCCATCGGGGAGCGGCCGAGAACCACCACCGGGATGATCCGCTGGGACCGGCGAAACGAGTATGAGTCGAAGTTCACCACGCGACAGCATTGCGAAGGCGGGATCTGGATGCATGTCCAGCTGAAACCCGAGGTGCTGGGTGTAGAAGTCGCTTGCCTTCTCCACATCGTCGACGATATAGCGCACACTGACGGTGCTCATGGCCTGCTCCTTTCGTGATAGCCAGAAGTGGGTTCGATCAGCTCGACCGGGTTGCCGGACGGATCCTCGACCAGGACGGTGCGTACACCGACTCCCAGTTGTATGCCGTGACGGAAGACCACCCCATGCCTCCGAAGCACTTCGGCTCTAGCGCTGACGTCGTCAACTTGGAGGGTCATGCGGTTCCAACCGCCTGGTCGGGGGACGGTCCCGTCCGGAAGGGTGTGCACGGCGCCAGGTCCGCCTGGGACGCTCAGGAGCAGACGGAGGTCGCCGCGGTAGAGCATGGCGAACACCGGGGACGGGCGCAGCTCTTCTTCAAAGTCGAGGAGTCCGCAGTAGAAGTCGACGGAGTCATCCAGGTCGGTGACGAAGTAGCGAAGCGTGGCCGTCTGGCGGTCGAGAGGCCCGGGGCGGGCTTCGATCCGCCGCAGCAGAGCGGCGGCAAACTCAGGCCTCGGATCGATGGGCACGATCGGGAGCCGCAGGTCGTCGAGGGGGTCAGTCGGCATTACCTTCCTGCTCTCGATAGATGCGGCGAAGCGTGGTCCTGGCTCGTGCGAGGAGGGTTTCGGTGGCGTGGACACTGCGACCCAAGTGCTCTGCTACTTCGGCTACCGGAAGTCCGTCCAGGTATTTCAAGCTGAGCGCCGCCCGCTGATGACCGTTGAGCTGGCCGAGAGCCTCAAAGATCGCGCCTCGGTCGAGATTCTCTTCCCACGGGTCGTCAACCTCCTCACCAAGGCGATCGGCCAACGAGAGACCCCGCTCCTCTCGGCTCTGCCGCCGCCAGTGGTCCGCGAGCTTGTGACGGGCGACACCGATCAGCCAGGCGACGGTCACGTCGGTGCTCTCGGCGTTCCTGGTGGCGGCAACGGCCGCAAGGAACGTCTCAGCGGTCAGATCCTCGGCGACGACCACATTCCCGCACCGGGGTAGCAGATAGCCGTAGACCTGCGGAAGAGCCAGCTTATAGATGGCCACGACACCCGCCGGGTCCGGCATGCCCACACTCTCTACATCGCTCGGTAGCGCTGCTTTCCGAACATGACTGCCAGATATTTTCGACTTCCACCACGATGACCCAGTACCCGCAGAGTTCAGGCCCGATCTCGGGACATGCCCAAGCCTGCAAGCAGTACCCGAATCCCTGGCAGAGATCACCAAACCCCGCTCCCAGGGGTCCGGTCGTCAACGGGGTGCCAAACTGGTCGGATGGCGATCCCGGCCAGGTTGAACCATGACGAAGGCGTGCATGGGGTGCACGAATGGATCGAGGCGGCAGCGGCCCCCGAGCTCCGGCCGTGGGTAGCTGGCTACACCGGCTACCGGGAGGATGTCGACGGTCCGGTACGCCGTCTCGAGACTCCATCTGGCGGTGCAGTGCTAGTCCTGAGCTTCGGCGACACACTCAGCATGTCCCAAGTCGGTTCCAGCACGGTGCCGTCCGACCCGACCTGCACCTTCGTAGTCACTTCATTCGCAGGTGGCATCAGCGATCGACCAGTCCTGACCACCCACGGCGGGCGTCAGCACGGCATCCAGGTGCGCCTCGATCCGCTAGCCGTCTATGCCCTCCTCGGAACGCCGCTCGACGCGCTTGACCAACGCGCAGGTGGGATCGCGGACCTCGCCGATTTCGGCTCCGGCGACTGGGGGGAACGACTGGCCGACTTGCCCAGCTGGGAGTCGCGCTTCGCAGTCATTGATGAGCTACTCACTGCAAGGTTGGCCCGACGTACCATCACTCCGACGCCCGAGATTGCAGACGCTTGGCGCCGCCTCCGTGTCAACCACGGGAGTGTTCGCATCAGCAGCCTGGTCGAAGACTCGGGTCTGAGCCACCGAGCCTTTGTCGGCCGTTTCCGCCATCAGGTGGGGGTCGGTCCGAAGACGGCGGCCCGCATCCTCCGCTACGAGCGGGCGACCGCATTGCTGGAAGCGGGCACACGATCGGTTGCCGAGGTCGCGGCCGCCAGTGGGTACGCCGACCAGGCCCACCTCGATCGGGAGTTCGCCGCCCTCGCCGGACGTTCACCGAGCCGGCTGGTCCGAGAGCGGCTCGATTCCGGATATCAGTCGATCCGTTCAATTTTGTTCAAGACCGCGGAGCGGTAACGGGTTTACCCTCCTCTTTGTGAATACTTCCAAAGACACTCAAGCGGTCCTCGTATACGACAACATTGAGGACGGTCAGCAATACCTGGTGAAGACCTTCGGGTTCGAGCCCGGAGACCTCCACCGTGTACCCAACGGGACGATCGTGCACGGCGAGGTGACCACTGGCTCGACAGCCATCTGGCTGCACCGGGTCACCCATGAGCATGGCCTCGACAGCCCGAAGAACCTCGGCTATGCGACCAGCAGTCTCGTGGTCTTCGTGGACGATGTCGACGCTCACCACCGACGGGTCACTGCCGCCGGCGGACACCCGACGACCCCGACCCCAGTCGACCAGGATTACGGGCTGCGAGACTATTCGGTGTTGGACAACGAAGGTCACCTCTGGACTTTCGCTACCCCTTTGCGGTCGGCCGCGGTCAACGAGTGAACGCCGCCGAACGGTTCTTTGCGGCTTCCCGGGACCGCGACATTGTCGCGGCCTCCGAAGCCCTAGCTCAGGACGTGGTGATGCTCAACCCGGCTACTGATGAGGAGACGGTCGGTCGGGAGGCCGTCACAGCCGCCCTAAGTGCCGTAGAGCGCTCGTGCGACGAGTTCCGGCACACGCACCTGCTCGCGAACGCCACCGGAGATGGGACACTCCTCTGTGGATTGGTGTTCGAGGCTCGGATCGACGACTCAACGCTGCAAGGAGTCGATCTTGTCGAAATCGACAAGATGCTCGACCAGATCAATACCTTCACGGTGCTTGCACGACCCCTCAGCGCGTTGATGGCCTTGGGTGCCTCGCATGTCGGGCAAGGTCAAGGGGGCGTGAGCACTGCCGCCTGACATCGTCCGGTGAACGATCTCGGCGACCTCGAGAGAGGGATTGCGGTGAACTCGATTCATCTAGCGATCGCGACGATCTCAACCAAGGACCGTGTTCGGTGGGCGGGAGGAACACCGGTGGTCGCTTCGTTGGCCCCCGGGCGTGGCCCGCTTTGAGGACGCCCTGCGAAACCGTGCGATCCCGAGACGATATTCATCCGGAGATTTGGTGGCTGAGCGGGCGAAACCAACCCTCAGCGCTGCTGGGAACACCTGTGGCCCGGGCCGTGATGTGCCTCCGTGCAGCAAACGAACGAACCGGCGCGGCATCGCTGGTCTTGGCGCCACGCCGCGGTGCCGAACCCCCGGCGGGGCGATAACACGAGAAACTGGGGGCCATGGTCGAGCTGGTGGTCGTCGGCATCGTGGCAGGTTTCCTCGCCGGCATCTCGCCATGCATTCTTCCCGTCCTGCCCGTCGTGCTCGTTGCCGGAGCCGCGCCTTCCGGTCACACGGGATCGGGAGTGGCGCTACGCCATCGCCTGGCTCGACCCGTCGCAGTCGTCTTCGGGCTCGTCTTGAGCTTCAGCCTCCTCGTTCTGGCTGGTTCCGAAGTTCTCTC
>JBEDUR010000024.1:0-4934 GCA_040414865.1 Acidimicrobiales bacterium
GTCGAGCGAGGAGTGCGGTACCTGGTCGAGACCCAGCGCGACGACGGGACCTGGGACGAGCCCTGGTTCACCGGCACCGGGTTTCCCGGCGCGTTCTACATCAACTACCACCTCTATCGGATGGTCTTCCCGGTGTCGGCCCTGGGCCGATACCTGGCTCAGGAGGACGGACGTGGCTGAGCTTGCGCTGCTCTGCGCGCTGCGGATCGAGGCGATGGCCGTCGGCCGCCCGGTGCAGGTCATTGGGATGGGGCCCCAGCGGGCCGCCACCGCCACCCTGCACCGGTCGGAAGGTCCGGTGGCGGCGGCCATGGTGGGGGTGGCCGGCGGCCTCGTCCCCGGCCTCGTGTCGGGCGACCTGGTGGTCGCCACCGAGCTGGTGACCCTGGACGGGCGGCGTCGGCCAGTGCCGGCGGCTCCGCTGGTGGCCGCGCAGCTGCGGCGGGCGGGGCTGCGGGTCCACCTCGGCCCGATGATCTCGGTGCCCCGGCGCACACCACCCCGACGCTTCGCCGAGCTCGACGTGGACGGGGTGGTGGCCGCGGACATGGAGTCGGCCTGGCTTGCCGACACTCTCGGCGACGAGCAGCCCTTCGTGGTGGTCCGCGCGGTGGCCGACTCGCTGGTGAACGGGCCGGTCGGCGGCGGACTGCGGGCGTTGTCGGCTCTGCGCAAGGTGCGCGCTCCGCTCGAGGCATGGGCCGGGGCCGTCGGTCCCCGCCGCATCGAGCTGGCCGCGCCGCGGTCGTTCTGCGCCGGGGTCGAGCGAGCCATCGAGATCGTGAAGCGGTCGATCGAGCGCTTCGGGCCGCCGGTGTACGTGCGTCGTCAGATCGTCCACAACGCGCACGTGGTTGCCGATCTGGAGGACAAGGGGGCGGTGTTCGTGCAGGAACTCGGGGAAGTGCCCGAGGGCGCCACCGTCGTGCTGGCCGCCCACGGTGTCTCGCCCGAGGTCCGGGCCGAGGCGGCGGCGCGCGACGACCTGTCGGTGGTGGACGCCACCTGTCCCCTGGTGGCCAAGGTGCACAACGAGGCCCGGCGGTTCGCCGCCCAGGGGCGGCGCATCGTCCTCGTCGGCCACGCCGACCACGAGGAGGTGGTCGGCACGATGGGTGAGGTCCCCGGCTCGGTCGACCTCGTCGAGCGGCCGGACGACGTGGACCGGCTGCCCTATGCCGCCGACACCCCCCTCGCCTACCTGACCCAGACCACCCTGGCGACCGACGAGACGGCCGAAGTCCTGGCCGCCCTGCGCGAGCGTTTCGTCGAGCTCGTCGGTCCGAGCGCCAACGACATTTGCTACGCCAGCCAGAACCGCCAGGATGCGGTGCGGGCCCTGGCCGGGCGAACCGACCTCACGCTCGTGGTCGGTTCGGCCAACTCCTCCAACACCGCTCGACTCGTCGAAGTCGCCCGGCGGGAGGGGCGTCGGGCCGAGCTGGTCGAAGATGCCTCGCAGCTCGACCTGGCCTGGCTGTCGGACGCCGCCGTCGTCGGGATCTCCGCCGGTGCCTCGGCCCCCGAGTCCCTGGTCCAAGAGCTCGTAGACCGGCTCCACACCCTCGGCCCGACCGAGGTCGAAGAACACCGAACCATCGAGGAGTCCGTGCACTTCTCCCTCCCACTACAGGTGCGCTAATGCCCATACCACTGCGACAGAACCTGCGGATCGGAACCCACCTGCTCCGCAACAAGTTGGCCAAGCGGCCCTACTACCCCTTCTTGGTGGAGATCGAGCCCCTCTTCGCCTGCAACTTGTCTTGCCCGGGCTGCGGCAAGATCCAGCACCCGACCGAGATCCTGCGCCGTCGGTTGAGCGTGGACGACGTGGTCGGAGCGGTCGAGGAGAGCGGGACGCCGATGGTGTCGATCGCCGGCGGGGAGCCGCTGCTCCACCCCGACATGGACAAGATCGTCCGTGCCCTGATCGAGCGGAAGGTCTACGTCTACCTGTGCACCAACGCGGTGCTGCTGCGGCGCCGGCTGGAGCGTTTCACCCCGTCGCACTTCTTCTCCTGGGTGATCCACGTCGACGGGCTCAAGGAGCGCCACGACGCGGCCGTCGACCGAGCGGGGGTGTTCGACGAGGCCGTGGCGGCGGTGAAGGAGGCCAAGGCCCGGGGCTTCAGGGTCACCACCAACTCCACCTTCTTCAACACTGACTCACCCAAGACCGTGCGCGACCTGCTCGACTTCCTGAACGACGACCTGGGTGTCGACGCCATGATGATCTCGCCGGCCTACGCCTACGAGAAAGCGCCCGACCAGGAGCACTTCATGGGGGTTGAGCAGACCCGGGCCCTGTTCGCCCAGGCCTTCGCAGACAAGCGGCGCCGGCACTGGCGGCTCAATCACTCGCCGTTGTTCCTCGACTTCTTGGAGGGCAAGGTCGACTTCGCCTGCACCGCCTGGGGGATCCCCAGCTATTCGGTGCTCGGCTGGCAGCGGCCCTGCTACCTCATGGCCGACGGTTACGCCCAGAGCTACCGGGAGCTGGTCGAGACGACCGACTGGTCCAAGTACGGACGGGGCCGCGACCCGCGCTGCGAGAACTGCATGGCGCACTGCGGCTACGAGCCCTCGGCCGTGATCGCCAGCATGGGCTCGCTGCGCCAGTCCCTTCGCGCGTTGGTGAGCACCCATTGACCACGCTCGTCTCTGCCGCCGCGCCCGGGGGGCTCGAGGTGCCCCGCTCCCTCGCCGGGCTGACCCCCGAGGGGCTGCGGCACATGGACGCGCTGGAGCTGGAGACCCTGGCCGAAGAGATCCGCCGCTTCCTGGTCGCCTCGGTTGCAAACAACGGCGGGCATCTGGGGTCGAACCTCGGGGTCGTCGAGCTGACCCTGGCGCTGCACCGAGTGTTCCGCTCGCCGCAGGACCGCATCGTCTGGGACACCGGCCATCAGGGCTACGTCCACAAACTGGTCACCGGCCGGGCCGATCATTTCGGCGGCTTGCGCCGGGCCGGTGGGCTCTCCGGCTACCCCAATCGGGCCGAGTCGCCCCACGACCTGGTGGAGAACAGCCATGCCTCGACCGGCCTGTCCTATGCCTACGGCATGGCCGCCGCCGGCGTCCTCGGGCGGGGCGACGGACGGGTGGTGGTCGTGGTCGGCGACGGTGCGCTCACCGGGGGCCTGGCCTACGAGGCGCTCAACAACATCGGAGCGCTCGGACTGCCGGTCGTGGTCGTCTTGAATGACAACGGCCGCAGCTACGCGCCGACCATCTCGGCCCTCTCCACCGCCGGCCGGGTCGCGGCCCTCGTGGACCCGAAGGCCCCGGCCGGGTTCTTCGAGGCCCTGGGCCTCGCCTATCAGGGCCCAGTCGACGGCCACGACCTCAGTGCGTTGGAGGACGCGCTCACCGACGCCGCCCGGCACCGCGGACCGGTCGTCCTCCACGTTCACACGGTGAAGGGCCGCGGCTACCGGTTCGCCGAGACCGACGAGGCCAAGTGCCTCCACGACATCGGGCCGTTTGACGCCGACACCGGGGTGCCCCGTGCCCGGGGCGGACGCACCTACACCGAGGCCTTCGGCGAGGCCATCCTGGCCGAGGCCGAGCGGGTGCCCGAACTGGTGGCGATCACCGCGGCCATGGACGGCCCGACCGGGCTCAGCGCGTTCAAGGCGCGCTACCCCGAGCGCTTCTTCGACGTGGGCATCGCCGAGCAACACGCAGTCACGGCTGCGGCCGGCATGGCCATGGCCGGGCTGCGTCCGGTCGTGGCGATCTATTCGACCTTCCTGAACCGGGCGTGGGACCAGCTCTACTACGACGTCGGACTTCACCGGCTGCCCGTCGTCTTCTGTCTGGACCGGGCCGGGATCACCGGCGACGACGGGCCGAGCCACCATGGGCTGATCGACCTGGCCCTGTTGACCAAGGTGCCGGGAATGACGGTGCTCGCCCCTGCGTGTGCCGAGGAGGTGCCGGTCATGCTCCGCTGGGCGCTCGCCCAGGAGAGCGGGCCGGTGGCCATCCGCTGGCCCAAGACCGAGGCACCCGCACCCCGGCCGGTGGGTCACGGGCTGGCTGGTCGGCTCGTCCGCGCCGGGGACGGGGTCTGTCTCATCGGGGTGGGCAAGCTGCTGGCCGCGTGCGAGGAGGCGGCCGACCTCCTGGCTGCCTCAGGCATCGCGGCCAGCGTGTGGGACCCCCGGGCCGTGATTCCACTCGACCAGGTCATGCTCGAGCACGCGCGGCGCCACGAGATCGTGCTCGTAGCCGAGGACGGGGTCGAGGCCGGGGGGGCCGGCGCTCAGGTGGCGGCGGCCCTGACCGGGTCGGGATGGGGCGGGCGGGTTCTCATCGCCGGGGCGCCGGTCGCCTACCTGCCGCACGGTCGGCCCGCTGACCTGCTCGCCGATCTCGGACTCGACGGCGCCGGTCTGGCTGCTCGGGTACTTGCCCGCCTGGCCGCGCGCTGAGCCGGGTAGGCGACATGCGGCACTGCCACCTGTTCGAGCACGAGGACAACGAGCTATGCACTCGCCGATCGTGAATCCGTGAGCACGGGGCATTGCTGGGACCGAAGCGTGCTCCGGTCGCCCCGTGATTCCTGAACCGATGGACGCGAGCCCCGGGCTTGGCTCTGCGGGTCGACGAGATCGTCGGCACGGGCGGGCTGCCGGCTGTCCTTACTTGACGGCGAGGACAGTGGCCTGCCGAACAGGCACCGAGGGCCAGTCTTAGGGAATGGGCACGTCGTGGCGCGCTCCCACCAGGACCTCGTCCTCGGGGCTGAGGCTGGAGGGCTTGATCGGGACGACGAGGCTCACGTGCCGGCCCACCGGGCACCACTGAACCCGGGCGATCCCGAGGTCGAGAGCCTTCAGCTTGATTCCGGGAATCCAGGTCGTGGTGAAGAGGTGTCCCCGGCGGCACCGTACGGGTGTGTCGAGCCCGAGCCGGTAGCCGAGCGCCCG
>JBEDUR010000025.1:0-2425 GCA_040414865.1 Acidimicrobiales bacterium
GGTCAATCGGTGACCACGGAGTGAGCCAGCACGCCGAACGGCCTATGTAAGGCGGACGTGCATCGTCCCCCGAACCGGTATACCGGTGCACCCCTCACGGGATCGCAGTTCCAACGCGCACGCAAAACCGCGAACCAAGGTCGCGAAACTGCACCTAAAGTCCTGCGGCGACTCACCCCTCCTCAAGGAGGCTCCATCGTTCGCGGATGGTTGATGATCGTGAAATGCCTGGCAACGTCGAGGGCTTACCTGGCTTCCTCGCTGGTGCGCTCACATATTGGGAGCGCCAGCCGGGAGGCATCACTTCTTTCGAAGCTCGCTTGCAATACGCAGAGGCACGTCCCCGAATGGATTGAGGCGGTAGGCGAGCGAAACTCGGTGATAGCCGTCAGCGATGTCGGCTCCCTGGGGCAACGTGACGACAAGCACAGGGCTTAGCTTCTCGCCTGAAATCACCTTGATCAGGTCACGCATAACTCCGGGGTCGTCGAGAGGTAATGGGTCACGGCTACAGGCGCGGAGGATGTCATTGGCTCGCCGTGTCGTCACTTTGGCCGAGCGAAGGTCCTTTACCGCATCGTCGACCTGGACTGGGTCGAGGCGCAGTGATAGGTATGCCTCCGCTGCCGCGAAGTCGTGCTTCGCGACATCGTCGAGCCATGGCACGTCAACAGTGGCTTCCTTGGTGTCCCTCGCAGCCTTCAAATCTCCCTTCTTGAGGTCGCTCGCAGCCTTCGATTCTGCTTTTTCGTTCTTTGCCATTACTTCACCTTCTCTCTCCGATTCCTCTTGGACAGCTACATGTGTGCGTGCAAATCACCTCGACGAGTGCCACGTTTCGCTGTGGCTACGCCATTGCCACGATTGGGCACCTGATCGAGCTGCCTCAGTTAAATGACATGAGGTGATCACTGCCGAAGTGGAGCCGGATCGCCCGGGCCCAGGAGGACGAGGGTGTCGCCCGGCTGAGCTTCGGAGGGGCGCGAGAGCGTGACCGGGATCAGAGTGCCGTTGGGGTTGACCCGGAACAAGAGGTCGTTGGCCTGCGGGATCCCGCCATCGGACGCCTGGGTGGTGATGTTGGCGCCGGCGGTGTGGCGGGCGGTCAGGGCCGGGTGAGTGAGGGTAGGGCTGAAGAGGGCCTCGCCGCGGGTGTTGGCAGACACCACACCGGATTGGCTGGGGTGTAGCCGGTAGACCGGGGTATCGGAATTACCCGCGAGGACCGTGGCGGCCAGTGCGTTGTAGTCGTCTTCGTCGGTGAGCAAGAGGACGGCGGTGACACCCTCGATGTCGGCGCCCTCGGCGACGGCCGCGGCGAGCTGCTCGCCGGGGGCCAGTTCGAGGCCTTCTTGCTTGATCTGAGTGCGCTGGCCGTCGGAGGGGGCCCACATGAGGACATCCAGGCCGGCGGTGCAAAGGGCGCGCGCCAAGTCGATCGCCCACGGGTCGCCGCCGACCAGCAGCGGACGGCTGCGGGCGGGACGGGTGACACCGAGCCGCCCGGCTACCGGGACCGCGGTCAGGCCGTACAGGGCCACGGTGAAGACGATGACCAAAAAGGCGACGGGCAGGATCTTGGAAGCGCCGCCGACGTGATGGGCGGCCAGTTCGGTTCCGAAGGTCGAAGCGGTGGCCGCGGCGACGATGCCGCGTGGCGCCATCCAGCCGATGAACGCGCGCTCCCCCCGGGTCAGTCCGCTCCGGATGGTGGAGGAGAAGGCCACCAACGGTCGGGTCACCAGCACCAGCACGGCCACCAGGCCGATGGTGGGCAGCACAATACCCTTCAGCGAGTGAGGGGTGACAGTGGCGGAGATGGCTACGAACAGGACTCCGATGATCAACTGCACCAGGGTCTCGAAGAACGGCCGCTTGCCCGAGATGTCAAATGCTCGCAGGTTCGCGACCGCGAGGCCCATCAAGATCGCAGCGATGAGCCCGGCGTCGTCCCGGACGACGTCGCACGCGGCCGCCACGCCCACGACGACCGCGAGCTGGGCAGTGGTGCGGAGCACGTCGTCCAGCTGAAGCTTGCACAGGCACAACCACAGCACCGCGACGCCGACCACCGCACCCGCCACGCCGACAAGGATGGACAGGAGGAACCGGCCCACCGGGTGGCTGACCCCGCCGCTGGTGCTGGCCAGCACGGCGTGGAACACAGCCGCGCCCAAGATGCCGCCGATCGGGTCGATCAGCGAGCCCTCCCAGGACAGAATGCGCTGGAGGCGGTCGGACGGCCGGACGAAAGCAAGCAGCGGGCCGACCACCGTCGGGCCGGACACAACCAAGATCGAGCCGAGCATGAGCGCCGCCCCGGCCGACATGCCCAGCAGCGGAGCGGCGAGCACCGCGGCGAACGCCATCGTGACCGGCACCCCCCAGATGACCAGCCGGGGAACTATGTGGCGGGAAAGCCCGC
>JBEDUR010000026.1:0-25887 GCA_040414865.1 Acidimicrobiales bacterium
AGTTGTCAAGGCTTGCGCCAACGTGGCCATCGTTCCCCCCTTTTTTCGACGGCTTGGCGATGACTAGGAGAAAGAGTGATTACTTCTCAAGCAGTTAAAGCCATCGGTGACGGAACTACGCGCGCAGCCTGAAAACCACTCGTCACCTGAAACCAGCGTTGGTAGTGAAACATGAGTGGCTTCGGTCGTCAAGCGTCAAAGGGCGCGATCACGTCTGTTGCGAGAGCACCTACATGAACGAGTTGACGGATGTCAGCAAGACGTTAACGACGCGTTCTCCTTTCGGTGAGACATCTCAGAATGTCGTTACTCGATAGGTGTTGGAGTTGTCCTGCCACCCCGACCGTGTCGAACCTTTTGATGGCGCAGTGCTCCGCTCGAGCAGGTTGCGCGGGAAACGACCGGGCGAACGTCCCCCAACTCCGCAAATCCGCCCGTGACCAGCCATAACGCGCCACGGGCGCCTGCACCTTTCGGCGTGCGCCATTGCTGTCCTTTCGCGCACTCGGTGTCGCGATCAAGACGCTCCGCACCGAGCTGCAGGTGTGACGGACACAGGCCAACCGCAGAGAGCCACGAGGTTTGATGCGAGTCACTCGTGATGCATCCTTACATTTCGTTACTCGTTGGAAAAACGGGAGACATTGACGACGTTTCCATCCGGTGGCCGGACAAGGAACCGGCGAATTCCCACGGTTCGTCCTAGAGCGGATGCACCATCTCGTACCCGCGGCACAGGGGCGCGTTGTAAGCCAATCGACTTCGGTCCATTGCAACTGAGATCACCGAAATCTTCCAGTGCTGTGGTGCGCTCCCGGATCCTGGGTGCCGAACTGGCACAGATCTCTGCCGCGTCCACCCGGCATCGGACTGCGAGCTTGGCTCGATCAATGCGGACAAGATTCAGTTTTCCGGATGTTGATCTGGCGACGGTGCAGCCATGGTCGTCATCGGCGGGCGCGAGTCGTGCGCCAAGAAAGGCTCGTGACATCTACGACGGACCCAGGCGCAAGAGTCCTCCTCAAGTGGGCGCTTCGCCCTTTCGTAATTCAAAGATCTCCGGTTGCCGGCGTTCGATCCGGAGGTCGCGGGTCGTGAGGTCTTACCTCAACTTCTGCTGTGGCGTCCGAAGTGGAGCGGTTCGCCCCTGCGGACTTCAGTTTTCGTCGTCGCGAATCGGTGCGGTCGGATCAATCGCCGCCGTCGCTCGGCGACGGCGGCGCCTGTGCCGTATCGGACAGGAACCGGCTCACCCTGGCCTGCAGTTCGTCCATGCGTTGCTGGGCGACCGAGGCCACATGGCGGGCTGGCTCGGGCAGGCGGTCGGCCATCGGCTCGAGCGTCGACTCGACCGTGTGCAACGCCTCGGTCATCAATCGGTCGACGAGCCCGGCGCGCCGACGGGCCTGGGTCCGCAGTGTGGCGTACGTTGGGCCGAGGGTCTCGTCGCCGGCAAGGCGCTTACTGAGCTCCACCCGACCGACCATGAGCCGCTGAAGGCCGAGAACGCCTAGCCCGACTGCCGTGTCCACCGCCTGCTTGGTGAGTTTGGTGAAACGGTCGAACTCGTCGCGGTCGGTGAGGTTGGGGGACATCGGACCTCCTCCGGTCGATCTCTTGTGCGCTGCTCTTGTGCGCTGCCAACGATTGTATCGGGAGCGTATAACAGTTGCAAGCGCGGGGCGATCACAAGCCAAGGATGAGGCGCGGCCGATAGCCTCAGCTTCTCGTGGCAGACGGCAGCGCACCGGCGGTCGTGGCGGTGGTCGTCACCAGGAACCCCGGCTTATGGCTGGAGGAGACCCTGGGAGCCCTGGCCGGTCAGGACTATCCCCAACTGGTGGTGATTGTGGTTGGGGCCGGTGGCGAAGACCCGACGACCCGGATCAGCCGGATCATGGCCGACGCCTTCGTCCGGCGGACCGAGGAGCCGCTCCCCTTCGGGAGGGCTGCCAACGAGGTGCTGGGGATGGTCGAAGGGGCGGCCTTCTTCCTCTTGTTGCACGACGACTGCGCGCCCGACCCTTCGGCAGTGCGCTTGCTGGTGGAAGAGTCCTTTCGCTCCAACGCGGCAGTGGTGTCTCCCAAGATGGTCGGGTGGGACAACCCGCTCATGCTCGTGCACGTGGGCATGAACGCCGACAAGACCGGGGCGGTGGTCGACCGGGTGAAGAGTCCCGAGATCGACCATGGCCAACACGACGGGGTTCGCGAGGTTTTTGTCGCCCCCAGCGGCTGCACTCTTGTCCGGGCTGATCTCCTGACGGAGCTGGGCGGGTACGACGAAGGCATCGTGGCCATGGCCGAGGACCTCGATCTGAGCTGGCGAGCCCAGGTAGCCGGTGCTCGCGTGATCGTCGCCCCCGATGCCCGGGTCCGGCACATGGAGGTCATCGCGCCAGGGATCGAGCCGGTCCTTACCGGCGCCGACGCCGATGCCACCCTCCAAGCCCTCCAACGGCGCCACGAGCTGCGCACCGTCGTCAAGTGCTATAGCGGGCTGCGACTCCTGGCGATCCTGCCCCAGATCGCTGCGCTGAACCTGGGCGAGATCCTCGTAGCCTTGATCGCTCGGGACCGCGGGCGTGCCAAGGCCGTGGCCGACGCCTGGCGGTGGAACTTGGCCCACCGGGGCGAGCTCCTGTCCGCGCGCCAGCGGGTGCAGGCGGCGCGGGTGTGCTCGGACAAAGAGATCCGCCGCAACCAGATCCGGGGCAGCGCTCGGCTCTCGGAGTACGTCTCCAACGTGAGCCACCTGGGGTTCGAGGCGACCCATGCGCGCGTGGGCGCTCTGGGCGGTGATGAAAGAAAGCGGGTGCCCGAGCTGACCGGGTCAATCGCCGGCGCCTTCAGTGAAGACGATTCTTTCGACGAGGACTGGGACGATCGGGGCCGCTTCGCCCTTCGGAGGCCACGGCGGTCCCGGGTGTTGGCCAGCCAGCGCTCTCGCCTCGTCGCCGGATTGGTGATTGCCGTGTTCCTCGTGGTCGGCGTACGCAACTTGCTCTCGGACCCGTTGCCGGCGGTCGGCCAGTTCCTCCCGCTGGGCTCGTGGTCGGCCACCTGGCACCAGTTCTTCGCGAGCTGGCACTCAGCGGGGGTGGGCACCACCGCGCCTGCGTCTCCCGCCTTTGCGGCCTGGGGGGTGCTCGGGACCGTCTTTCTGGGGGCCATGGGGTTCACCCAGAAGGTGCTGGTCTTCGGATGCCTGCCGCTCGGGGCTTGGGGGGTGTCGCGCCTGTTGGCTCCCTTCGGGTCCCGTCGGGGCCAGCTGTTCGGCGCCGTGGCCTACCTCGGCCTTCCGCTCGTCTACAACGCCATGGCTCGAGGCCGGCTCGACGCCATGGTCGCCTTCGCCCTCGTCCCCTGGGTCACCTCAGCCTTGATGAGAGTCAGCGCCCTCGACCCCATGGGCGGGTGGCTTCCCCGGGGCGGGCGCTGGCCCCTAGCCCAGCTGCTCGGCCTCGGCGCGCTCGTCGCGTTCGGCATCGCCTTCGCCCCAGCGATGGTCGTCGACGTGCTCCTTGTCGCGGCCGGGCTCGGGGCCGGCTCGCTGCTCTCCGGGCTCCGGGAGGCCGGCCGCTCGGCGACGACCGCCATCGGGGCCATCGTCGTCGCGCTCGCGCTCTGCGCGCCATGGGTGATCGGCGTCGCTCTCTCCGGCTCCCACGTGATGGGGGTACTGGGCCTGCCCTCGGCCCGCTCGAGTGCGGTCGGGTGGAGTGCCCTCTTGCGCTTCGACGTCGGCCCGGTCGGGGGCTCTGGCCTCAGCTGGCTGCTGCCGGCAGCAGCCCTCCTGCCGGTCCTCATCGGCACGGGGCCTCGGCTCGCTTGGGCCGCGCGGCTGTGGATGGTGGCCATCATGAGCTACGGCCTCGGTCTGGTCGTCGATCGCGGCTGGGCCGGATCGTTCGCTCCGAGCTTGGATGTCGTCCTGGTCCCGGCGGCGGTGGCCGTCGCCGCGTGCGTGGGCCTCGGGGTCGTCGCCTTCGAGAGGGACCTCATCGGGCACCGCTTCGGCTGGCGCCAGCTGGCCACCTCGCTCACGATGCTGGTTGCCGCGTTCGGGCTTTTACCGGTGGCCGCCGAGGTCACCAACGGCAGTTTCGGGCTGCCGGCCACCGGGTTCGACGCCTCTCTCGGGTTCATCTCGGCCCGGCCTGACAACTCGTACCGCGTGCTGTGGCTCGGTGATCCAGCCGCCCTGCCCATGGGCGCGTGGTCGGTCGCCCCCGGGTTGGCCTACGCCACCACCGAGGACAGCGCACCAATGGCGTCCGATCTCTACGCTCCGGCCTCACCGGGCCCGGCCAGCCAACTGGCCGCGGCCGTCGACCTGGCCCGCGAGGGCAAGACCGTCGACCTGGGACGGCTGCTTGCCCCGGCAGCCATTCGCTATGTGGTCGTGGTCGAGTCGCTGGCCCCCTCGACGGCTGGTACATCTGCGGCCAAGAGCTACCCGGTGCCAGCCAACCTGGTGCCGGCCCTCGATCAGCAGGGCGATCTGCGCCAGGTGCCCGGCGAGGGGGGCTTCCTCCTCTACGACAACACCGCCGCCCTGCCCCAACGGGCCGCCCGGGCTGGCGGGTTCGTGCGCGGCGTCGAACCTCGCCACGGCCCGGCGGCCGGCATCGTGCTGCCCTCGTCCGGCGACCTCGAGGGATGGCACCCGGCGCTCGACCCGGTGTCGGGGGGGTATCGCGGGCGGCTCACTCCGGGCACCCTCTACGCGGCGTTCGCGCCGAGCGGCAATTTCGGCCTCACCCTCGACGGGGTGGCGACCCGCGCCGCTCCCGCGTTCTCCTGGGCGCGGCAGTTCGCCCTGCCGCGGCCGGGGATTGGCACCCTTTCGTTTTCCGGGCTGCCCTGGGCCGGGCTCGGCGCCGTCCTCGAACTCGTGGTCTGGCTGGCGATCGTGGTAGCGCTCGTCGACCGACGCTTGGCCCTCCGGGCCCGGGTCGGGGCTCTGGCCGCCGCTCGCCCGAGCGAGACCACGCTCCGAAAGACCATGCCCGAGCCGGAAGAGCAGGCCCGGCGGCCCACGCACGAGCAGGTGGGCGGGCGGCGGTGAGCTCGACCCGCCGGCGTGGCTTCTTCGTTGACTCGGCCGTGAGTCACTCGGCCCCCGCCACCCAGCCCGCGACCAAGCCGCCTCACTCGGCGCTCCGGATCTCGCTCGTGCTCGCCCTGTTGCTGGCCGGCATCGGCGGTGCGCTGGCCGACCACCTGATCGCGCGTCCGGGTCCGGCGGCCGGCCCACCGGCGCTCGGAGTCGCCATCGTTCCGGCCGCCGCCGAATCGTCGGCCTGGTACTGCACGGGCGGGACGCCGGGCTCAGGGTCGACCGGCCTCGAGACCCTCCAGCTCTTGAACACGTCGGATCGCTCGACCACGGCCACCGTCGGTGCGGTGAGCGACACCGGGGTCGAGGGGAGCGAGTCGGTCGCGGTCCCGGCCCGCGCCCAGGTCGACGAGGCTCCAGGCGAGCTGGTGAAGGGCGCATTTGTCGCCGCCACCGTGAAGGTGGCCGGCGGCGCGGTGCTCGTGACCGAGACGGTCGCCGGGCCGCTGGGCTGGTCCGAAGCCCCGTGCTCGCGCTCGACTGCGTCGAGCTGGTACTTCGCTTCCGGTTCGACGGTGCACGGCGGGACGTTGGCCGTCTCGCTCTACAACCCGACCACCACGGTGGCGGTGGTGGACATGACCTTCGTGACCCCTTCGGGGATCGCCCAGCCCCAGCCGTTCGAGGGGATCGTGATCGCGCCGGGGGATCTGGCGGTTGAGGAGGTGGACCGCTATGTCCAGGACGCCCGGTCAGTGTCCACGATCGTGACGGTCCGCACCGGGTCGGTCGTGGCCGCGGCCCTCCAGGCTGTCTCGTCCGACGGGGTCCACGGGCTGTCGCTGCGGCTGGGTTCGCCGCAGCTGTTCTTGCACTGGGCGGTGCCGCGTTCGATCGACGTCACCGGGGGGCAGACCGCGGTCACGATCTTCAATCCCAGCCGCGTGGCCGAGAAGGTCCAGGTGCACGTCGAGCCGTATCGGTCACCGCCGGCTACCTTCACCCAGACCGTTGGCCCCCTGACGGCCTGGGTGCTCGAGACGAGCGCCGATGGCCGCATCCCCGTCGGGATCCCGTTCCTGGCCACCGTCGGGGTGATCTCGGCCGGGAGCGGAGTGGTGGTCGACCGCAGCGTGGTCGCCCCTTGGTCCTTCGGGGCGCCCCAGTTCGGAGCGGGCAGCGCGCTCGGGATCGGCCCCGGTGACCTGGCCACCACGGCGGGGGTGTTCACCGGGCCGGGCACCGGGGCCCAGCCGGCGGTGATGGGATCAGCGATCGGCGCTCTCGACCTCTACAACCCGGGGACGGGGTCGCTCGACGCGACGGTCTGGGCGTTGGGCCCCTCGGGCCTCATGCGCGTGGCCGCGGCGAACGTGAGACCTGGCCACGCGCTCAGCTTGTCGGCCAGTGGCTCGAGTGGGGTCCGAAGGGCGTCGAGGCTCGGGCCTCTTGGGCCGTCCCCGCTTGTCGTCACCGCCACCGAACCTGTCCTCGTCCTCGAAGATCTGACTCCGGGGGCGACGGCCGGGGTGGTGTCGCTGGCGGCGGCCGTCGGGGGCTGAAGAATTCGAGGGCTGGATTAGCGGTCGCCCGCGCCCGAGTCGGGCTGGGGAGGCGGGCTCCACTGGGGCGGCGGCCACTGCGGGGCCGGCCAGCCCGAGGGGGTCATGGGCCGGGGCGTCGGCTGGTGGGTGGCGGCGGCGGCATGGGCCCCGGCCGGCTCGTCGGCCGGGGCCGGCTCGGACTCCTCGGCCACCTCCGCAGCGTCGGCCGGGGTGGCGGTCGGCTCGCCCGAGCCGTTGCCGTTGAACACGGGAGGGGCCTTCTTGCCGGTCGCGTGCACCGGCTGGCCGTAGGCCTCGTCGACCAGCCGGCCGACCACCGACCCTTCGATGGTCTCCTGCTCGAGCAGGGCCTTGGCCACCGCGTCGAGCCCCTTTCGGTGCCGGGAGAGGACCTCCAGCGAGCGATCTTCCTGGGCCCGCAGAATCCGCTCTACCTCGTCGTCGATGATCTGGCCGGTGTGCTCGGAGTAGTCCCGGGTGTGCATGAGGTCCTCGCCCAGGAAGACCTGGCCCTGGGAGCCCCAGGCCATCGGGCCGATGTCCTCGCTCATGCCCCATT
Source organism: Acidimicrobiales bacterium (assembly GCA_040414865.1). GTDB lineage: Bacteria > Actinomycetota > Acidimicrobiia > Acidimicrobiales > RAAP-2 > Palsa-461. The sequence continues at coordinate 7,187 of JBEDUR010000026.1, forward strand.
CCCGCACCATCTTGCGAGCCAGCTCGGTGTTGCCGACGAGGTCGTTGGCCGCTCCGGTGGACAGGTCGCCGTAGACGAGGAGCTCGGCCGCCCGCCCGCCCATTCGCACGCACAACGCGTCCTCGATGTGGCTGCGCGGATGGATGTGGCGCTCCTCCATGGGGAGTTGCTGGGTCACCCCGAGCGCCATCCCGGTCGGGAAGATCGTCACCTTGTGAACCGGGTCCGCGTCCTCGAGCACGTAGGCCAGGACCGCGTGGCCGCCCTCGTGGTAAGCGACCCGTTCCTTCTCCTCCTCGGAGAGGATGAGCGACTCGCGCCGCTGACCCATGAGCACCCGGTCGCGGGCGGTCTCGAAGTCCATCATCGAGATCGACGGCGAGCCTCGACGCACGGCGTGGAGGGCGGCCTCGTTGACCAGGTTGGCCAGGTCGGCCCCGCTCATACCGGGCGTGCCCCGGGCCACCAGTTCGAGATCGACGTCGGAGCTCATCCGCTTGTCTCGACAGTGCACCTGGAGGATGGGCAGCCGCTCGTCGAGGTCGGGGAGAGGGACCACGATTTGGCGGTCGAAGCGCCCCGGCCGGAGCAAGGCGGGGTCCAGAATGTCGGGTCGGTTGGTGGCCGCGATCATCACGACGCCCTCAGCCGGGTCGAACCCGTCCATCTCCGAGAGCATCTGGTTGAGGGTCTGCTCCCGCTCGTCGTGTCCGCCGCCGAGCCCGGCGCCTCGCTTGCGCCCGATGGAGTCGATCTCGTCGACGAAGACAATGGCTGGAGCCTGCTTTCGCGCCGTTTGGAACAGGTCCCGCACCCGGGAGGCGCCAACGCCGACGAACATCTCCATGAAGTCCGAGCCCGAGACCGAGAGGAAGGGCACGCCGGCCTCGCCGGCCACCGCCCGGGCCAGCAGGGTCTTGCCCGTCCCTGGCGGGCCGACCAGGAGCACGCCCTTGGGGATCTTGGCGCCGATCTCCTTGAACCGGGCCGGGGTCTTCAAGAAGTCCACGACCTCTGAGATCTCTTGCTTGACACCGTTGTAGCCGGCGACATCACCGAAGGTGGTCTGCGGCCGCTCCGAGCTGTACATGCGGGCTCGGGAGCGCCCGATGGACATGATCCCCGACATCTGCCCTCGGGCCTGGCGCGTCATGAGCCACATCACGCCGGCGAACAAGGCCACCAGGAGCACGTAGGGAAGGATGTCCGAGAGGATGCTCGAGGAGGGCTGGGAGAAATTGACCGCCAGCCCGTCCCTCCGCATGGTGTTCACGTCGGTCTGGCTGTAGGGGTTGGGTCCCTGGGTCGTGTAGCTGGTCCCGTTCGAGAACTTCCCGGTGATCACCCCGTTCGAGTTGTCGATCGTTGCCGTCTGGATCTGACCCGTCCTGACGTCCTTCAGGAAGTTGGCGTAGGTGACGGAGGAAGCCGAGTTGTGGGGGAGGAGCGATGGGACGACAAGAACCGCGAGCACCGCCACGATCAGGACGGTCCAGATCCACCGCCAACTCTGGTCGCTGCCACCCTGGTTGGGACTGTTGCCGCCGCCGGGCCCCGGCATGCGGTTCGGCCGCTCGGGCCGTGTGGGACTCACCAGGCCATGCTATGCGCCGGGGTCGCCGTCCGGGTACCGAGCGGCGGAATCGAGCGCGTCGGCTGGACACGACACAGGCCTTCCACGCTGGGCGAACGGCGCGGCCGCGTGTCAACCGCGCCAGCTCTGCGCCCTGGAGTTTCGAAAGCCCGGCGGTATCGTGACTAAATGGCCTCCTCCGGTGACGAAGAGGAGCGCGAGGTCAGTTCGGGCCCGACGGAGGATGCCCAGGGGCAGTGGTCGACCCGGCCCTCGCGTCCCGGGCGCCCAACCCCGTCGCCGGGGCCGAGCGCGGTGCCCCGTAGCCGCGCCGACGCTGGCTGGTGGGTGGTCTTCGCCGCCATTGGCTTCGTGGTCGGCCAGGTGGTGGCGTTGGTCGTGGTTGACGTGGCTGCCGCCATTACCGGCAACGGCTCCCGCCTGAGTACCATCGAGCGGCTCACTGCCCCACCGGCCTGGTACATCGTCGCTGGCCTGGTCGGGTTGTGGGTCGGGTTCCTGGTCGGCCCCATCCTCGCCTCCCGGGTAGCGGGGACCCGGCACGTGCTCGCCGACATGGGGGTGTCCTTTCGGCCGATCGACCTGCTCGGCGTGGCGATCGGCCTGGGCGGACAGCTGCTGGTGACGCTCATCTACCTGCCCTTCGTCTCCCACCTGAAGAACTTCGAGGGCCCGACAACCAAGCTCACCGGGGGCGCCCACGGTGGGTCCTTCGCGTTGATCGCCGTCATGACCGTCCTCGGCGCGCCCTTCTTCGAGGAGCTCTTCTTCCGCGGGGTGCTGTTCAAGGGGCTGCTCGGGATCCTCGGCGTGACCGGCTCACGCCGGGCGCGTGGAGGGACCCGGGTCGCAGCGGTGGTGGTCGCGGTCGTCGTCGACGGGCTGCTCTTCGGCTTGGCCCACGCCGAGCTCGAGCAGCTGGCCGGGCTGGCCATCTTCGGCTGCATCCTCGCCGTTGTGGCCTTCCGGACCGGACGCCTGGGCATGAACATGACTGCGCACGCCACCTTCAACCTCGTCGCGGTCATCGCCATCGCCTCCAACCGGGCCGTACTCGTCCACTGATCCCCGTGCGCACGATCCCGATCGACAACGAAGGACTGCCGGTCCTCGCCAGTCCAGAGCCCCCGCGCACCGTCGTCACCCCCCCGCCCCGCTGGCCGGCGTGGCTTCCCGGGGCGCTGAACGCCGGCGTGATTCTCGGCGTGATCGCGGTCGTGCTGTGGCAGATGCATCTCGGCCTGCTCCTCAGCAACACCACCACCACCGGCGGTGACACCGGCGCGCACTTCGTGATGCCGGCCTACCTGAGAGACCACTTGCTGCCGAGCGGACGGCTCACTGGCTGGGACCCGGGTTGGTACGCCGGGTACCCGATCTACACCTTTTACTTCGTCGTCCCCGACCTCATCGCCGCGCTCTTGAGCCACATCCTCCCCTACGGCGTGGCCTTCAAGTTCATGACGGTGCTCGGCTCGGTGCTTCTGCCCCTCGCCGCTTGGGCGTGCGGCCGCCTGTTCCGCCTGCCCCCGCCGGGCCCGGCCGCGCTGGCGGCAGCGACGCTCCCATTCCTGTTCGACTACTCCTGGACGATCTACGGGGGAAACCTGTTCTCCACCCTGGCCGGCGAGTACGCCTACTCGCTGGCCATTCCGCTCGCGCTCGTATTTCTCGGGCTGTTCGCCCGCGGCTTGCGCACGGGTCGGGGCCGCGCACTGGCTGCGGTGGTCCTCGCGCTATGCATCCTCAGCCACATCGTCCCGGGCCTGCTGGCGCTGGCTGGCGCCGGGGTGCTGGTCGTCCTGGAGCTGGCGGGCGACTGGGTCCGGCCCGAGGAAGGAGAGGAGCACCAACGCGTTGGGCGATGGCGGTGGCGGGCCGTGTGGTGGGGGACGTCAACCGTTGGCGGCGGACTGCTGCTCTCGGCCTGGTGGCTGGTCCCGTTCTTGTTGGACCACAGCTACGCCACCCAGATGGGGTACGTGAACGTGACTTCTGGTTCGGCTGGCACCTCGCCCTTCGCGACGGGGTTTCCCTCGCTGTTCTTTCCCTCGGCCGACCTGTGGGCGGTGATTGTGGCCGGAGTCGCGGTAGTGGTCGCGCTGGCCACCCGAAGCCGCTTCGGCCTCCTCTTCTCGGTGCTGGGCGTGCTCTCGCTCCTGGCGGTGCGATTCGACCCCCAGGGAGCCCTCTACAACGTCCGGATGCTGCCGCTGTGGTTCCTCTGCATCTACCTCATGGTCGGCTGGGTGGTTGCGGTGGGGCTCCGAGCCCTTGTGCTCGGGTGGCGGGACTGGCGGCAGCGGTTCCCGCGCGTGACGCCTGTCTTCCACCGGTACCGCTTCGCCCCGGCGGCGCTGGCCGGGCCCTTGGCCGTGCTGGTCGCCACCCTGGCCGTGGTGATCCCTCCCTTCGTGGTCCCGGCCGGCGCGCTCCCAGTCACCCCCGGCGCCAACCAGGTGACGACGTGGGCATCGTGGAATTACCGCGGGTACGAGGGCGCCCCTGCCTACCCAGAGTTCCGCGCGCTGATGGGCACCATGACCCGAGTGGGTCGGGAGCACGGGTGTGGACGGGCCATGTGGGAGTACGACGCCAACGAGAACCGTTTCGGCACGCCCGAGGCGCTCATGGACCTCGAGTACTTCACCGGGGGCTGCATCGACTCGATGGAGGGGCTGCTCTTCGAGTCCTCGGCCACCACCCCGTACCACTTCCTGAACCAAGCCGAGCTCTCCCCAGCCCCCTCTGAGCCGATGGTCGGCCTCCGCTACGGCCCTCTCGACGTCCCGTTCGGGATCCGGCACCTCCAGCTGTTCGGCGCGCGCTACTTCATGGCCGACACCCCGAGCGTGATCGACGCGGCCGAGGCCGATCCGTCCCTTCGTCTGGTGGCGACCACCGGCCCATGGAAATCCGTCTACAACGGCGAAAGCCTCTCGATCACCTGGGACGTCTTCGCGATCTCTGACTCGGCTCCGGTGGTCGGACTCCGCTTCCTCCCGGCAGTGCTCACCGGGGTGGGTCAGGGCCAGTCGAGCTGGCTTCCCGTCGCCCAATCCTGGTACTTGGATCCGGCACGCTGGGAAGTGGAGCTGGCCGGCGGCGGCCCCACCCAGTGGCCTCGGGTCTCAACCGGTGAGCGGCCTCAGAAAATCCCGGTGGTGCCGGCCAAGGTCACGGACATCTCCGAGGGGCCCGACACCATCAGCTTCCACGTCGATCGCACCGGATCCCCGGTGCTGGTCAAGACCTCATACTTCCCCAATTGGGTGGCCACCGGAGCGCAAGGGCCTTGGCGGGTGACCCCCAACCTCATGGTGGTCGTGCCGACCGGCCATCGGGTCACGCTCACCTATGGCCAGGGATCGGCCGGGCGGCTCGGGTTCGCGGTGTCGGCCGCCGGGATCGTCCTGCTGGCGGCTGGCTTCTTCGTCGAACGCCGGCGGCGGCTTGGTCGATCCCGCCACCCCACACCGGATTCCCACATCGCGACCGACACCTGAGTCTCATCGCAGACGTCCGAACGGGGTCCACGCTCGACGTCGAGGATTGAGCGGTTGACCCTCGTCAACCATGTGTTCGGTCCGCCAGCAGGCGAGCGTCTTCGATGCGGCCGCAGGCGTCATTGCCAGCCACCGACAGCCATGCCAGTGTCGAGGCGAATCGTCGCTGTTCTGTCGATTGCGCGTCGAGCGCCCAGAAACTGGTTGGGCCGGACACAGGGAGGTCACGTGGGAGCACCGCTGGCGCATTTCGCCATCAACGCCGAGAACCTGGACGAAACCCGTCGCTTCTACGAGTCAGTTTTCGGTTGGTCGTTCCAGGCCTGGGGACCCCCAGGCTTCTTCCACATCCAGGCCGACTCCGCCCAGGGGATTCCGGCCGGGCCGGGCGACGGTCGGCCGTTGGGCATCGTCGCGGCGGCGCTGCAACTGCGGCGCGAACTGCTTCCGGGCACGAGGACCGTCGGCTTCGAGTGCACCTTCGCGGTGGAGGACATCAAGCAGACCGAAGGCCTGGTCTCGGCCCACGGCGGCCGAATCATCAGCTCCTCGACCATCGCGGGCGTCGGTGACCTGCTCTGGTTCGAGGACCCGGCCGGCAACGCGGTCGGCGCTATGCGCTACGACTCAAACGCGAAGTGAGATCGAGATGAATGAGCGGCACCTCGCCGGCTGCTCCAGCCCCGAATGGGCCGAAGTGGTTCGCCGCTTCATCGTCCCGTGGGTCCTCGAGGGGATCGAGCTTGGCCACGACGTGCTCGAGGTCGGCCCGGGCCCCGGGCGCACCACCGAGGTGTTGGCGGAAATCGCCCCCCGGCTACGAGCCGTGGAGCTGGACCCGTTGCTGGCGGCCGACCTTGCGACGCGTATGGCGCCGGTCGGCGTCGAAGTCATCGAAGGTGACGCGACCCGGCTCTCCTACGAGGACCAGTCCTTCAGCGCGGTGCTCTCCTTTACGATGCTGCACCACCTCCCCTCGGCCGCCGACCAGGACCGGCTGTTCGGCGAGGTGGCCCGAGTCCTGCGGCACGGTGGCGTCCTGGCCGGTACCGACAGCCTCGACAGTGACGATTTCCGTGAGCTGCACGTGGGCGATATCTGTGTTCCGGTCGACCCGGCGGGCTTGGCGGAGCGATTAGAGCGAGCCGGGCTCTCCGACGTGGAAGTCGCGATCAACGAGTACGGCTTCCGGTTCAGGGCTCGTCGACCCTGACCCTGCCTTCGAAGGCTTCGCGCTTCCGGCTCATTCCGGCGGGATCGAGCCGGCGTCGAGCGCGTACTCCCACCCCTCTTGCCACTGGAACGCCGAGCCAACGAGAGCTCCGAGCGGGACGCTGTTGGCGTAGTGCTCGAGCGCCCAGCGGGTAGCTACGTGCCCGACCACGAGCACCCGCTGACCGTCCCACCGGCTCTGCAGGTCGCGCAGTCCCCTGCCGACTCGCCGCACGGCCTGGCGCCAGCTCTCTCCGCCGGGGTAGGGGGTATTGAGAAACGACACCGCATCGTTGTTGGCGTGCTCACCATTGCGCTCTCCAAAGTCGCACTCACGCAGACGCCAATCGAAGAACCGTGGCGGGCCGCCTTCACCGAAGGCCACCAGAACCGTCTCGACCGCGCGTTCGAGGTCCGAACTGAAGACGGCGTCGATCCGATCGTCCCGACGCCGCCGCCCGAGCTCCGCGGCGAGCTGGCGTCCGCGGGGAGCGAGACGGGAATGGTGCCACCCCGAGGCCCGACCGGCCTCGTTGTCCTCGCTGATCGAGTGGGTCTCGAAGATCACCCGGACCACGAACCACCTCCCTCGGCACCGCTGGCACGCCCGCCCTTCGGGCCGCTTTTTTCCCCGGACGCGTCAGCTCTTGGCCCGTTTCCACGACGATAGAAGTGGTGAGCCAGCCCGTCCCCTCCGACGTCGGCGCCCTGCTCGATCTGTACGACCGAGCCCTCCCCGAGGTGTATGGCTATCTCCGGCACCGCTGCGGGGACCGACTGGAGGCCGAGGACCTGACGGGGGAGACGTTCGTGGCCGCCGCCCGCTCGATCGGCGCAGGCCGGGCCGAGGTGGTGAGTATCCCGTGGCTCATGGGGGTGGCGAGGCACAAACTCCTCGACCACTGGCGGGCCAAGGCCCGCGACGAGCGGACCCTGGCTGCCCTGAGTACGACTCCCGCTCCAGAGGACTCCTTCGATGAGCGGCTCGATGCGTGGCGCGCGCTCGAGGTGCTGCGAGGGCTCAGCCCCTCCCACCGGGCCGCACTCACCCTCCGGTACCTGGACGACCTTCCCGTGAAGGAGGTGGCGAAGCACCTGGGTCGGAGCGAGGGGGCCACCGACCAGCTGCTCGCCCGGGCCCGAGCGGCGTTCCGGCGCGCCTATGGAGAAAGTGACCATGGCGATTGATCCCCTGAGTGTGCTGACCGGGACGAGCTCGCCTCGTCGCCCGAGTGTTTCCTTCGCGGTAGGGCTCCAGCGGCGCCTCGAGCGCGAGCTCGGCGTGCCCGCCGCGCCGGCACGGCCACCCATGGCGTCGATTGGCGGACAAGTCGGCATCGTCTACGTCCGGACCTCCGACGCCGATCGAACCTTCGCCTTTTACACGGGGCTGTTCGACTGGGAGTCCGAGGTCAACCGGGAGGGTTTCACCGCCCACTACGTGATCAACACGGCCACCTTGACGGTGGTCACCGACGACCCGGATGCGGTCGATCTCTTCTTTCCCGTCGCCGACGTCGATCGAGCCATCGGCATTGTTGAGGCCGCCGGCGGCTCGGTGACCGATTCGGCCGTCACTCGCGACGGGGGCGGCTGGGCCCGTGCGCTCGACAATCAGGGGGTCGGCTTTGGGCTGTGGCGGCCCGACGGCCGCTCCGAGGCCTCGGCGCCGCTTCAGAGGCCGAGCGGCGAGGTTGGCTACTTGACGATCGACGTTCCCGATCCCGAGACGGCTCGCCCTTTCTACCGGGCGCTGCTCGGTTGGGAGACCGAGCCCAATCAGCCGTTTCTCGTCGACACCGATCTGCCGGTCGACCTCCATCGAGTGGACGGCCCCCCGGGGGTGCACCTGTTCTTCCGGGTCGGCGACCTCGGCGCGGCCGCCGACCGGGTCCGGTCGCTCGGGGGCGAGGCTGGAGAGCCGGTGAGGCGCGGCGCGGCCGGGCCGAGCGCCGAGTGCTTCGACGACCAGGGTCAGGCCCTTACTTTGTGGGAGCCGGCCCCGGGGTTCTGACCGAGCGAGTTAGGGGAGCAGCGTGATGAGTGAGCGACGATCGGGTTTGGTGCCCTACCTCTTCGTTGAGGACGGCGCGGCGATGATCGACTGGTACCGGCGAGTCTTCGGCTTCGAAGAGCTGTCCCGCTTCGTTGACGACGCCGGCCGGGTGACCAACGCCGAGCTGAAGGTGGGCGACACCGAACTGTGGCTCGACGGCGGCGGGGCCGCCCAATGGGAGGCCCACGGCCGGGGCCCGGCCGCCTGGATCGGGGTATGGGTGGAAGACCCCGACGCCGTCGTGGTCCGGATCCGAGCGGCCGGGGTGGAGGTCGACGAACCGGTGGACAAGCCCTACGGAATCCGGATGAGCGGCTCGGTCACCGACCCCGCCGGCTACCGGTGGGGGTTCATGCGGCGGATCGACTGAACGGACCGTCTCGAGGGGATGACCGACTCCTTCTACATCCATGTAGTAGGTTGCCTTGCCCGAGGAGGGGTTCGGGGCCATGGATCGGCGGGCGTCGGGCAGGTTGGAGGCCGAGGTGCTGGCGGTGCTGTGGGCCCTGCCCGAGCCGGCCTCGGCCGAGGAGGTGCGTCGGCGACTCAAGGGCGACCTCGCCCATACCACCGTGAGCACGATCCTGAGCCGCCTGCACGGCAAGGGTGCGGTGACCCGCCAGCTCGCCAGCCGGGGCTACGTCTATAGCCCGGTTCTTGACGAGGCCGGAATGGTGGCCAGCCGAATGCGGGCGCTGCTCGAGGATCAACGCGACCGGGTCGGAGTGCTGAGCCAGTTCGTGGCCGGCCTGGACCGCCGGGCCGTGGAGGCCCTCCGTCGGGCGCTGGAACGGGGCGGCGAGCCGTGAGGCCCGTCTCCCTCGCCTGGTGGTGGGTGGCCCCGGTGGCCTCGAGCGCCGGGTTCGCCCTGCTCGCTCCGGTCGTGGCCCGATGCGCGCGCCCCCGGATCGCGACCTGGGCGTTGTCGGTCGGTTCGCTCCTCCTGGCAGCAGCCTCCGTGGCGCTGCCGTCGTTGCTGCTGGTCGCGCTCCTCGGGCAGTGGGACCCGGTGGCGGCCATGGGTCACTGGTCGGTGCATCTGCTCCACACCTTGGTCTTGGTACCCCGGCCCGTGCTCGTTGGGGCCGCGGTCCTGGTGGTGGGCCAGGGTCTCTTGCTGACCCGGGCCAGCTGGCGGCAGGGACGGGCGCTGTTCGAGGCCTGGCGGTTGGCCCGCCGGTCGCCCGGGTCCCTGGTCGTGTTGCCTGACGAGCGCCCGACCGTGTTCGCGTTGCCGGGTTGGCCGGGTCGAATCGTGGCCGCCCGGGGGTTGCTGCGCTTCCTCACGCCGCTCGAGGTCCGGGTGGTGTTGGCCCACGAACAGGCCCATCTCGACGGCCGGCATGAGCTGCACCGGGCGGCCGTGTCGCTCGCCAGCGCGGTGAACCCGATCCTCTGGCCGGCCCGCGGCGCGGTCCGCCTGGCCACCGAGCGTTGGGCCGATGAGCGGGCGGCGGCCGAGGTCGGCGACCGCCGTGTCGTGGCAAGGACCATCGGCCGGGTGGCCCGGGCCTGCAGCGACGAGGCGCTGGCCATACCAGCCACGATGGGCGCGGCCGGCCCGGGTGCCGCTCTGCGGGTCGAGTCCCTGCTTCGTCCGGCGGCCGGCCGGCGGGCCCACCTGGTAATCGGGCTGGCGGTCCTTGCGCTGGCGCCAGCGGGCGCTGCCATTCACGTCGCTCGCCAGACCAACGCCGTGTTCCAACAGGCCGAACACGCCTACGGCGCCTCGGCACCGAGCGTGGTCATCGTGGCCGGAGGGGAGCATTCGTGACTCATTCGCTCACCACTCAGGTCCTCCATCACGGCTACCTGGCCGTGTTCGTTCTCATGGTGCTCGAGTCGGCGTGCCTGCCCATTCCGAGTGAGGTCGTGATGCTCTTCGGAGGGGCCATGGCCGGCGGGTTGCTTGCTAACGGGCACCCTTCGGTTGGGGTGGTCCAGATCGCGGTGGTGGGCGCGCTGGGCAACGTGCTCGGCTCGCTCCTCGCTTATGCCGTCGGGCGGATCGGGGGTCGCCCGCTCGTCGAGCGCTATGGACGTTTCGTGTTCGTGCGCAAAGAGCAACTGGCGAAGGCCGAGGCATTCTTCGCCCGTCGAGGACACGTCGCGGTGCTGGTGGGCCGGGTCGTGCCCGTGGTCCGAACCTTCATCAGTCTGCCGGCCGGGGTGGCCAAGATGACGCTCGGCGTCTTCGTCGCCTTCACCCTGCTGGGCAGTCTTCCCTGGACCTTCGCGTTGGCCGGCGCCGGCTACGGCCTGGCCGCCAGCTGGTCCTCGGTGGCGTCGGCCTTCGGGGACGTCAGCATCGCCATCGCCGTCCTCGCCGCGGGCGCCATCGGGTGGTGGCTCCTGCGGCGCTGGCGCGCCCAGCGACTCGGTCCCAGCACGGGCTGAGGACCGGCCTCCGAGACCAACCCGAAGGAGCCCGCCGTGTCCCATCTGTTTGCTGCCGCCGCCAACAGCGGCATCTACAAGATGAACCTGTTCCAGGCGATCGTGATCGGCCTGATCCAGGGACTGACCGAGCTCTTCCCCATCTCAAGCCTTGGGCACACCGTATTGATCCCGTCCTGGTTCGGCGGCAACTGGGCCCTCCTCGTCAGCCAGGAGGCCCAGGCTGAGAGCCCGTATTTGGCCTTCATCGTCGGGCTTCACCTGGCCACCGCCCTCGTGCTGTTCTTCTTCTACTTCAAGGTATGGATTCGTCTGATCGCCGGGTTCTTCACCGCGGTGGGCAATCGGCACAATCCGAACGATTACGAGCGACTGGCGTGGCTGATCGTGATCGCCACCGTGCCGGTCGGGCTCCTGGGCGTGAAGTTCGAGCACCAGTTCCGGGTGCTCTTCGCCAAGCCCGCGGCCGCCGCCGTCTTCCTGATGATCAACGGCGGCATCCTGACCCTCGGCGAGCTCCAGGCGAGGCGCCAAGCAAGGCGCGAGATCAAGGTCGAGGTGGCTCCACCGCCGCAGCGCTTCCGGGACACCCACATCGTGGCCATGGACGATGAGGGGGTGCGCCAGTTGTCGCGCATCGGCGCGGTTTCGAGCGCGGTGATCGGGGCCTGCCAGTCGCTCGCCCTCCTGGCCGGCATCAGCCGGGAGGGGGTCGCCATGGTCGGTGGCATCTTCCGGGGTCTCAACCGAGAGAACGCGATGCGCTTCAGCTTCCTCCTCTCCACTCCGGTGATCTTCGCCGCCGGCGCCCTGAAGCTCGGGGACGCCGTGGGCCCCCTCGGGCACGGGATCCGGCCCGAGTTGGTGGCCGGGGCCATCGCCACCGCTGCCACCTCATTGTTCGCGGTGGTGTTCCTCAGCCGCTGGTACAAGACCCGGACGCTCGTGCCCTTCATCGTTTGGTGCTTTGCCTTCGGCTTCGCCTCAGTGATCCGTTTCGGGATCTTCTAGGGCACCGGCGGGCACCCCGAGCAAACGCGCCTCATCCGACCCCGGTGCCCGAGCGGCCGGACGGATCGCGGTGGGCCGAAGGCTCGGCGCCTACTGGACTCGCTCTCGCTCGGGGGCGATCTTCAGGATCACTCGCTCGCTCGTAATGGGGTTCGCGTACGCCCCACCGGTGTACTTCTGGCTGAGCTGGTCGATGTGGGCCCGGCCTTCGGGGCCCCGCACCTCCTCCACCACCCGGCCCCGGACCTCTGTGTAGTGGTCGGGGTTGGTCGCGTCGAAGACAACCAAGGTGACCCGAGGATCCTGGCGGACGTTCTTGTACTTCTGGCGGTGCACCTCGGTGTTGACCAGCAAGTGACCGTCGTCGGCGTCGACCCACACCATGTTGGTATGGGGCTGGCCGTCGTTGAACAGCGTGGTGAGGGTACCAAAGTTCTTGCCCTTGGCCAGCTCTTTCGTCGTGTCCGCGAGCATGCTTCCACGCTAACGGGCACTCGACGATCCGATCCGGACCCCCTCGATCCCGAGCTCGCCGGCCGGTGCTCGGATTACGCTTTTTATTGGCATGGGCGATCCAGCTGGCGTCTTCAAGGCTTACGACGTCCGCGGGACCTTCCCGGACCAGATCGACAGCGAGCTGTCCCGGGCCATCGGCTCGGCCGCCGTCTCGTTCACCGGGGCGGGGCGGATGCTCGTGGTGCGGGACATGCGGCCATCGGGAGTCGAGCTCTCCCGGGCGTTCGCCGAGGGTGCCCGGGCGGCGGGGGCCGCCGTCACCGACCTCGGCATGGCCTCCACCGACTTCTTGTACTTCGCCTCCGGGACGCTGGATGCTCCCGGAGCCATGTTCACCGCCTCGCACAACCCGGCCAACTACAACGGAATCAAGTTGTGCCAGTCCGGTGCCCGCCCGATCGGCCGGGACACCGGTCTGGCAGAGATCCAGCGCCTGGCCGTGGAGTACTTGACCGAGCCTCCGGTCGGCCCGCCGGGCCCCGAGCCGAACCACCTGGACCTCCTCGAGGCCTATGCGGCCCACGTCCGCTCCTTCGTCGACGTCTCCTCCCTTCGCCCCTTGGCTGTCGTGGCCGACACGGCCAATGGCATGGGTGGCCTGGTGGCGCCGATGGTCTTGCGCCCACTGCCTTTTGAGCTGACCGTGCTGTATCCCGAGTTGGACGGGACCTTCCCCAACCACCCGGCCGACCCCATCCAGGAGGCGAACCAGGCGGACTTGAAGCGGGCCGTCCTCGACCAGGGGGCCGACGTCGGGTTGGCCTTCGACGGGGACGCCGATCGGGTGTTCCTGGTCGACGAACGGGGCCAGACGGTGTCGGGGTCGCTCACCACCGCTCTGGTGGCGGCGGCGATGTTGGAGAAGCACCCGGGCGCCTCGATCCTCTACAACCTCATCTGCTCCAAGGTGGTCCCCGAGACCATCGCCGAGCACGGTGGGGTGGCGGTAAGGACCCGGGTCGGCCACTCATTTATCAAGGCGGTCATGGCCGAGACCGGGGCCGTCTTCGGCGGCGAGCACTCCGGGCACTACTACTTCGCCGAGAACTTCCGGGCCGACTCGGGCATCATCGCCGCGATGGTCGTCCTGGAGCTCATGAGCACATCGGAGAAGCCGCTCTCGTCGCTCCTCGCTTCCTACCGCCGGTACTCGGACTCCGGCGAGATCAACACCCAGGTGAAGGATCCGGCCACGGTGGTCGAGCGGGTGGGCGAACGGGTGGTCGGGCTTGGGGCTTCGATCGATCGGCTCGACGGACTCACGGTGGACCACGGCGATTGGTGGTACAACCTTCGGCCGTCGAACACCGAGCCCCTGCTGCGCCTGAACGTCGAGGCACGGACCGAGGCGGAGTGTGCCCGGCATACCGACGAGGTGCTGGCTCTGGTGGCCGAGCTGGCCGACTAACGAGAAGGTAAGGACGACGACGATGCCCCTGGACCCGCTGTTGATCGAGCTCTTGGCCTGCCCGGAGGACAAAGGACCGCTGCTCTACTTCGAGGACGAAGCCACCCTCTACAACCCTCGCCTCAAGCGCATCTACAAGATCGTTGACGAGATCCCGGTCATGCTGGTCGACGAGGCGGTGCCGGTCGACACGGCTGAACATGAGCGCCTGATGGCCAAGGCCGAGGCCGGTGGGGCCAAGGAGACCGGGAAGCCGGCCGAGGCCGCCCCGGGATGACCCAACTTCCCGGGGCGACGAGGTTCCCGTCGCCCCTGAGCATCGACTCTCTCGACATGTGGGGACTCACGGCGGGACTCCCCGAGCAGATCGCCGACGCCCTCCGGGCCGGGCAGTTGGTGACCGAGCTCACCGACGGTGACCGGATCGACTCGGTCGCGGTGCTCGGCATGGGCGGCAGCGGGATCGCCGGAGATGTGCTCGCCGCGGCGGCGTGGCGGGCCTGCCCGGTGCCGGTTGCGGTGGTGAAGTCCTATGACCTGCCGGGCTGGGTCGGTCCCCGCTCGCTCGTCTTCAGCGTCTCGTACTCGGGGAACACCGAGGAGACTCTGGCCACCACCGAGGCGGCGTTGACGGCCGGGGCCTCGGTCGTGGCCGTTTGCGGCGGTGGGGAGCTGGCCCGGCTGGCTCTCGAGCACGACGTCCCGGTCGTTCCATTGCCCGACCACATCCCCCAGCCCCGGGCAGCCATTGGGGCCATGGCCGTTCCGCCCCTCGTCGTCCTGGACCGCCTGGGGCTGCTCCGAGGGATGAGCGACCAGGTGGCCCGTTCGGTCGAGCACCTGGCCGGGCGCCGGGACCAGCTCGTCGGCCCGGCCAGCCCGGCGAGGGAGCTGGCCCGGCGGATCGACCGGACCATTCCCATCGTCCACGGTGCGCAGGGGTTGGGCTCGGTGGCCGCTTCGCGCTGGAAGACCCAGGTGAACGAGAACGCCAAGGCCCCGGCCTTCTGGTCGGCCCAGCCCGAGTTGTGCCACAACGAGATCGCGGGGTGGGCCCAGTACGGGGACGTGACCCGCCAGGTTCTGACGGCTATCGAGCTGCGGTCTGACGATGACCACCCACAGGTGGCCCGGCGGTTCGACTGGGTCTCCGAGGCTCTTCTCGAGGTGGTCGCCGAGGTACTCACCGTCACGGCCGAGGGGACAAGCCCGATCGGCCGCTTCTTCGACCTGGTGCTGGTCGGGGACTTCGTCTCCCTGCACCTCGCAGACCACGACGGTGTCGACCCCGGGCCGGTCCCGATCCTGGGCGAGCTGAAGGGCTTCCTCGCTCGTTGAACCTGATCCTGCTGGAAGGCCAGTAGGGCAGTGCCCTTATGGCCACGAGAAGCCGTCAAATGACACTGGCCTAATTAGGGGGCCACTCCTCTTACGGCCCCTCCCGACCGTTGGCCGCACAGGACCTCGGGTCCCAGGGCGCCAGACCCTGGACCGGCTGGGTGGGTGCGCCGAAGTCCGGGATCGTCGTGGTCGTGGTGGTGGTCGGGGAGGCCGGAGCGGTCGTGGTCGCTTGGTTCTGGCTAGTCGCCGGTGGGTTCACGCTGAAGTCGGTCCCGGTGATGACGGTCACCTCCGCCCCGGAGGAGAACCCCGAGGATCCGTCGGAGGACTTCGGCGCCAGGGCCATGATGACTTGGCCCGAGAGGGATCGCGCCACGGCTTCGGCCGCCGCCACCTCGGCCGGGGTGTCCGAGGAGTACTCCACGACGGTTTCGGCTTGGTCGCCGACCTGCTGGGTGTAGGAGACGCCCTGGACGTTGAACCCCAGTGCCGTAAGACCTTGGTCAGCCGCATCTCCGGCGTAGGAGTAGCCCGAGCCGTTCAGGATCGAGACGCTGACCGAGCGCGGCGCCGGCAGCGCCCCGCCGCCGACCGAGTCGGTACTGGCGCCGAGCCCGAGGAACTGGTTGATGACTTGCTGGTCCTGCGGCTCGACCGGGAACTCCACGTTCCCGTAGCCCCCGCCCTTGTAGATGTACTGGTCGACGTCACTGACCGTGACCGGCAGGGTCACCTGCGGGGCGTCGAATGGGTTGACCCCGTGGTAGGTGAGGACCAGGTTCGCCATGTGGGAGCTGCCGAAGCCGCTGTCCACGGTCAAGTCGCCGACCACGCTCGAGACCAGCCGAGCGTCGGTGAGCGGGTTGCCCAGCCCCTTGGTTGCGACCGCCGCCGCCAGGACCCGGAGGAACTCGTGGTCCCTTCGGATGCGGGCGAGGTCGCTGTTGATCTCCTGCGGCCAGTACGCCGGGTCGTCAGTCGTCACCCCCGGGCCCTTGTACTGGAGGTGCCTTGCCCGGACTACCTGGAGGGCGTGGTAGCCATCGAGGTGAACGCAGCCCGGGGTCTGGATGTCGAGACCCGAGTAGGCGTCGTACACGGGCATCGGGAAATACATGTTGACCCCGCCCAAGGCATTGACCACGTTGGCGAAGGTGTCGAAGTTGAGCTCGACGTAGTGCTGGATCGGGATGCCGAAGTCCTCCTCGATAGCCGCGACCAACTGGCTCGGACCTTCGTAGAGGCCGGCGTCGATCTTGTTGGCTCCGTCAGCGCGGGCATTGGGGACGAACACGTCCCGGGGAATGGAGAGCACGCCCACCGTCTTTTTGGCCGGATTGAGGTGGAGAATCATGATGACGTCGCTGTTGACCGCGTTGACCCCCTCCGAGCACAGGCCGTAGGCGGGGTTCTGGACCGCGAGGGCGCAGCGTGAGGTGGACCCCACCATCAGGATGTTCTCTGTACCGAGATCCGGCCCCTTCGTCGGAGCGGGCTTTAGGTGGTGGACGGTGACCCGGTTGACTTGAGCGTTGAGGTAGAGGATGTAGCCACCGGCCGCACCGACGAGCAACACGATGACCGCGCCGACGACGAGGAGCGTCCACCGGAGACGCCGGTGTTTGCTGGCCCGGACCCAGGCCTTGGGGCGCCACCTGCGGGTGGCCCCCTGAGTGGCATGGCGGGCTCCCGTGGGTGGGGGTGATCCGGTCCGGTCGTCGTTGGGATCCTCGATGGTGGTCACCTTCGGAGCGAGTGGCTACGGCACGGCTCAAGCCGGGAGCGGTCCGGCATCGTCGAAGCCCTGCCGGACCCCCCGGCCAGCCCGGGCGATCAGCTGCTCGGGCTCGTAGAGCATCCAGTAGGCGTTCCGAGCGTGCTTGCGGGAGCGCTCACGGAAGACCTTCGCCAGCACCGCTGGGTCGTCGGCCTCGTCCTCGTGTACGAACACCTCGAGGATGGGGGTGGAGGTCATGAGCTGCGCCAGCATGATTCCCTGGGAGGCCTCGTGGGCGCAGGTCTTGTCGATCGGCTCCGATCCGGGCATGCCCAGCACGACCACGATCCGACAGCCTTCTTGCTCGATCAGCACCTTGGCCGCGACGGCCAGGTCCTTGAATCCGGGGACGGTTCGGCGGACGGTCGTGAAGCGTTCGCCATAGCCGGGGCATTCGGCCAGCTCGGCAAGGGCTTCGCTGCCCATGTCGTAACGGGCAAACATGGTGTCCACCACACCGATCACGTCCACCTGGGGATTCTCGCGCCGAGCCACCACTGTGCTCCAGGTCACCCCCCAACTGAGAGAGGAAGAGAGCCGCGCAGGGCGCCGTTCCCTCAGGTCAGCTGATTTTGTGCCGTCCTTCGGTGACGAGGTCGCCCTCTGCCCAGAGCGAGCAACGAACGGTGCGTTCGCCGCGAGATCGGGTTTGGTCGTCTATAGCTGTGGCGTCGAGGCTCAGCTGGCGCTCGGTTGTCCCACGTCGCCGCCGGGTCCGGTGCCGGTCGTTGTGCCGTGAACGAGACAACGGGCCCGCCACGCCGTGGGGGTGACCGTGACCGCCAGGCGCCGACCACACGTGGAGCAGAAGCGAGGCGGATCGAGTTCCGCGGCGCAGCCCACGCAGTCGGTTATTGGACGGCCACACCCAGTGCAAAACGCAGCGGCGGGCACCTCGACGAGATCAGATCGCGGCCGAGAGCGCCCCGACCGGCATCTTCAGATCGGCCAGCATGCGGAGGTCATCAGTGGGGGACCGGCCGAGGGTCGTGAGATAGTTGCCGATGATCAGCGCATTGATCCCTGCGGTCATCCCCATCGCCTGCAGATCGCGCAGCGTGATCTCCCGTCCGCCGGCATAGCGAAGGATCACTCCGGGCAGCCCCAACCGGAAGAGGGCGATCCACCGGATGGCCTCCCAAGCGTCAACCGGCCGCCGGTCACCGAGGGGAGTGCCGGGGCGAGGGTTGAGGAAGTTGACCGGCACCTCCTGGGGGTCGAGCTCCCGGAGTTCGGCGATGAGCTCGAGCCGCTGGCTCTCGCTTTCGCCCATGCCGAGCAAGACCCCACAGCACAGCTCCATGCCGTGCGCCCGCACGAGCCGGCAGGTTTCGGCCCGCTCATCCCAGCTGTGGGTTGTCACGATGGTCGGGAAGAAGGAGCGGGCGGTCTCCACGTTGTGGTTGTAGCGATGCACGCCCGCCGCGGCGAGCCGCCGGGCATCGTCGTCGGTCAGGATTCCGGCGCTCACCGCCACGTTGAGCCCGGTTTCCCGCCGGACCAAACGAGCCAGCCCCTCGAGGCGAGCCATTGTCCGGGCGTCCGGCCCGCGCACGGCTAAGACCATGCAGAACTCGGATGCCCCGAGGGCGGCGGTCTCCCGAGCCGCGGCGAGTACCTCGCCGGCGTCGAGGAAAGGGGTGGCTTTGACCGGCGAGTCGAAACGAGAAGATTGTGCGCAGAAGTGGCAGTCCTCGGGGCACCCCCCGGTCTTGGCCGAGAGGATTCCCTCGACCTCGACGGCCGGGCCGCGCCACGCCAGTCGGACCTGGTGGGCGAGGGCGGCCAGCCCGACCACCTGGTCGTCGCCCAAGGCGGCCAGCGCCCGGAGCTCGGCGTCGGTGAGCAGGCGGCGCTCGTCGAGCAGCGCGCTCGAGGCCTGG
>JBEDUR010000027.1:0-3560 GCA_040414865.1 Acidimicrobiales bacterium
TCGGCCTCGTAGACGTGAGCGCCCGGGCGCTGACGGGTCTCTTCGCCCCGCTGGTAAAGGACGTTTTGCGGGATCTCGACCAGCGCGACCCCCTGGGGAGGGCTGGCTGCGGCCCGAAACGCTTGACGGAGATGCACCTCGATGGTGCTCCAATCGAGAACGCGTTTGGTGTACTTGGCGAAGCTCGAGCAGATCTCCGACCCGTAAGCCTCCTGAAACGAGCCGAGACCGTCCTCGGTGGTCGGATGCTGGCCGGACAGGCACACCACCGAGCTCCCAGTCATGGCTGCGAGCGTCAGCCCGGTGATGGCGTTCGTGAGCCCACAGCCCGCGGTCACCGCGCACACCCCCGGCGTCCCAGTCGAGCGCGCCCATCCGTCGGCGGCGTATGCGGCAGCCTGCTCGTGCCGCATGTGGATGAGCTTGACGTCGTTGGCATTGAGGTGGGCGAGTATCGGGAACAGATGCCCGCCGTTGATGCAGAAGAGGTACCTGACTTTCTGCTCGGCCAGGATCCGTCCGATCAGGGCGCCGCCGTCCAGCTCCGCCATCTTCACCTCCAAATCCAGCCGTTAGAGAGCCGAATTCTTCCATAGGTCGGTCGCTTCGTCCTGGTGAGGGTCGCGGAAGCGATGCAGCCCGGGAACAGCCCGGACGGCGTGGGACGACCCAAGTCGAGCGGGACCCGCCAGCGCGTCAGGTCACACCGGGTCGAGCGCCCCCGCCGTGCGGCCAAGCTCATCGAGCAAGGCCTGGCTGTAGGTGACCCGACCGGTCAGCTGGCTCGGGTCACCCGAGCACAGCGCGAGGGCGGCTTCGGCCATGACCTCGGGAGCTTCGGCGGTGCCATCGGCGATCCGAGCAGCCGGATCCGACACCCCGAAGTGGTAGACGACGCCAGGTGTCATGACCCCGCGGCTCGGCGAAAGAGCGTTCACGGCCACGCCGTCGGCATAGACCTCAGAGGCCAGACCGCTGGAGAACCGCTCGATCGCCGCTTTGACCATGCCGTAGACGGTGCCGCCCCGTCCACCCCCGCCGGGACCCGCCGGTGGTACCTGCGGATGACGGGCAGCCCCGGACGAGATGTTAAGGATCCATCCGCGCCTGCGCTCGCGCATCCCGGGAAGTACGAGCTGGCTCAGCTCGAAAGGAGCCCGCACCTGCACCTCGAACATGAGGTCGAAACGGGACTCGGGGAAGTCCAACACGGGCAGGAAGTAGGTGACCGCGGCGTTGTTGACCAGGATGTCGATCGGGCCGAGCTCATTGGTTACCGTCTCGACCAGATGTCGGCGGTCCTCGGACTTGGACAGATCGGTGGGCACAGCGAGGGCGACTCCTCCGGAACGCTGAATGGTCTCGACCGTCTCGTGGATCGTCCCGGGGAAGCGCTCGTCACGCTGGTCGACAGTACGCGCGGCCACCGCCACCGCCGCACCCTCGGACGCAAAGCGTCGGGCGATGTACTCGCCAATGCCTCGACTCGCGCCCGTTACCACCGCGATCTCTCCGTCAAGGATCCCCATGTCTTCACCTCCGCATAGACGCGACTGTCCGGAACCTATGCCCCCGAACCACCTAGTGGCGAATGGCCGCCTCCACTACCGCCGCGGTGGCACACAGCAGCTCCTCGCCTCGCATCGGCCCGACAAGTTGAAGGCTTGCCGGGAGGGCGGACCCCTGGGCCGGGACCGGCAGCACCACGGCCGGCGATCCGCTCACATTGAAGGGGCTGGTGAGCGCGGTCATGTTGAACGGGATGGGCTCGCCGAGCAGAGGCGCGAACCCGACCAGTGCCGGAAGGGCCAGCACCTCGACCCGCTCAAACACCGATGCCAACTCCCGGCGCCAGGCACCCTGGATCCGACGCGCCCGGGCCGTCATCTCCTCAGTGATGGTGGCACCGAACGCCACCCGGTCGGCGATCTTCTGACTCACGCCGGTGGGGTCGTCCAGCAGGTGTCCGTCATTGGCCCATGCCTCGCTGGCGATGAGCGGACCGAAGGCGGCATCCGTGGACGACCAGCCCTCCAAGGAGATCTCGACCACCTCGAACTCGGCTGCGGCCAGCGCCAGGTCGACCGCCCGGTCGATCTGGGGATCGACGTCGGGGGGTCGAAGCCGTGCGACCACACTCGCCGGACGGACGGCAGCCTGGAAACCCGGCTCCAGCAATCGCATACCCGTGACGACCCCGGCCACGTCGGCTGCCATCGGTCCGATCGTGTCGAGGCTCTGGGAGAGTGGCCAGACCCCTGCAAGCGAGACTCGGCCGAAGGTGGTCTTCATCCCAACGGTCCCACAACACGCCGAGGGCAGTCGGACGGACCCGCCAGTGTCCGATCCGTACGCGACGTCGGCATCACCGGATCCGACCGCGACAGCCGAGCCACTGGAGGATCCACCCGGAATGCGTCGTCGATCCAGTGGGTTGACCGGCGTTCCGTACCACTCGTTGTCCCCGGTCGCGTCGTAGGCGAGCTCACTCAGGTTGGTCTTGCCGACGATACGGGCACCAGCGAGCCGAGCCCCCGCCAGGCAGGCCGCGTCGGCAGTTGCCGGTCCCGCTCGATCGGCGAGCGCCTTGCAGCCGGCCGTGGTGGGCTCGCCTGCGACATCAATGAGGTCCTTGACCGCGAGCCGGAGCCCAGCACCTGCGGTTGCATACCGTTGAATAAAGGTGCTCATCGCCTTTCACCTGGCTCGACCCGGACACACCGCCGGCCGGACAACTCGGCCGCGTTATGAGGCGGTGCCGAGGTGCCGCACGAAGAACGACTCGTAGGCATCCCTCTCGAAAAGCGGGGTCTCGACGTGGCCACCGGGGTTGATGTGCGCGGTCTTCTCGGTCGAGCCGATCGCGTCGAACAGCGCGAGGCCGTCCTTTTGGGCCACGAGCTCGTCGTTCCATTGCAGGACCAGCAGTACGGGCACTTGTAGCGACCTCACTGCCCGCTCGAAGCCTTCCGAACCAGGACGACTGCCCAGGCCGGCCAGACCGAGGACAGCCGCAGCGATGCGAGGCTCGCCTGACACGAATGGCAAGCCGATAGCGGTGCCCATCGACACACCCCAGTAGCCATAGCGGTTGCCGCCTTCTCCAGCATCGAGGTCGTCGAGAAGTGCCTTCCACTCGACCACTCCCTTGGCGGTCCGTTCCACCCACTCACCGGCCTCTTCGGAGGTGAACACTCGGCTCTCGTCGCTTGGACCACCTGCGATCCGGGCTTGGAGGGCCTGGCGTCGGCGCTCGGCCGCCTCGGGGTCGGTGATTCGATCCCCATGTCCAGGGGCATCAAGCGCCACGGCCGAGTAGCCAAGGTGCCGCACGAACCGCCGGGCCAAGCCGAGGACGTTGGCCACTCGCTTGTGCTGGGTACCTCCATGTCCGATCAGGATCGTCGGTCGACCACCGGCCGCCCCTTCGGGGGACCACCGGATGCCGGGGACGGTATCGCTTTCCACGTCTAGGTCGAACCGCTGTTCGACCACCCCCATCTCGACCTTCTCGCCAAGGATTTCCACGGTCCTCACCTCCGGAGACCAGCGTCGCTGCC
>JBEDUR010000028.1:0-9914 GCA_040414865.1 Acidimicrobiales bacterium
GGCCAGCGCTCGCCTGACGATCCTGGCGGCTCCGAGACGACCAGGACTCCGCCGACCATAAGCAGCGGGGCTGCACACTCGGCGGTGACCGCCGGGGGGCCGAACAACCGGGCGACCACCACCGAATGCTTCCCCCGCCATCCCGTCACACGGCCCATCTCTTCGGCTCGGTCAGCTACCACCTCCACCCGATCGGCCCATCCACACCGTGCCACCGCCGACCGAAGGAACGCGGCGCGGCGAGTCGAACCCTCAACCAGCCGGAACCGCACCACCAGGTATCCGCCCGCCAGCACCAGACCAGGGACGCCGCCCCCCGATCCCAGGTCAACAACTAAGTCATTGGCCTCGAGCTCTCGACCGCGCGCGTCAGCGATGGCCTCGGCAAAGCCGAGAGAGTGTTCGATATGCGCACCGAGGTCGCCCGACCCAAGCAGGCCTTGTTCGTGGGCTTCGGCCAGGATCTCCGGGATGACCGCGGGCACTGCCGGCCGCGCTGCCGGCATTCAGATACGTCCTAGTCCGTGGGGGTGATCACCACGTGACGGGCCGCGTCCTCGCCCTCAGAGCGAGTCGACAAGCCTTCGATCTCGGTCACAGTGTCGTGCACCACCTTGCGGTCAGCGGGCGACATTGGCTCAAGTACCCGCTCCGTCCGAGACTCAAGCACTTCTTCGGCGATCTGCTGAGTGAACCGCTGCAGCGCTGCCACCCGGCGCTGACGGTAGCCAGCCACGTCGACCAGGATCCGGTCGGTCCGGGTAGGAAAGCGGTGCTGGACCACGGTCCGCGTGACGTCCTGAAGCGCCGCCAGCGTTGCCCCTCGGGGGCCCACCAAGAGCCCGAGTTCGCTACCGTCGGTCGCCACCTCGATGATGTCTTCGTCAAGAAGCTGCGTCTCGACGGACGCGTCGAAGCCGTAGGCCTCGAGCAGGCCTTCCATGAACTCCCGTGCTGCCACCGCCTGACTTTCCCGCGTCACCTCATCGGCCATGACGGCCCCCTTCTCCTGTCGGGCCCCTTGCTGCTTGGTCGACCCGTTCCCCGCGACCGAACCTTGCCCAGCGCCAGTCGCCTTCGGCCTCGGCCCTCGGGACTGGCGTCGATTCCGGCCTGAGTTGCCCGAGGATCGGCGGCCCTCGCCGTCTGGTCCCGGACCATCCAACCCTGCACCGGCACTCGAGGATTTCCGCCGTTCTCCACTGCGGGCCGCGGCCCCATCACCTCCTGCCGACCGTCGTTGGCGCCGTTGCCGCTTGGGGCGGGGGCCCACCGGGCGGACCCGAGCCCGGACCCGAGCCTCGCCCCGTGTCCGACCGAAGAGCCCGACCTTGGGCTCAGCCAGCACGATGAGCTCGGCATCCCGCTCTTCGACGCCGAGCTGCTCCAGGGCTTGCTCCTTCGCCTCCTCGAGCGTCCTGCCCGAGATCTCGACCCACTCCACGACCTAGCGTGCCTTCCGTGGTCTCTTGTTCCTCGCCCGTGGATGGGGCGGCGGTCTCTTATTCGCACCACCGGTGTTACCATTGGTGGTCGCCTTCCCGGCGGCTGGCCTATTACGCGGCGGCGTTCTCCCCTTCGTGCCCGACCCGTTCCCCTTCACTTCCGGTGGTGGCGCAGGTTCTTCCGTCTTTTCGACCAAGCCCGGAGCTGGAGTGATGCCAGGTAGTCGTAACTTGCCGCCACCTATCGTTCGCTCGCCGCCCGCGGGCTGCACCATTCCCGTCCGGAACATGACCTCCTGCGTCAGGATCCGGATAATGGTTGACACGATCATATAGAGCACAACGGCGGCGGGAATTAAAAAGTAAATATACGCGAACAGGATCGGTGTGAGCTTCTGAATGGTCTGCATCTGTTTGTTCGCCGCCGCGGCTTGAGGGTTACGACGATTCATCTGCCGCATCTGGAAATACTGGAAGCCGACCGCTAATGCTACGAGAACAAAATATGGGATCCGCTGCGCGGCCGTGAGCCCATGGCCGAAGGGCTTGTTGGCCAGGTCAATTCCGAACGAGACCATGATCCCATGCCCGGGAACCACCGGATGCGCCAGACTGTGGTAGAGCTTCTCAACCAAAGAATACGTAGTTGCGTTGGCTGGCGGTTTCGGGATGTAACGGGGAACAACTTGCTGCACACCGTTGATTGTCTCGACGTTGGTTAGGCCTCTAATCGTGTCATAGAGAATGATCAAGAAGGGCATCTGTAGGAACAGTGGGATACACCCACCCGCCGGATTGATGCCCTTCTGCTTGTACAACGCCATCAGCTCTTCGTTCAGCTTTTGGCGGTTCTCGGCCCCCTTATATTTTGCTTGGAGCTTCTTGATCTCTGGCTGAAGCTCCTGCATTGCGATCATCGATCGGGTGCTCTTGATGGTGAGCGGGGTCAGCAGCGCCATGACGATGACCGTCAGCAGGGCGATCGCCACCGCGTAATTGGGGATCAACCCGTAGATGAACGCGAGCGTCCACCCGACCGCCTCGAACACCGGCTGGAAGATGCGGCCGATGTCATGGAACAGGGCGTTCTCGGCCAGGATCAGGATCATCGCTCTACCCGCTTGTCAGCCCGAACCGGCACGAGATCGATGCCCCGCCCGCCGAACGGGTGGCATCGGCCGATCCTGGACAGCGCCAGTCCTCCACCGCGCCACAGACCGTGGGTCTCGATCGCCTCGGCTGCATAGGCCGAGCACGACGGCCAGAACCGGCACGGGGACGGCTGACCGGAACGAACTCCCTGATACGCCGAGATCGCCGCCAGCGCCGCCCGCGCCAGCGCTGTCGGCTGTCGATCCGTCATTGCGCTGATCCCTTTGCGGCCGCGGTCGTCATCGCCGAGCCTACCGCCGAGGCCAGCTCGGAGAAGCCCAGCCCACCCGCTCCTGCACTTGCCACCACCAGGTAGTTCCCCGGGGGAGGACCGGACGCGCGTACCGCCTCGCGGAGCCGGCGGCGCAACCGGTTCCGTTGGACCGCCCCCCCGCAGCGTCGTCCGACGGCATAGCCAACGTGGGCAGATGTCTCAGGGCCGGGAACCCAGCTCACCTGGAGCGGTCCGGCGTTGGCCCGGCCAGCCGGCCGGTGCAGCGCCAGGAAGACTTCCCGTTGTCGGATGCGCCCGACGGACTGCGTCGCCACGCCGCTCAGACCGACAAGCGTCGGCGTTGCTTCAGCCGCCTGGCTCGAATAATTGCCCGGCCTCCTCTGGTTGCCATGCGGGCACGGAAGCCATGGGTCTTTGCCCGCTTCCGGGTGTTCGGTTGGTACGTACGCTTCACGCCGATAGGCCTTTCTGACCCCCCGGAGGGCTCAGCGCGCCGTCCCGGGCTTGCCCTTTGTGGGCTGGAGACCTGCGGCCCAGACAGCCGGCCGGTCGTTGTTGTGATGCTATGCGCGTTTTACCGATGGCCACTAGTCGCCATGGGCGCGACGGTGTACGGTCAAATGGCCAGGTGATGAGGCGTGTTCCACACCTGTGGACCAGCTGTGGACCGTACCACTTGGAGGCGCTCGGAGGAGCAGGTGGAACAAAGCAACGGGCTGTGGACGCGCTGTACTGCGTCACTCCGCGAACAGGTTTCGGAGGCGACCTGGCACATGTGGCTCGCCGGGGTCGAACCCGTGTCGGTGGCCGAGCCGGGCCCCGAAGGGGTCCTTGTCCTCTCGGTCCCCAACCTGGCAGTCAGAGACCGTCTTGAGAGCCGGTTCATCCCGCTGATCGAGGGGACATTGGCCTCACTAGCTGGCCAAACGGTGAAGGTCCGGCTGCAAGTCCTGAGCGAGATCCCGGCGGCGGTTCCAGCCACCAACGGGCTAGCTGAGGTCGACGGGTACGCGTCCCGCGACGTGGTCCTCCCGGTCGGAGAGATCGTCGCGGTGACTCTCGACCCCCGTTTCAGCTTTGACAACTTCGTCGCCGCCTCTTCCAACCGTTTGGCGTATGCGGCCGCCCAAGCGGTCGCCGAGACACCCGGTCGCTCATACAACCCGCTGTACATCTATGGCGACTCAGGACTTGGCAAGACGCACCTTCTCCACGCGATCGGCAACTACCTGCGGGAGAACTTTCGTGGCCGCAAGGTGCTCTACGTGACCACTGAGACTTTCATGAACGACTTCGTCGACTCCTTGCGTCTCTCCACGACGATCGCGTTCAAGCGCCGCTATCGGGATTGTGACGTCCTCCTCATCGATGACATCCAGTTCATGCAGAACAAAGAGGGGCTTCAAGAGGAGTTTTTCCACACCTATAACGATCTCCACCGCACCGGAAAGCAGATCGTCCTGACGTCCGACCGCCCGCCGAAATCCATCGAGACGCTGGAAGACCGACTTCGGAGCCGTTTTCTTTCGGGTCTGATCACCGAGATCGATCCCCCTGACCTCGAAACACGCCTGGCCATCTTGCGATCGAAAGCCGAGGCCGATCAGGACGACATTCCCCACGAGGTTCTGGAATTCATCGCGACCAATGTGAAGAACAACATCCGAGAGCTCGAGGGGGCACTGATTCGGGTTACCGCCTTCGCTTCGCTTAACCGAGAAGCTATCTCGCTCGCCTTGGCCGAAAGAGTCCTCTCCGACATCGTTTCGGTGGAGGAACCCCGCCGCATCACGCCGGAGATGATCTTGGAAGCGACAGCCAACCGGTACGGCTTCACGATCGACGCCATTTGCGGCCCCAGCCGTACCCGCCCGTTGGTAACAGCACGCCAAGTAGCGATGTACCTGGTCAGAGTCATGACCGACTACAGCTACCCGGCCATCGCCAGGGTGTTCGGTGGTCGAGATCACACGACCGTGATCCATGCGGTTGAAAAAATCACCGCCCAAATGAAAGAACGTCGCCAGATCTACGATCAGGTCACGGACTTACTGCTCAAGATCAAGACCGGACCGTGAGGCCATTGGGGATGACCGGGCGAAGAACCTGTGGCTTCATCTCTTCCTGCTGTGGCCAACACGGCCGTTTTCCTCACCCTTGGAACGCGGTGTCCCCCGCGGTCTCTGTTCGTACCCGAGTCATCCACCGGGCTAAGTAAGCCATCTCATCTCGTGGCCAGGTTGAAGGCTTGATTGTCCACAATTCCCAACCGTTACTACCACTACCAACAATTTGTTCTGAGTTTTGTTGTCATGATCATCCGGGAAAGGATCTGAATTCGTGAAGTTCCGTTCTGAACGAGATGCTCTGGTCGACGTTCTGTCAACGGTCGGCAGGGCGGTGGGTGGTCGGGGAGTCTCTTCGGTTGTCCTGTCCGGCGTGTTGTTGTCCTGTGAAAACAATCGGCTGACGGGCATGGGAACAGACTTGGACCTGACTATTCGGATGGAACAGGAAGTCGTTGGGCTCGAGGAGGGATCGTGTGTGATTCCTGCCCGGCTCGCCACGGACATCGTGCGCTCATTAGAACCCGGGGTGGTGACCTTCGAGGGACGTGAGGAGCGAGTGGAGATCTCGGCTGCTCGTTCCCGTTTTGAGCTGCGGACCTTCCCGGTGGTGGAGTTCCCAAGTGTCGGTGCGCCCGGTGAGGGTGGGCATGTGCTCGGCGCGGAGCTGGCCGAAGGGCTGCGTCAGGTAGTGCGGGCGGCCTCGACTGATGACGCTCGGCCGCTCCTGACAGGGGTACTGATCACAGCTGAGGACGGAATGGTGCGGCTAGTGGCCACTGACTCCTATCGTTTGGCGTTGCGGGATCTGCGGGATACGAAGGCGATCCCCGATGCCCCTGACGTGCTGGTGCCGGCACGAGCTCTCACCGAGTTGCAACGTCTGGTCCCGGGGAACGGGGTTGCGGTCGCTGTGGGCTCGCATGAGATCACTTTTGGTGTGGGATCGGTCGAGGTCCGGACGCGTTTGTTGGACGGCTCATACCCGGATTATCGCCAACTGATCCCCAGCGCGTACCCGAACCGCCTGCATGTGGGCAAGGAGACCCTGCTGGGCGCTCTCCGGCGAGTGCGGCTCCTCGTACGGGATAACACCACACCAGTTCGCTTAACCATGCGGCCGGGGGGTGTGGATCTGGCGGTCGTCTCCCAGGAGGTCGGTGAGGCCAGTGAGACTGTCGACGGGGACTTCACCGGCGAGGACTTGGTGATTGCTTTCAACCCGTCGTACCTGATCGACGGGGTAGAAGCAGTGGCAGAAGATGAGGTGATCATCGAGACCGCCGACCCCGGGCGACCAGCTACCGTGCGGGCGGCCGAGCGGGATGACTATCGCTACCTTTTGATGCCGGTACGGGTGTCCTGAACGCCTTGCCGCTGGACGAACCGGTCGATATGGGGATGACCGGACCGGCGAAGGTACTGAACCGGCTTTCGCTACGCGACTTTCGGCTCTTCCCGGCCGCGGCGTTCGAGCCTGCTCCCGAAGGTACGACACTACTGACCGGTCCGAACGGAAGTGGTAAGACGACCATCCTCGAAGCAGTGGCCTTCCTCGGATCGCAGCGATCATTTCGGGGTTCCCAGCGCGACGCGATGATCCGAGTGGGCGCCGACCGTGGCTTCGTGCGGGGCGAGCTGCACGAAGGGGAACGCACGATCACAGTCGAAGCGGAACTGTCCCGGGGGTCGGCCGAGTCCCGAACCCTGGTCAACCGGCAACGCGTCCGCCGAGCCGAGTTGGCCGAGGCGGTGCCCTACACGGTGTTCTCGCCTGAGGATCTGGCTTTGGTCCAGAAAGGTCCGGCTGGCCGCCGGGCTCTCCTCGACGACGCTCTGAGTGTTCTCGATCGGCGAGCCGCGATAGCGGCCGAGGAGACAGAGCGGGCGTTGCGTCAGCGGGGCGCCCTTCTGCGGCAGGCGGGTGGCCGAGCTACGCCGGAGGTCGAGAGCACTCTGGACGTCTGGGACGCCCGGCTAGCTACTTCGGCTGACACGCTGGTCCGCGCCCGCCGGGCCCTCGTAGACAAGCTCGGTCCCCGCCTCGAGGGGGCGTACCGGTCGCTCGCCAGCGTCTCGCCGGCACCATCGGTCACCCTCCGCTACGAGGCGTCGTGGAGCCACGACTACGCCGTTGCTCTCGCCGAGCGCCGGCGCGAGGACCTGCGACGTGGAGTGACGACCGTCGGTCCCCACCGGGACGACGTCGCGATCGAGCTGGCTGGTCGCGACGCGCGGGTCCAGGCGTCCCAAGGCGAACAACGCTGCCTGGCGCTTGGGCTCCGCCTCTGCCTCCACGGGCTTTTGGCTATCCGCCTCGGCCACCCGCCGCTGCTCTTGCTTGACGACGTGTTCTCCGAGCTCGACCCGGCCCGGGCCCAGGCCCTGGTCGGGCAGCTGCCCCCGGGTCAGTGTCTGCTCACCACAGCCTCTCCGACGCCGGTGGAATTCCCGATCGCTCATGTGCTCGACGCGACGAGGTTGTCGGCATGAGCGATGGCGGACACCGGAACGACGGGCCGAGACGGGTCGGTGAGAGCATGGATCAGGCCATCCGGCGGATCACTCCGCGAAGCGCCGGCGAGTTCGGCGCCATTTTCGGCCGGTGGGAGGAGATCGTCGGACCGAGGGTCGCGGCGCATGTGTGGCCGATACGAGTGACCGAGGAGGCTCTTGTAGTGGCCGCGGACCACCCGACGTGGGCCACGCAGGTGCGGGCCTTGGGGTCGACCCTGCTGGCCCAGGTTCAAGAGGCCGCCGGGCGCGCGCCATCGCGTGTAGAAGTCGTTGTTCGCCGGAACTGAGCGGCGCGAAACGAGCGGTAAAATCCCGCCCTGACCTGGACGTCTGAGACCCGCCAGAATCCGTTCAAGAGGCGTTGAAGGCACCGGCGACCGGGGTCGATCGACTAGAATCAAAGACATCAGCGGACAGCAAAGTACTGGTTCGCTGCGTCCGGTACGTGCGCCGACACTGCCTGCGAGCAAGGTCGCGCCCCGAGATCGAAGTATGGAGAGCGGTATTGCCTAGGCGTGGTGGTGGGACGTATGACGCAAGTGCAATCACCGTTCTGGAGGGTCTCGAGCCAGTTCGTTTACGACCCGGGATGTACATCGGCTCCACCGGTCCCACCGGTCTTCACCAGCTGATCTGGGAGGTCGTCGACAACGCCGTTGATGAGGCGATGCAGGGCTACGGCAGCCGGATCGACGTGACTCTCTTGGCCGACGGGGGATGCCGGGTAGCCGACGACGCCCGGGGTATCCCGGTCGATCCCCATCCCAACTTCCCCGGCCGGAGCGCGGCCGAGATCGTGCTCACCACTCTGCATGCCGGGGGGAAGTTCGGAGGGGAGGCCTACAAGGTGTCCGGCGGCCTCCACGGGGTGGGCGTGTCGGTGGTCAACGCGCTCTCTTCCCGACTCCGACTGGAGGTCGACCAGAAGGGC
Organism: Acidimicrobiales bacterium; assembly: GCA_040414865.1. Lineage (GTDB taxonomy): Bacteria > Actinomycetota > Acidimicrobiia > Acidimicrobiales > RAAP-2 > Palsa-461. The sequence continues at coordinate 8,347 of JBEDUR010000028.1, forward strand.
AAGCACCACGTGCTCGAGTTCAAGAACGGCGGCGAGCCGGTCGGGAAACTGAAGGCGACCGGACCGGCACCCCGCGGCCGGACCGGGACCACCGTCACCTTCTGGCCCGACGCGGCGATCTTCGATGAAGTCGATTTCCGGGCCACGACCGTGATCGAGCGGCTCCAGATCATGGCGTTCTTGAACCGGGGCTTGGAGATCCGTTTCGTCGACGAACGCGACGCCGAGGGCCAGCGCATCACGTTCAAGTACAACGGCGGGATCATCGAGTTCGTCAAACACCTCAATGCGGCACGTGAGTCGCTGTTTCGCAAAGTCGCCTCGTATGAGCAGTCCGAGACCAACATGGAGGTCGAGGTCGCACTGCAGTGGAACACCGGGTTCCACGAGAGCTTGCACTCGTTTGCCAACGGCGTCTCCACGACCGAGGGCGGCATGCACGAGGAGGGTTTCAAGAAGGCGCTGACCAACGTCATGAACCGGTACGCGCGGGCGAAGAACCTCCTCAAGGAGAAGGACGAGAACCTCCTGGGGGAGGACATCCGCGAAGGCCTCACCGCGATCGTGTCGGTCCGGTTGATCAATCCCCAGTTTCAGGGGCAGACCAAGACCAAGCTCGGGAATGTCCCCATGCGCTCACTGGTGGAGCGGGCCACCAACGAGAAACTCGCCGAGTGGCTCGAGGAGAATCCGAGAGAAGCCAACCAGGCGGTGCAGAAAGCGCTCTTGGCCGCCCGGGCCCGGGTGGCCGCCCGACAGGCCCGGGACCTGACCCGCCGCAAGTCCGCACTTGACGGGGCCGGCCTGCCCGGGAAGCTCGTCGACTGCTCCTCCCGCGACCCACGGGAGTGCGAGCTGTTGATCGTCGAGGGCCGCTCGGCCGGCGGTTCGGCCAAGGACGCCCGTGACCCGCGGATCCAAGCCGTCCTGCCGATTCGGGGCAAGATCCTGAACGTCGAGCGCGCCCGGATCGACAAGATGCTCCGCAACCAGGAGATCCAGGCCCTGATCGCCGCCATCGGTGCCGGGCTGGCCGAGGACTTCGACGAGTCGAAGATCCGCTACGACAAGATCATCATCCTGGCCGACGCCGACGTCGACGGTTCCCACATCCGGACCCTGCTGCTGACGTTCTTCTTCCGCCAGATGAGCGACCTGATCGAGAAGGGGCACGTCTACGTGGCCCAGCCGCCGCTGTACTCGACCCTGATCGGCAAGGAGAAGATCTACCTCAAGGACGATCTGGCCAAGGCCAGGTTCCTCAACGAGCATCCGGATCACAAGGCCGACTTCCAGCGGCTCAAGGGCCTGGGCGAGATGGACTTCGACGAGCTGCGGGAGACGACGATGGACCCGGCCAAGCGGTCGCTCCTCAGGATCGGGCTGGAGGAGGCATCCATCGCCGACGAGGTGTGCTCGATCCTCATGGGTGACGACGTCGAGCTGCGCCGCCACTTCATTCAGTCGAACGCCAAGGACGTTCGCTTCCTCGACATCTAGAGGTGGCAGGGCGCGCATGAGTGACACGACCATGGACGATGGCAGTGGCAATGGCGAGGTCGGTCTCG
>JBEDUR010000029.1:0-25330 GCA_040414865.1 Acidimicrobiales bacterium
ACTAGAGCGGCCGCTTTGGCCCGCCGGTCGCCCGCAGGCAGAGGGCACCGGTTCTCGACGGTTGCCCCGAAGGGCTCGGAATCGCCGTAGGCGTCGATGAACGCTTGGGCGGTTTGGATGATCCAAACGGAGTGGGCTTCGGCGTCGTCACTGGTAGCTCCCCACGCGGTTATCCCGTGCCCGCCGAGGATCACACCCACCGCCCGGGGGTTCGACTGCCGCACGGAGGCGATGTCCAGGCCGAGCTGGAACCCGGGTCGCCGCCACGGCACCCAGACGACCTTGTCGCCGTAGATCCGCTCGACCAACTGCTCGCCGTCGGCCGCCGCCGCAAGAGCAATCCCAGCATCTGGATGCAGGTGGTCCACGTGGGGCGCTTCGATCAGCGCGTGCATCGCGGTGTCGATCGACGGGGTGGCGCCGCCTGGTCCATGGAGACAGAAGGAGAAGGCGTCGGCCATCTCGTCCTCATACTCGGGGCCTCGGTAGACATCGACGAGCCCCCGCAGGCGGTCCAACCGAAGTACCGCCAACCCCACCTCGGTCAGGGTACCGAGGTCGCCGCCGGATCCCTTGACCCATAAGAGCTCCACCTCGCGGCCGGTGACCGGGTCGAGCGCGTTGGTCTTCGCCGACGTGTTCCCGCCCCCGTAATTGGTGTTCGCCGGATCGGAGCCCAGACGGTTTGATCGGGCAATGAGCTCAGCGACGATCTCCTTCACGCGCCCCACCCCGCCTGCGTTCCTCCCACTCGCTCGGCGACTATGCGATCGCCGTAGCCGGAGCGCCGGTAGCCCTCGGTGGGGTCGGAGGGATGGCCCCGGGAAGACCGCCAATCCGCCAGATCGGCACGCACGTCGGTGTAGAAGGCGTCCATCAGCAGACCGTTGGCTCCCAGTACGTCTCCGTGTCGCTCAGCCTCGGCCAGTCCATCGCGGTCGACCAGCAGCGCCCGGGCCAACATTTCTTGAACATTGAGCACCGAACGGATTTGACCCGGGATCTTCGCCTCGATGTTGTGGCACTGATCCAACATGAAGGTCACGCCGGTTCCAGGGTTGTAACCGCCGCCTCGCACCACCTCACACAGGATCCGGAACAACTGGAATGGGTCGGCCGCACCCACCATGAGATCGTCGTCCGCGTAGAAGCGCGAGTTGAAGTCGAAGGCGCCCAGACAACCAAGTCGGAGCAACTGCATCACAATGAACTCGATGTTTGTTCCAGGCGCGTGGTGACCTGTGTCCAGACATACGACCGCTCGCTCGCCGAGGGACGCACAGTGGACGAACGCAGTGCCCCAGTCCGGCACATCGGTGGCATAGAAGGCCGGCTCGAAGAGCTTGTACTCCAGGACCAACCGCTGATCTTCTCCCAGCCGGGCATAGACCTGAGCCAGCGAGTCGGCCAACCGGTCCTGGCGGCTCCGAAGGTCGGCCTGGCCCGGGTAGTTCAGTCCGTCCGGAAGCCACACCTTCAGGTCACGGCTCCGAGTGACGTCCATGATGTCAACGCAGTCGAGTGCGTGTCGGACCGCCTTTGCCCGAATGCGTTCGTCCGCATGACAGAAGCTGCCGAGCTTGTAGTCATCATCTTGGAACGTGTTGGTGTTGATCGTGCCGAGGCGCACACCCAGTTCGCCGGCGTGTCGGCGGAGCTTGTCGAAGTCATCGACCACGTCCCATGGGATGTGGAGCGCGACAGAGGGGGCCAAACCCGTCCAGCGATGCACCTGCGCAGCGTCGGCGATCTTCTCGTAGGGATCCCGCGGCACCCCAGGCTGCGAGAACACCTTGAACCGGGTGCCGGAGTTGCCGAAGGCCCACGAAGGCAGTTCGATCGCCAGGCGCTCCAGGTCCGACGTGATCTGATCGAAGGTCGCCATGGTGCTCCTGGCCAGACGCTTGACCCCACCTGGCCCTTGATAGAAGATGATAATTATCACACCACATCACAGAGCGGTCAAGCGCCTCTTGCATTGCCGAGGCTCGGTGAAAGCCCCCGTGGTGCGGCGCGGCGATGCTCGCGCGCTCGGGTCGGCCGCGCGATGACCACCATCCAACGGACGCTGGCGGCCGACCGCCGTCTCCACTGGCTCAGCGAGCGCCTTGCGACCGAGGGCGCGGTCACCATCATCGAGGCCGCCGTCGCTCTCGGCGTCAGCGAGATGACCATCCGACGCGATCTCGCCGAGCTCGAAGAACGCGGTATCGCCCGGAGGGTCCGTGGCGGCGCCAGAGCCATTGGGCCGAAAACGTTCGTCGAGCGCCACCACACCGCCGCCCGCGCCAAGTCGCAAATCGCCGCCAAGCTGTCCGGACTCCTGCCGAGCAGCGGAGCCGTGGCGTTCGACGCCTCGTCGACCGTGATGCGGCTGGCCAGTGACCTTGGCGTTGCCCGAGATCTCACCATCCTCACCAACGGCCCGGACACGTTTGCCGCGCTCCAGAGCTTGCCGGGTGTGACTCCGCTGCTTACGGGCGGACGTCTCGAGCAACTTACGGGCAGCCTGGTGGGACCACTCGCCTTCCGTTCAGCCACTCACCTCAGCGTTCAAGTCCTCTTCGCTTCTGCGGCCGCGGTCACCATGCAGGGGACGCTGGAGGCGACGCTCGAAGAGGCCGAGGTCAAGCGCGGTCTGGCCGCCGGCGCCGGACAGATTGTCCTGGCAGCCGACTCCTCGAAGCTTGGAGCTCGGTCCATGGCCGTCGGCCTCGAGTGGGAACAGATCGACACCCTGGTGACCGAACTTGACCCCAGCGACGATCGTCTTGCTGCTTATCGCCCGTTCGCAGAGATCCTGTAGGGACAATCGGGGTACCGCGCGCGACGCCCATGGAGAGTTCGAGTCAGCGCGACGAGCTGAGATCAGCCACAGGCGTGTTGCACGTCGAACTGTCGACGAAATAGGTGTCGTAGAGCTCTTGCACCGCGAGGATGCTCTCGATGGGCTTGCTGGCCGATGGCGATGCGCCGAGATGGCCGAAATATTCGAAGCGCTCCACCCCGGAGTGATCACGACCAGGACTTTGCCATGGTGTCCTGCGGTGGCGGGGAAGGCGTGAGGCAGGCCCGGCGGAACGACGACGATGTCGCCCGTGTTGGCCGTCAGCACATTGTCGCGGGCGAGCAGATCGAGCGAATCGTCCCGTCCGTAGAGCAGTTCGCTCAATCGGGTGTGGCGATACTCGCTCCGTGCGCTCCAGCATGAAGCTCACTCTCAGCATGCTGAAAGCACCGGTGGGTGTCGCTGGCGTCGGTCAGCAGGCTGATGACTACCTGGTCGTTGGCTAACGTCCTGGCCTTCGATGCTCGCACAGACGGTGGCCCGGCGGGTCCTTCAAGCATCCAGGTCGTGTCGGTCTCCCATCTCCCTGGTCCTGATTGTGCCGACGTCTGGCCTGTCAGTTCCGGACGCCATAGCCGCCGAGTCCCTCACGGAGGAGCTCGATGGCCTTTTCGCCCTCCCGTCGAAGATCGCGGGCGAGGCGACGAACGTCGGGGGAACCTTCCGATAGATGCCGGCGCACATAGTCGATAAGCGCGCTGCGGAGCCCGATGAGGGTGCTCGCGATCACCCACGGGCGCAGGTCGTCCGGGCCGACAGCGGTCTCAGCTCGGAGCAGCGCAGCAACCAACTCGGTATAGCGAGCGAAGATCTGACGCTCCCGCGCGAGGAGGGCCGGGCTGCCAGCAATCATGCGCGAGGCGGCCAGTAGGGCATTCTGCGAAGCCTCGTCTTCAGCAGCGAGGAACCCGCGGGGCTGGGTCACGAACCGCCCGAAGGCGTCGAGCACCGACTCGCCAGCAGGGCGCGTCCTGATGACATCGAGCAGCTCTGCTTCGAAGGCCTCCATCCCGTGGTAGACGAGGTCCTCTTTTGTGGGGAAGTAGTTGAAGACGGTCGCCTCGGCGACCTCAGCCTCGCGGGCGATCTCGGCGACGCTCACCGCCTCGAAGCCCCGCTCGGCGAACAACCGCCGTGCCGTCTCGGCGATGAGGAGCCGGGTCCGCAGCTTCTTGCGCTCTCGAAGGCCCAGTTCCGTGTCCATTTCGTCAGGTTACCAGAAATCTCTTGACACATCGAATCTATGGTGACTAAAAATATATGGTAAACCAAGGCCCATATCCGTGATGGCCACGTCGTCGAAGCTCCAAGGGCCCTTGGCCCTTCGCCTCGCGGGGGACGATCAAATACGACGATGTGGTGGGGGCGAAGGGATTCGAACCCTCACTGTGGGCGGTTTAAGCGCCCTGCCTCTGCCATTTGGGCTACGCCCCCGACTTCGGAATCAGACCGGACAGCTCCGATCCGCGGTAATCCCAGCTCGAACGATGTCCCCTCAATAGTCTGCTGCGATGGCTTCGGCCAAGTAGTGCACCGTCTGTCGTACCCCGCCGCGCCTCCAGTTCGGGTCGGCCACCGTCGCCTCTCCCCCGATGGGGGTTTGGCGCCAACCGCACGGATCCAAATCGCCGCTGGCGGGCCCGCACTGGCCCAATCGAGACCATCATCTCGTGCGAGCAGGGGCGGAGCGGACCTGGACGCACAATTATTGGCGTCACAGGGCGATCTTGTGGCCCAGGACGCGATCGACCGGGCCCGGTCTCTTGGAGTCCCGATCCTCGAGGTTGGCGGCGTACTCGACGCCGAGCGGGTGGTCGACCGGGTCCGGGGGAGCTTGGGCCGACACCTCGACCCGGCTGAAGCGGTCCTTTCGTCCGAGGCCTGCGATCATGGGTCGATGACAGAGACCTTGAGGCAACGGACAATGCGACGGGTCCTGGTGCCGGCCACCCTCACCTATCTCCGGTGGCGTGGTGACCCGCTGGCCGGCATGCTCCACCCCCAGACGATGGTCGACCCCTATCCGCTGTGGTCCGATCTGCGGGCGCGTGGCCACCTGTATCGCTCCAAGATCGGCTACTGGGGTACCGCCAGCCACGCGACCGCGGCCGCCATCCTGCGCGACCAGCGGTTTAGCGCCTCGCCGGTGCACCAGAAGGGCTACCGAGTGATCACCGAGGTTCACGACCCCGAGGCCAGCACACCCGGCGCCGAGCTCTCGCTGCTCAGCATGGACCCGCCCGATCACACCCGAATCCGCCGGCTAGTGACCGCGGCGTTCAGCCCGAAGACGCTCGGCGCCCTCGAGACGTGGGTTCGGGCGCGCACCACCCAGCTCCTCGACGCGGTCGGGAGTACCGAAACCTTCGACCTCATCGACACGCTGGCCTACCCCCTGCCGATTGGGGTGATCTGCCAGCTACTCGGGGTCCCGCCTGAGGACCAGGACCGCTTCCGCCTCTGGGGCCGCGAGCTCGTCACTCAGCTCGAGCCGTCGGTCGACGGAACCCCGAGCACCGAGGCGCTGGCCGCCGATCGGGCACTCAAGGCGTACTTCACCGACCTGATTGCCAAGCGCCGGGCCGACCCGGACGAGAGCCTTTTATCCGATCTCATCGTTGCCGAGCAGGAGGGAGACCGGCTCAGCTCCGAGGAGCTGATGAGCACGTGCGTCCTGCTGCTCGTGGCCGGTTTCGAGACCACCGTCAACCTCATCGGCAATGGCACGATGGCGCTGATCGGCGCGCCGGAGCAGTGGGAGCGTCTGTCGGGGCATCCCGAGCTCGTCCCCGGCGCGGTCGAGGAACTGCTGCGTTACGACAGCCCAGTGCAGGCCACCTCCCGGGTGGCGACCGAGGACATCGAGTTCGAGGGCAAGGTGGTGGCCAGGGGCGAGTCGGTCATCATCGCCCTCGGCGGGGCCAACCGTGACCCTGAGACCTTCGTGGATCCCGATCGTCTGGACGTGACCCGGCCGGACGCCAACCGCCACCTGTCGTTCTCGCTCGGGATCCACCATTGCCTCGGGGCGATGCTGGCCCGGATGGAAGGACGGATCGCCTTCGAAGAGCTCACGACGCGCTTCGCCGGGATGAGCCTCGCCGGCCCGCCGCGCCGGCGCGAGCTGCTCATCTTGCGGGGCTTCGACGCGCTGCCAGTCCGTCCCGTCCGAAGCACCGGCTGACACCGCAATCTGCGCCACGGCCTGAGCGCGCGACCCGGCTTCTTCGTTCGGCTGGGATCCTGATTTGGATGACCGAGTCGGGCATAACCCAGCTCCTGATCCTGTCTGACCGCTGAACACCGAGGAGATCTCCGCTTCGTCGGGATCGGACAAATCAAGCGAACGCGGGACCTTTCCGCGTGGCGCTTCCGAACTCACTGGGCCGGATCGGAGTTGCGTGAGACCCAGCGCCGCTTGGAAGGGCGCCTTGATAGGGTCGCCGCAACCTGGAGGAGGTGAAGATGACCGGCTCGAAGCCCGACGAACGTGGGGCCATGTTCGTGACCGCGGACTCAGAAGACCTCCGCTTCAATCAGCCATACATAGATGTCCGGGAGTGGCGTGACGAGCCGGCGGACGCTCCGGTATTCCCGGGCGGAGTCACGACGCAGCGCAGCGGCGCCGTGCCTACGAGAGCACGCCATCTCTATGTACACGGAGGGTTCACGGACACCGACGCCAAGTTCTCATTCTGCTTCCCGCCCGAAGAGGACTACCAAGGGCGCTTCTTCCAGGCGACCCATCAGCTGCTTGCCGGCGAAGAGGCCACGCCACGCAACATCGCGTTCGCCCTTGCCAGCGGTGGCTATTCGGTACAAACGAACATGGGTGGCAGCGACAACCCCCGTACAGCAGAGGAGTCGGCCAGTGGCCGGTACGACACGACCATTCGTGGCTACCGGGTCAACGCGGCCGCCGCGAAGTTCTCTCGCGTCGTGGCGGCCGAGATCTTCGGGCCGCACCGCACCTACGGCTATCTCTACGGCGGGAGCGGCGGTGCTTACCAAACGGTGACCAGTTCGGAGATGACGACCGGAGTGTGGGACGGGTTCGTTCCCTACGTCATGGGGTCACCGCAGTCCATTCCCAACTGCTTTACCGTACGCGTGAACGCCCTCCGAGTGCTCAAGGACAAATGGCCGCTGATCATCGATGCGATCGAGCCGGGTGGGAGCCGAAACCCCTATGCCGAGCTGAATGACGAGGAGCGCACGGCGCTGGAAGAGGCCACCCGGACCGGGTTCCCGCCCGGGGCGTGGTTCAACTACATCCCTCAGGGCGGAGGGCCTCTTGTGCTGGTCGCGAATTACGTACCGGTATTGGACCCCACCTACATGGAGGACTTCTGGAGCAAGCCGGGCTACCTCGGCACCGACCTGACCTCATCGGTCCGCTCGGCTCGCATCCAAGACATGGCGACCGTTGTCGAGGTGATTCCGGGCCGCCGGAAGCAACTCAAGCTCTCCAGCGTCCCGGCGGGTGATCTCACCGGTGCTGATGTGATCATCATCAGCGGAGCGGCCGCCGGCCGGACCGCCTCCCTCGGCGGCGTGATCGGCGACACGATTGGCTTCACGACCGATCGCACCGTCGCCGACAGCATCCAGGCCGGCGACGAAGTCAGGATCGACAACTCGAGGTTCCTGGCGTTGCAGACCTACCACCGTCATCAATTTCCGCCAGCTGATCCCGACTTCGACTACCCCGAGGTCTTCGACTACTTCCGCAACCCGAACGGCACACCGAAATATCCTCAGCGAGCCGTCGACATCGGCGCAGCTGGCACCCTCGGTTCCACCGGTCAGATTCCGACCGGACGCTTCAACGGAAGGATGATCGTCGTCGAGTGCCTGCTCGACGGGGACGCTCTGCCGTGGCAGGCCGACTGGTACCGAAAGAAGGTCGAAGCCGCCGAAGGGCCGCATATCGACGAGAAGTACCGGCTCTGGTATGTCGACAACGCGAACCACACCGACCCGACGACCGAGACCCAACGGACCCACGCCGTCGCCTACACGGGCACGGTGCAGTATGCGCTCCGAGAGCTGAGCGCATGGGTCGAACAAGGCACGCCCCCGCCGCCTACGAGCAATTACGCGGTGCGGGAGGGCCAAGTGCACACGCCGGTGCTGGCCACAGAGCGCAAGGGCATCCAGCCCGTCGTCCATCTCAAGGTGAACGGCGCCGAGCGGGCCGAGGTTGCGCTGAGTGAGGTCGTCAACTTCACCGCAGAAGTCGAAGTGCCGCCCGCTCCGGGCAGGGTCGTGTCGGCGAAGTGGGACTTCGAGGGCATCGGCACGTACCCCGTCGGCGCAGAGCTCGGCGCTCCGACAACAGAGACCATCCAGTTGGCCGCGTCACACCGGTTCTCCAAGCCAGGCACCTATTTCCCGGCGCTCCGCGTCGCCTCCCAACGGGAGGGCAATCCCGACACTCCATTCGCCCGATCGCTGAACCTGAGCCGGGTCCGGGTGGTGGTCCACGAGTGACGCGCCGCTGGTAGCAGCGCGACCGAGTTGGCTCCGTCACTCGATCCAGCTAAGTCGCGGCTCGCCTCCGAGTGGTCCACTCATCGTGGCGGCCTCTTCGCTCACGCGATCGACCTGGCCGGGCCGGAGCCTTGTCCACGGAGCAATCCTCACGTTCAGTCCGGCTCGGCCCCAAGAGCCGACGACCTTCCCATCGAGAAGAAGCCGTCCCGTCAGTCCGTTGATGACACTGCGGCGGCCGCCGGAGCCCAGATAGTGGTGGCCGAGGTCGCTTGGTGGGTCGGGCAGCAGAGTGCCGCGGTCGAGCTGTAAGTATGGGTCGCCGCCCCCGGGGAGGAAGCGCACGAACTCTCGGCCTTCCTCGGCCGCGCACAGGACAGCAACGTCGCTGGCGAGCATCCAGCGTCCGGCTCGCTCGAATGAAACCGGCACGAGCTCTTCGTGAAGCTCGGACCAGGTCAACTCAGCGTCGCCCATGCAGACGCCGGCCCACTTGGCGAACTGGGATCGGCTGACCGGCCCGTACCAATGGAGGAAGCGCCGAGCCAGGTCCAAGCGCGCTTCGCTTGGATCGACCTCTGGGACAGCGGCCGGAACCACCTCGGAGGAACTGGCGTCCCAGCGGATGTGGACCTTGCCGGTGACGCTGAGACAGCGAACCAGACCCGCAGGTCGATCGGGGAATGCCGCGGCCACCTCGCGGCGGCTGCGACGCTGGCCGGCGAGCACGTCGAGGACGGCATCGGCGAACTCGTCCAGTGCGGCTCGGTAGCGCTCATCCCGGGGAGCGGCACCCAGGGTGAAAGCCCCCAGAGCCGAGCGCGGCACGACGTAGTCGGCCCATCGGAACCAGATCTGGGCTAGGGCACGGTCCTCCCAGCTCGCTGGGACGACGCCTTCCATCCGGCCGTGAAGGGCCAGTAGGGCGGCCCGGGGTTGGGTGTCTTGCAGCCCGCCGTAGGCGGCCCGATCCAAAGCATCGGATGGGAGTCGGTCCTCGAGATGCGAGACCCGCTGGCGGTAGTTGGCTACCTGTGCCAGGTTGACCGGCGCGGCGGCGGGCTGGACAGGTTCTTCTCGCAGAATCCGGACCGCTCGGACCGCATTGACGTGTTGGCCCAGCAGCTCCCAGCGCACGGCGAGCGACCATAGGCGCCGGCGTTGGCCACCGCGCCCGAGGTCATGTCAGGGTTCGGCGACACGGCTTCGGGTCGATCATGACCGCGAAGTGCCACACCCTCGTTGACGCGCCGATAATGCGCGCCGAGAGGCCACGGACATGTCGTCAGGGGAGGCCGTGTACCCAAGTATTTGATTTGGCCGACGATTGGGTGACCACGATCGATTTAGCGCCACCCACCGCAAATCCCCTGCCGAGGCGACAGCCCGCCAGGCCCAGAAGTCGGCCGAGTTCCGTGGACGACTCGTGCCGGCGTGGCATGGCGCGAGGGCTCAGGTCAGAGCGGCCGATCGGACCGGGCTCGGCTGGCGGAGCGCCAGCTGAAGCTCGACCACCCAGGTGTCGCGTGGGCCGTCGCAGTCGAGGTAAACCTCGCGCCACTCCCCCGTCGCCGACTCCCCGGTCTCCTCCGCCCACGCCCGCAGGGCGGCGTAGCCCCCATGGAAGTCCGGGTTGCCATAGAGAACGGTGGTGGCCGCTCGATCCAGCCCGGCCAGCTGCTCGGTCACGATCCCGTCCTGGTCGTAGACGAGGTCCCCGGGAACCGGAAGGGCCGCGGTGAGCGCGATTGGGTCGCTCCCACGCTCGACGGCGATCGAGGGCGGAACCCGCTCGATGCCCAGCTCCTCGAGCGTCCGGTGCAACCGGTCCCAGAGCCGGCCGTGGGCGGCCTCGATCTCCCCCAGACCTGACAGCTGCTCGGTCGCCGTCAGCACCCATTCCGGCTCGGTCCGCTTCACCAACACGTCGAACTCGGGCATGTTCGTCTCCTCCATCTGGGCCAGCCGGGCCTCGACGCGGGCCAGCCGTTGGGCATCGGCCGCCAACCGGTCCTTCGCCTCAGCCCGGCGGAGCCGAAGGATCCCTCGCAGCTCCTCGGCGCTCAGGTTGTCGTCCAGGAGCACGGCCATCTCGGCCAGACGCACCCCGAGATCGCCCAACACGAGGATCCGATGCAGGCGGCGCATCTGGCCCGGCGCATACCACCGGTACCCCGTGCGGGGATCCACCCAGAGGGGACGGAGCAGACCGCGCTCGTCGTAGTAGCGCAGGGTACGCACCGAGACGCCGGCCAGCCTGGCCATCGTGCCGATCCCGAACACTCCCTCAGCCAACCGCCTGACGCGACGGCACGGTCAAGCGCGACCCGGCCGGGGCGCGTCGTTCGGGGGCGCCTCGTGAGCGGCGCGGACCTCCATCCATGCCGAGACAAGCTGGTCCCGGCGGCCTTGCCACTCCTCGGAGGTCATGGCGTAACGAACATGGTCCTCCCACTGCCCGTCGATCTCCAGGTAGCGCTCCGAGATCCCCTCCAGACGCAGGTCGAGCTTCTCGGCCACCCGTCGGCTGGCGGCGTTGCGGGGGATGATCGAAACCTCGACCCGGTGCAGCCCGAGCACGTCGAAAGCGAAGCGCAGGGTGACGACGACCGCCTCGGGCACCAGGCTCTGGCCCGCCCAGTCGCGGTCGATCCAGTAGCCGATCGACGAGCTTTGGAACGGTCCTCGCTGGATCGACGAGAGGGTGAGCTCGCCCACGAGGCGCTCGCCAACGAAGATCCCGAACCCGTACCCCGAGCCAGCCTGGCGCTCTCGCTCGCGCAGCGCGCAGCGCGCCCCGAAGCTGGCCCGATCCTCGGCCGCCGGGGGCGCACCTGCCGGACGCGGCTCCCAGGGCACCAGCCAGTCCCGACAGCGGACCCGGATCTCATGCCATGGCTCGTAGTCCGACTCCCGCAACGTCCGCAACGTCACCCGTCGCCCGGCCAGCTCGAGCGGAGCGGGCTGCGACGACCTGCCGGTCTTCATCGGCGCATCGTGACAGGTCCATCGAGCACCGTGCCAGAGCCCCAGCTGGCTGGGTCTACGCGCCGAGAAGGCCAGCGGCGATGCCGTCCAACAGATCGGTCTCCGACACGATGCAGCGGTCGAAGGAGAACCGAGACATGGTCTCTTTGAGCACGAGGACTCCGCCCACGATCACGTCCTCTCGGCCGGGCGCCATCCCGCCTCGACGGGCGCGGACCGCTGCCGGCTCGGCGGCCAACCGGTCGTACCACTCACCCACCTGGCTCGAGGTGAGGACGACGTGATGAATGCGGTCCCGGTCGTAATGGGAGAGCCCCTGGACGAGCGCGCCGAGGGTCGAGACCGTGCCAGCCAGCCCAACGAGAGTTCGGCCGCCCTGGTCAAGCTCTGGCAGGCGTCGCGCGGCCATTTTGAGCTCGGCCCGTACTGCCCCGGCGGCCACGTGGAGCTCGGACGGGGTCGGGGGATCATGGACGAGGAAGCGCTCGGTCAGGCGAACACAGCCGAGGTCGAGTGAGATCGCCCGGACCCCTGTCCCGCCGACGACGAGCTCGGTGGACCCCCCACCGATGTCGATGACCACCACGGCAGCCGGATCGAGTTCGAGCGCCCCGGTGGCTCCAGCGAACGCCAGGGCCCCCTCGGCCTTCCCGTCAAGCAGCTCGGCATCGACCCCGACCACGGACGAGGCCGCGTTCAGAAATTCTTCGCCGTTGGCCGCGTCCCGCACCGCCGAGGTGGCCACCATCCGGGCGCGGCTCACCCCGTGGGCGTCCATGAGACCGCGGTACTCGGCCAAGACCGACAGCGTGCGAGCCACCGCCTCGGGGTCGAGCTTTCCGGTGGCGTCCACTCCCTGGCCGAGACGAGTGATGCGCATGAGGCGGACCTCGGCGCCGGCACCGCCGATAAGAAGCCTGGTCGAGTTCGTCCCGCAGTCCAGCGCAGCCACCGCCTTAGGCGCCCCGCGATCCATGGCCCTCTCCTAGCAGAGGATCGGCCAGCCCCAGCTCCCCCAGGAGCGGCGCCAAGCGCCCGGCCACCCAACGCCCGACCGGATCCTCCCCCCCGGCCAGCAGGTAGGCGAGGTGAGCGTGGAGGCACTTGACCCCGACCCGGGTCCCGCCAACCCCGCCCGCCGGCCGGGGGCCGACCCGGGTCGGCTCGATGACGGCGTCACGGGCGGCGGCATATCGACGGTGAGCGGCGGCCAGGGCCGCCGAGTCGACCTCAGCTTCAGCCTGACGCACCCCGCCTTCTGCCTCCAGCCGGCTTACTGCCTCGCTGAGGCGCGGATCGAGGAGCCAGTAGCGGGTCGGCATCGGCGTCCCGTCGTCGAGAAAGGGGGCGTTCTCGATGACGACCGGGGCGCCGCCAGGTCGCCGCCGAACCACGCGGAACCGCCCGCGCGGCTCCCGCCCGAGAAGCGCCCTGACCGCGTCGACGTCGCTCCCGGCCGAGGAGCCGGGGGTGTCGCTCAACGCCAGAACTCGAGGGTGTGGAGCAGCCGAGTGAGCAGTCCGGGTTGGTTCGAGGCGTTGTGCTCGGTCCGGCCCGCCCCGGGCTTGGAGCCGGCCAGCGAACCGGGAGGCAGCTCGGCCGACGCCGACGGCGACACCACCGCGGTGTTGCCGAGGTCGCCGGCATTGGGATCAGTTGCCCGGTCGGTGGAGCCCGGGGGCGGCAGGACCTGGTAGGCCAGCGCCCCCGGAGGGACCATCCCGAACTGCTGGCGGGCTATCCGAGCGATCTCGGCCTGGGTGGAGAGTTTCTTCGACTCGATGGCCAGTGCCCGATCGTCCCTCCGGAGCTGGGTCAGCATGGAGGAGGCCTGGGTGATGGTCCGCTGCTGGGCAAGCAGCGCCCCGGCGGGGAACCACGCCACCAGGACGACGGCGGCGAACACCACCGACGCGGCCAGCATGACCCGGCCCCGCCGGCGAGCCATGGCCGCCTGTCGCTCGAGGCGAGTGCCCTCAATCTCCTTGGGGCGGAGCCGGCTCAAGACCTCCTTGGGGCGGAGCAGGCGGAGGACTCGCTCAGCCCGCGCCATAACCTCGCCGCCCAGCGGCCAGGGCGCCCGACCCGAGGAAGCAGGCCGACTCACCGAGATCCTCTTCGATGCGAAGAAGCTGGTTGTACTTCGCCACCCGGTCCGACCGGGCTGGCGCCCCGGCCTTGATCTGACCGGTGCCGGTGGCCACGGCCAAGTCGGCCACCGTGGTGTCTTCGGTCTCCCCCGAACGGTGCGAGATGACCGAGGCATACCCGTGTCGGCTGGCCAGAGCCACCGCGTCAAGCGTCTCGGTGAGCGTGCCGATCTGATTGAGCTTGACGAGCACGGCGTTGGCCACGCCGGCATCGATCCCCCGCTCGATGCGCTCGGGGTTGGTGACAAAGACATCGTCGCCGACCAGCTGGACCCGCCCCCCCAAGGTCTCGGTCAGCGCCGCCCAGCCGTCCCAGTCCTCCTCGGCCATGCCGTCTTCGATCGAGACGATCGGGTAGCGCTCGACCAACTCCGCCCAGTAGGCGATGAGCTCGTCGGCCGCCAGCGTCCGCCCTTCCCCGGCCAGTGCGTAACGACCGTCGCGCCACAGCTCGGTTGTCGCCGGGTCGAGCGCGATGGCGATCTCCTCTCCCGGGGTCCGACCAGCAAACTCGATGGCCGAGAGCAACACTCCGACCGCGTCCTCGTTGTGCGGCAGATCGGGGGCGAAGCCGCCCTCGTCGCCGACCGCAGTCGAAAGCCCCCGCTCGGCCAGCAAGCGCTGCAGCGCGTGGTAGGTCTCGGCTCCCCACCGCAGTGCTTCGCGGTACGAGGCGGCGCCGATGGGCATGATCATGAATTCCTGAAAGTCGACCGAGTTGTCGGCGTGAACGCCGCCGTTGAGCACGTTGAACATCGGGACGGGCAGGACATGGGCGCCGGTCCCGCCGATCGACCGGTACAGCGGCAGCTCCAGGTGCGCTGCGGCCGCCTTGGCCACCGCCAGCGAGCAGGCCACCAAAGCGTTCGCGCCGAGGCGACCTTTGTCTGGCGTGCCGTCGAGATCGATCAGAGCCAGATCGACACCTCGCTGGTCGAGGGCCTCCAAACCACTCAGTTGCCCGGCGATCTCGGTGTTCACCGCCCCGACCGCGCCGAGCACCCCCTTGCCGCCATAGCGAGACCCGCCGTCTCGGCGCTCGATCGCCTCGTGGGACCCGGTCGACGCACCTGACGGAGCGATCGCCCGGCCACCTGCGCCCGAGTCGAGGACGACCTCAACCTCGACGGTGGGATTGCCTCGAGAGTCGAGCACCTCACGTCCGACCACGTGCTCGATGGTGCTCACAAGACGCTCCTTGACCGGGACCGGAGGAGGATCCCAGGCTACCCACTCGGTGCCGCGTGATCGGGGAGCGTCCCCAGCGCGTATCCCCGTTAGCGCTCTCGGGCGGCCGGTGGCTCGCGCTCGAAGGCCATGATCCGGTCGCGCGACCCCAGGGCGCTCGTCCGCAGCGCCTGCTCGGCGTCGAGGTCGAGATCGGTCGCGAGCGCAGCCAGCTCGTAGAGCGCCTCGCCCAAGGCCCCGATGCCGGGTGCGTCGTGGAGGGCAGCGAGGGCCCGCTCGAGCCGGCGTCGCCGATCGGCCGTCGAGGCCACCGGCAGCCCGACGGCCCGCGCCTTTCGCTCCAGCTTGGCCGCGAGCACGAGGGCGGGCAGCGCGCTGGGGATGCCTTCGGTCACGCTGTCGCGGCCCTTCTCATTGGCCTTGATGACTTCCCAGTTGGCCATGACCGCGCCGGGGGTCGCCGCCTGCACGTCGCCGAAGACATGCGGGTGGCGATCGACGAGCTTGTCGTGGACGCGCTCGGCCACCTCGGCCACGGTGAACCAACCTTCCTCGGCGGCCAGCCGGGCGTGGAAGAACACCTGGAACAACAAGTCGCCCAGCTCCTCCTCGAGGTGCTCGACCAGAGGAAGGGGGACCGGCTCGGTCGTCCGATCGAGCTCGGCGATGGCGTCCAGGACTTCGTAGGTCTCTTCGATCAGGTGGGGGGTGAGCGAGGCATGGGTCTGCTCCTTGTCCCAGGGGCAGCGCTCGCGCAGCGTGCGGACCAACTCGTCCAGGCGGGCCATCTCGGCGGCCACCGGGGCCCGAGCCGGTTCGACGAACACCGAGGTGAGGTGGTCAGGATCGAGCGTGCGGTCGAGATCGGCCAAGGGGACCTCACGCACCTGTTCGTCGGGCAGGCCCAGATGGTGGAGGAGAACGGCGGTGCCCACGGTGTCCTCGCCAGGGGCGAGGGCGAGCTTGAGGCGCGAGAGCATCGCCGCCGACCAGCATTGCGCGACCAGGAACGGGCCGGCCCGGCCGGCCACTTCGACTTCGCACCAAGCCCCGTCGATCAGCCGGACACCGGACATCACCGGGTCGATGCCGAGCGCCGCCCAGGCCAGGTCGAGGAAGGAGGGCGCCGGGAGGATCTCCACCTCCAGCGCGGGGTCAGCCCGCAAGAGGGTGACCGTCGCCTCGGCCACCAACGGTGAGCCGGGTACTCCATAGACGACCCGGCGGCCGGCGGCCTGCTCCGAGCGGGCCGCGGCGGCCAGTTCGTCGACGATGCGCCGATAGACCTCTTCGAAGTCGGCTGCCTCCTCGTAGAGGTGATCGAAGGTGGCCAGGTGGCCGAGCCCTTCGGCCGAGGGGTGCTTGCCCGTGCGCAAGACGGCGTGGTCCGCGCCAAGCAGGGCCAGCCGCGACGCCTCGGGAAGCTGGCCCGGGGCGCCCGGGCCGAGGCCGACCACGGTGACCTTCGGGCGCAGCAACGGCGCCCCGGTCATGCCGCTGGATTGAGGATGTCGGCCGCCCTGGGCGAGGTCGGCGGGTGGATGCCCACGCCCGAGCCAGACCAACGGCCATAGCGCGGGTCGACCGAGACCGAGGCGGACTTGGTGAGCCGGCTCAGCTCACTCGCCGCCTTCGTCGAGCCGGCGGCGAGCACTGCCTGCCGCACGGCCGGCACGACGGCGTCGAATACGGCCGGCTGGGTGCTCGTGACCATGAGGAGGAGGTAGGAGCCGTTGTTGGCCACCGGCTGGCTCACCTCGCCCACGCTCAGACCCTTCACGTCGGCCCGCACGGTCGTATAGGCGCTGTCGGTGGCCGAGTAGCAACCGACGGCGCCGCCATTGGCCGCGCTGGCGGTGTCGGTTGAGTTGGCCTTGGCCGCCGCGGCGAAGCTCTCCCCGCCCACGATGGCGGCCCGCAGGCTGGTTGCGCTGGACTCTGTGGCGACCTGGATGACGCTCAAGCAGATGGTGTCGAACTGGTCCCGATGCCCATCGAAGAACCGTGACAGCTCCGGGGTGTTCAGCCCGTAGCCGGCGGCATGAGAGAGGACGAGGTCCCCGGCCGCTTGGGCCCGGACCAGCTGGTTCGTCAGCCCGGCCGGCAGGGTCGAGATGACCGACGCCCCGTCGGGCGCGCACACCGCGCCTTGGCCCGAACTGGCTGCCGCGTTAGCGAGCACTGAGCTGATCGAGCCGGCAAGATCGTCGCGTCCGGCGCCAAGCGAACCAGCGTCGATCCGCAAGTTCTGGTGGGCCGCCAGCTGCTCCACCAAGAGGTTGTTGATCTGCTGTTCGAGCCAGAAGTCGACGAAGGCGGTGTTGAAGGTCCCGGTGCCGGACCCCGACATCTGCGGCAGGCTGGCCAGATTGCTCGAACGCACGGCCACCGAAGCGTCGAGGTAGCAGCCGAACGCCGGATTCTCGGCAATGGTGTTGAGCTGGGCGTTGAGGTCAGACCGGCTGATGGAGACCCCGTTGACCGTGGCCGCGGGGCTGGGCACCGAGAACGCTCCCACCACTACCACGGTGGCGGTCGCTACGACGACGGCGAGGGCGCCGAGGAGTAGAGGGGACCGCCTCACGCGCCGGGCATGTTACCGGCCTCCGGCTGTGGCTCCGGGACGGCCTCCTCCGGCAGGAGAGCATCGAGCAGCTCGCGCAACTGGCGGGCGGCACTGGCCCGCTCGGTGACCGGGACGATCAGCTGTCCGAGCTGGGCGCGGTACGAGGCATCCCTCGCCAGGCGGTGCAGTCGGGCCTCGGCGCTCGCCGGGAGTTTGATCCCGGTGATCCGTGCGACAGGCGGCCGCCCCGAGCCCCGGCCCGAGAGCACAGACACTTCGCTCACTCCGATCCGCAGACAGGTGGCTCGGAGCCGAGCCAGCTCCAAGAGGCCCTCAGCGGGAGGTGGGAGCGGCCCGTAGCGGTCGACCCATTCGCTCGCCACATCCTCGACCTGCGAGCGAGCGCGGGCGGCGGCGATCTTGCGATAGCCCTCCAGCCGGGCGTCCTCGGCCGCGACGTAGGCGGCGGGGAGGTGGGCGTCGCCGGGTACGTCGATCGACACGCTCGCCGGCTCCGGCTCGATCTCACCCTTGGCCTCGGCCACCGCCTCGGCCACCATCTGGACGTAGAGGTCGTAGCCGACCGCGGCGATATGGCCGGACTGGTCCCGGCCGAGCAAGTTGCCCGCCCCGCGGATCTGGAGGTCCCGCATGGCGATCTTGAATCCCGAGCCGAGCTCGGTGTTTTCGCCGATCGTCCGCAGTCGCTCGTAGGCGGCCTCGGTGAGCACCCGCTCGGCCGGGTGGAACATGTAGGCGTAGGCCCGCTGGCCGGCCCGGCCCACCCGGCCCCGGATCTGGTGGAGTTGGCCCAGGCCGAGCAGATCGGCCCGATCGACCACGAGCGTGTTGACCGTGGGCATGTCGATGCCCGACTCGATGATGGTCGTGCACACCAAGACGTCGTAATTCTGATCCCAGAAGTCGAGGACCACCTGCTCGAGGCTCCCCTCGTCCATCTGGCCGTGGGCGATCGCCACTCTGGCTTCGGGAACCAGATCCGAGAGCCGGCGGGCTACCGCCTCGATGTCGGCCACCCGGTTGTGCAGGTAGAAAACCTGGCCCTCTCGCAGCAACTCCCGGCGAATGGCCTCGGAGGTGGCCGACTGGTCCTCCTCACCGACGTAGGTGAGGATCGGCTGGCGGTCGGCAGGCGGGGTGTTCACCATGGACAAGTCGCGGATGCCAGTGAGCGCCATTTCCAAGGTCCGCGGAATGGGGTTCGCGGTGAGGGTCACGACGTCCACCCCCGCCGACATCGCCTTCACCGCCTCCTTGTGGGTCACTCCGAAGCGCTGCTCTTCGTCGATGACGAGGAGACCGAGGCGCTTGAACGTCACGTCCTCAGCGAGGAGGCGGTGGGTCCCGATGACCACATCGACCGACCCGTCCCGGAGGCCGGCCACCACCTTGGCCGCCTGGGCGGGCGAGAGGAACCGCGACAGGAGCTCGACCCGCGTCGGAAAGCCGCGATAACGGTCGGAGAAGGTGGTGAAGTGCTGGCTGGCGAGCAGGGTGGTTGGCACCAGCACCGCGGCCTGCATCCCGTCCTGGACCGCCTTGAACACCGCCCGGATGGCCACCTCGGTCTTCCCGAAGCCGACGTCCCCGCAGACGAGGCGGTCCATCGGCCGCGGCGACTCCATGTCCTCCTTGACCTCGGCGATGGCCCGCAGCTGGTCGGGGGTCTCGGTATAGGGGAAGGACCCCTCGAGCTCCTGCTGCCAGGGGGTGTCGGGGGGGAACGCGTGGCCGGCGACACTCGCCCGCTTGCGGTACAGGGCGACCAGTTCGGCCGCGATCTCGCCGGCCGCCGCCCGGGCTCGGGCCCGGGTCCGCTGCCAGTCGGCGCCCCCCATCTTCGAAAGGCTGGGCGTCTCGCCCCCGCTGTAGG
Organism: Acidimicrobiales bacterium; assembly: GCA_040414865.1. Classification (GTDB taxonomy): domain Bacteria; phylum Actinomycetota; class Acidimicrobiia; order Acidimicrobiales; family RAAP-2; genus Palsa-461. The sequence continues at coordinate 19,128 of JBEDUR010000029.1, forward strand.
GCGTGACCGCATCGATCTGGTCGACCGGCAGGTACAGCCGGTCGCTGCCCCGGTACTCGAGCACCAGATAGTCCCGGGTCGCCCCGGCCACGGTTCGGGTCGTCACTCCGGCGTAGCGGGCCACTCCGTGCTGGCGGTGCACGACATAGCTGCCCGGAGCGAGGTCGTCGAAGAACCCGTCGGCCGGACGGGCCCGGGGACGGGGACGGCGGTGCGGGGCTCGGCGGCCGGTGATGTCGGATTCGGCAATGACCGCCACCCTGGGCTCGTCGAGCACGAAGCCGACCGCGAGCGGCGCCACCACGATGGCGATGCCGGGACGACCGTCGGCCGCGGTGAGCACCGGTGCGCGCACCCCTTCGCCGGCCAGTACGTCGGAGAGCCGGTTCGCAGCCATCGGGCTCGAGGCGCACAGGACCACCGAGTAGCCCCGGGCCGACAGGGAGACGAGCTGGTCGGTCAGGCGGGCTGCATCGCCCGCCACCGTCCCCACTCCCCTGGCGGCCAGCGCCGGGACGTCGGGAGAGTCGGCCACTGTTGGCATGGCCAGCACCGAGGCGTCGGTCGCCGCCAGCAGGCGGTCGTAGCTCAGGTGGAGGCGGGGCAGAGGGCCGGAGCCATCGGTCTCGCCCCAAGTGGATGCCAAGGTCTCGGTGAGCGCCCCCTCCTCGTCGACGACCTCGACGGCGCGGTCCCGCAAGCGACGGGGCTCGGTCAGGACGACCAGGGCGCCGCGGCCCAAGAGGTCGGTCGGGAGCACCTCGTCGGGCTCCAGCCATGGCAGCCAGGCCTCCATCCCGTCGAAGACCTCGCCATCGGCCAGCCGCTCCCACTGGCCCCGGCTGAAGATGCCGGCGTCGGCCAAAGTCCTTGCCCGGGCCCGCACCTCCTCGGTCAGCGTGAGCTCCCGGCAGCCGAAGATCGCGACTTGCTCGAGGGCGACGGTGGAGCGCTGGTCGCCCACGTCGAAGGCGCTGAGCCGGTCGACTTCGTCGCCGAACAGATCGAGTCGGACCGGTTCGTCGGCGGTCGATGGGAAAACGTCGACGATGCCCCCTCGCACAGCCAGCTCACCCCGGTGCTCGACCTGGTGTTCACGCCGGTAGCCGAGCTCGACGAGGCGCCCGATCAGCGCCCGCTGGTCGACTCGCTCCCCCCGGCGCACCATCAAGGGCCTGACCGCACTCTTCCAGGGCCCCAACCTCTGCAGCACCGCCCGCACCGGCGCGATCACCGTGAGCCCACCCTCGGGGCCCGGCTCATCGCCGAAGAGACGCCAGAGCACCTGAAGCCGCGAGCCCATCGTGTGGATCTCCGGGCTCACCCGTTCGAGCGGGAGGGTCTCCCAGGGAGCGAGGACGGCGACAGCACCGGGGTCGGCGACGAAACAGCGCAGGTCCTCAGCCAGGCGTTCGGCGTCGGCCAGCGTCGGGGTGATTACCAGGGTCGGCCGAAGCTCGGACACCCGGGCCAGGCCGGCCAGGGCGAAGGGGCGGGCCGGGGCTGCGACGGCGAACGTGGCGTTGGTTCGCCCGAGGACCGAAGCCAGCGCGGGCTGGGAACGGAGCAGCGGGGTGAGCGCGACGAGCGGGCTCGCCGCAACGACTTCCAGGGTCTCGGTCACCGTCAGCCTTCCGGCACTTTGGCGTTGAAGCGGTTCATGGCGGCCGCGACGCCCTCGGTCGCGATCACCTCGACCGCATCGGCAGCTCGGCCGATGGCCACGTCGAGGGCCGCCCGATCGGCCCTGGACGGCGGGCGCAACACGTGGTCGGCCCCGGGACCGCCCCTGGGCTTGCCGATGCCGATGCGGATGCGGACGAACGCCTGGGTGTGGAGATGGGCCTCGATCGAGCGCAGCCCGTTGTGTCCAGCCAGACCCCCGCCCGACTTCACCTGGATGCCGCCCGGTGGCAGGTCAAGCTCGTCATGGACCACGACGACCGTCTCTGGGTCCTCGATCCCGAACCGGCGCACAAGGGGAGCCAACGCGTTGCCCGACTCGTTCATGTAGGTGGTCGGCACGGCCAACGCGACCCGGTGCCCGCCGATCCGAACTTCCTCGACGCGTGCTCGCTGGCCCCGGGTCGCACGGAGCGTGCCCGTCCCGTGGCGCCGCGCCAACTCCTCGACGACGTCGGAGCCCACGTTGTGGCGGGTGCCGGCGAACGCCCCGCCCGGATTGCCCAGACCGACGACGAGTAGGTCGGCCGGGGTGCCCCGGCGTCGGGGCCTCTCGGCCGAGCGGCGTGCGAACAGCCGCGCCAGCGGGTTACGCCTCGTCGCTCGGGCCTTCGGCCGCCCCCTCCGGCTCGGCCGTGGCCGCCCCAGCCGCCTCCGCCTCCGGCTCGCCCTCGGGGACACCCTCGGCCTCGGCGACGGCCGCCTCGACCCTCGGCGGCTGGCCAACGACGACCGCGACCTCGGGATCGATCTCGACCGTCACTCCCCCGGGCAGGACCAGGTCGGCGACGCGCAGCGAGCTGCCGATCGTAAGCTCGGAGATGTCGAGCTCGATCGCGTTGGGGACGTCGGAGGGCAGCGCCCGGACGGTCAGCGTGAACAAGTTCTGCTCGACCATGCCGTCGCCGTGGGCCACCTCCACCGCCTCCCCAACCAGGTTGATGGGCACCTCGGCCGAGATGACCTCGTCCCGGCGCACGATGACGAAGTCGACATGGGCGAGGGTGCCGCGCACCGGGTGGCGCTGCAGCTCACGGGCCAAGGTGAGATAGGTCCGCCCCCCGGCCCGCAAGGAAAGGAGCGCGTTGGTCCCGGCCTCCCCGCTCAGCGCGGTGCGCAGGTCCCTCGCTTCCACGGCGACCGAAACCGGGACGGTGCCGTGCCCATAGACGGTGCCCGGGACCATCCCCGAGCGGCGAAGGCGGCGGGCAGCGCGGGTCCCGGTAGCCCGTCCCACCTGGGCCTCCAAGACGATCTCGGGCATTGGTTTCTCTTCTCCTCACGGCTTTGGCGGCCGCCGAACGCCAGCTGGTCCGCCGATGGGGCCCCAGACAACCGGGACATGCGAATGGCCCGTCCGGGTACGACCATCCCCGACGACCGGCGTCCAGGCTACTCGGCAGCGGCGTCGCCCCTGGCCTTCGGTCGATCGATCGCCCACCGTCGTTGGAACGGCTCGGGCGGAGCCGGCCCTGCCCAGGCTCAGAGCTGGTTGGCACCCCCGAAGATCTCCGACACGGAGGTCTCGGCGAACACCGCGTTGATGGCGTCGGCGATGATCTTGGCCACCGACAGCACCTCGAGTTTCTCGAAACGGCGCTCCTCGGAGATGGGCAGCGTGTCGGTCACGACCACCCGGGAGACCGGCGCCTTCTGCAGTCGCTCGGCCGACGGATCCGAGAACACCCCGTGGGTGGCCATGGCCCAGATCTCGGAGGCGCCGGCGTCGGCCAGCCGCTCGGCGGCGGCGCAGATGGTGCTGGCCGTGTCGATCATGTCGTCGATGATCACGCAGTGGCGGCCCTCGACTTCGCCGACCACGTGACGAACCTCGACCTGGTTGAAGGACCCGGCTGGCCGTCGCTTGTGCACCAGAGCGAGGTCAGCGTTGAGCTGCTGGGCGAAGCCCTCGGCCACGCGCACCCGCCCCGAGTCGGGAGCCACGATCACCAGGTCGCCGTCAACCCGGCTGCGCACGTACTCCTCGAGCACCGGGCTCGCCCGCAAGTGGTCGAAGGGCACGTCGAAGAACCCCTGGATCGCGCCGGCATGAAGGTCGACGCTCACCACCCGGTCGGCCCCCGCCGCCTGTAGCAGGTCGGCGAGCAGCTTGGCGGTGATCGGCTCCCGACTGGTCGCCTTGCGGTCCTGGCGGGCGTACCCGTAGTTCGGGCAGATGGCGGTGATCGTCTTGGCCGAGGCCCGCTTGGCCGCGTCGATCATGATCAGCTGCTCCATGATCGAATCGTTCACCGGTCGGGAGTGCGTCTGGATGATGAAGACGTCGCTGCCCCGGATGGAGGCGTCGTACCGGCAGTAGATCTCGCCGTTGGCGAACTCCCGGAGGTTGGGCTCCCCGAGTTCGACACCCAGGTGTTGTGCGATCTTCTCGGCCAGGGGCCGGTTCGAGCGTCCCGACACCAGCTCGAGTTTGCGTTTCGGCGTCAGCTCCACGGAAAAAACTTACCGCGTGGCGCGTTGGGCGGGCCGAGGCCGGATGGCGGTCAGGGGCCCGGCCACGACTCGAATGGCGGCACGGTCTCGCCGTCGGCCACCACGGCCCCGGGTCCGAGGGCGGCGAAAGGGCCAATATGCGAGCGGGCCCCGATGCGTGCACGCTCGCACATGGCGTACCGGATCTCGGCCCCCTCCCCGACCACGCTGTCGATCAGGGTGGAGTCCGGCCCGATCTCCACCCCAGGCCCAATCACGCAGGCGCCCCGAAGCACCACACCCGGCAAGAGCGCCACGTCGGGCGAGAGCTCGACCGTGGTGTCGATGTAGGTCCGCTCCGGGTCCCACATGGTCACGCCGCGCCGCATCCAGCGCTCGTTGATCCGGTCCCGCACCTCGGCCTCAGCCGCCGCCAGCTGGGCTCGGTCGTTCACTCCGGCCGTCTCGACCGGGTCGTCGACCACCATGGCCCGAACCGGGTACCCCGCTCCCGAGAGCACCTCGACCACGTCGGTCAGGTAGTACTCGCCCTGGGCGTTGGTCGGGCTGAGCCGACGAAGCGCCGGCGGCAGAAGGGACCGCCGGAAGCAGTAGATCGAGGTGTTGACCTCGTCGATGCCCCGGTGCTCTTCGCTGGCGTCGGCCTGCTCGACGATCCGATCCACCTGATCCTCTCCGGACCGCACGACGCGGCCGTAGCCGGTCGGGGCATCGAGGACCGCGGTCAGCAGGGTGGCGGCAGCCTCGGTTCCCCGGTGTTGGCGTACCAGGGCGGCGAGGGTGGGCGGTCGCAGGAGCGGGGTATCGCCGGGCAGCACGACCACGTCGGCGTCCTCGTCGTCGGGGAGTGCGGTCAGCGCAACGGCAGTAGCGTCGCCGGTTCCCCGCTGGATCTCCTGCTCGACGAGCTCAATCCGCAATGTGCTCGGTGCCTCTTCTGCCAGGGTCTTGGCCACCCACTGGGCCTCGTGGCCGACCACCACGACCACCCGGTCGAGCTCGAGCTCGGCGAGGGCGTCGAGCACATGAAGCACCATCGGCCGGCCACACAGGCGATGGAGGGGCTTTGGACGCTCGGAGCGCATCCGCGTTCCCTCGCCGGCGGCCAGGACGATGGCGTGCAGCGGTCCGGTTGCGGTCATGTCTCATTCTTTCCCCGGCGCGCCACGCACTCATTCATCCCCCCGCCGGTCCACCCCAGGTGGGGGGCGATAGCGTCGATTCGGTGCCGACCAGGTGGTTCTCGCCGCGGGCGATCGGGATGCACGCGGTCCTCCTCGTCCTCGTGCCGGCCTGCGCCGTCCTCTGCAACTGGCAGGTCCACCGCGCCCTCTCGGGAAACGAGCTCAGCTGGGCATACGTGTTCGAGTGGCCCTTCTTCGCCGCCTACGGGGTCTACGTCTGGTGGAAATTGGTTCATGACCAGCCTCGGACCACCTCGGCGCCGACCCCCAAGCCTCAGGCCGAAGCGCCGTCGCCGCTGGCCACCGAGGACGAGGAGCTGGCCGCCTACAACCGCTATCTGGCCGACCTACAAGCCCGGGGGCCACAAAAGCGCTGGTGAGGAGGCCGTGCCGCCGGCCAGGAAGACCCTCGACACTTTCGGGGCCGGGGCTCAACCGAGTCGCCGTCGTATCGGGAAAGACGTGCCCCGAGCCAGGGCTAAGACGGTCAACGAGCAATGGCCGCCGGAACCTCGGACTGGCGGCACATCGGCTCGGGTAGAGCCGCTGACACGAGGCGTCGTAGGCGCTCTCTGCCATCGCTCGGGCCCAATGGATCGGGCCAGGCCTGTCGGGGCGTCGCCCCGCTTCGGTCGTTGAGTTCCCGAGCGAGGGACAGGGTCGGCTCCAGAGCACTATGTCCGCCGTCAGTCTGGCTGGCCGGGCGACCCCCGCGCTCCGAGCAAGTTTCCGGCATCAAACTGGCCCTCGAACCGTTCGGCGTAGTACGTCCATCTCCGGACGTCAGACGGGCTGGCGGGGGAGGGATCGAACCTCCAACCTCCGGATCCAAAGTCCGGCGTTCTGCCAATTGAACTACCCGCCACCGGCCCCATTTCGATA